>CAZHUE010000115.1:0-8891 GCA_964535875.1 uncultured Methylomarinum sp.
TAATGTATTTTTTGTCATAAAAATCCAGTGATGATAACATATCAATGGCTTAGGTAAGAAAAAGTCACGAAGATGGGCTAGAATCTTAATGTTTGTAATTGGGATTATCTAAACCTTTGTCAATTATCGTATTCCGAAATATCCTCTAGTCTTGCATCTAATGTTGTGTGAAGTATAGTATCAAGAAATTCTCTGTTTATTATAAAAATAAGGTTTTATTAATGCTTAAAGGTAAATCAAAGAAATCCTATAAAGAGTTGTTAATCACTTTAGGGCCAGCAATTTTATTGACTATTGTGGGTTTTTGGGTGGCCTATCAATTTGTTTCCCCCCCGCCGCCTAAAAAAATAGTGATTACTACAGGCTCCGATACGGGTACTTACTATAAATTAGCACAACAATATCGTACTGCTTTAGCCAAAGAAGGTATCGTACTTGAAATTCTCAATTCTTCGGGGTCTAAGGAAAATATCAACCGTCTATTAGATAAACAAGCTGATATTGCGTTTATTCAGGGTGGGACAGGTAATAATGAAAAGATATTACAATCGTTGGGTAGTTTATATTATGAACCGTTGTGGATCTTTGTTAGAAAAGAGGTTGATGTTGAAAAAATAACAGACCTATCCGGATTACGTATAGCTATTGGCCAAGAAGGCAGTGGAACACGTGTTTTAGCGACAGAATTATTGGATTTAAATCATATCAAAGAACAATCTTCCCAGTTACTACCATTATCTTCAAGTGATGCAGCTGCTGCGCTCGTTCAAGCAGAATGTGATGCTGTGATGATGGTTGCATCTGGCGATTCAGAAATAGTTCAACAATTACTTCGTAGTGATAAAGTCAACCTGTTAGAACTTACTCGAGCTGATACTTATACACGCCTACTCCCCTATTTATCTAAAATTAGTTTATCTGAGGGTATTGTCGATTTAGAAAAAAACTTACCATCGCAATCAATTAATTTACTTGCCCCCAGTGCTAATTTAGTGATAAATGAAGATTTTAATTCAGCTTTAATCGTGTTGTTACTAAGAGCTGCAGATACTATTCATCATAATAAAAGTCTTTTTTCAGATGCTGGCGATTTCCCCTCTTCGCAATCTACAGCTTTTCCTATTAATGAAGTTGCAGAGCGTTTCTATTCTGTTGGCCCTCCATTCTTAATGCGCTATCTTCCTTTCTGGCCTGCAGTTTTTATTGATCGTATGATTGTTATGCTTGTACCACTTTTAGCCTTACTATTGCCCCTTGGTAAAATAATGCCGCCACTTTATCGTTGGCGTATACGATCAAAAATCTATCGATGGTACAAAGAACTTCAGGAAGTGGACGATATGATCCATCAACAACAAATTTCTGCTCAACAAGTTGAAAGTTTAAACAAGGATTTAATTCAGATTGAAAATGAAGTCAATAAGGTTAAAACACCATTGTCTTACGCAGATCAAGTTTACAATTTGTTGTTGCATATTGATTTGGTAAAAAAGAAATTGAATTCACAAAACATTTGAAAGGCTGAAACGGCTAATGACGAGAGTATGGTTGAATAGATGGGTCAAATAAATAAACAACGTAACCTGGATCCTTTGCATAGTGTAACTTTGAAAATGATTGTTACTGCATTGGTGGAAGAATATGGTTGGGATGAACTCGGTCAACGTATCAAAATTAATTGTTTTTTAAGTAACCCTAGCATTAATTCTAGTCTAAAGTTTTTGCGTAAGAATTTATGGGCAAGGCAAAAGGTCGAAGCATTGTTTCTTTGTCTTCAATGGCTAAACAGTATGGAAACTTGATTTATATGCAAGAAGCTGATAATGATACTAGGCAAAATAGTATGGTACGGCGATTTTCAGTTGCGCCAATGCTTGATTGGACAGATATACACTGCCGTTATTTTCATAGCCTTTTAACGAGCAAAGCATTGTTATATACAGAAATGGTTACAACTGGAGCAATTCTTCACGGTGATAAGCAGCGCTTTTTAACGTTGAATAAAGCTGAAAACCCGATTGCTTATCAATTGGGAGGGAGTGATCCTTCTGATTTAGCCCGTTGTGCTCAAATGGTTGAAGATGCTGGTTATAATGAAGTTAATCTGAATATTGGTTGTCCTAGTGATAGGGTTCAAAATGGTCGTTTCGGAGCTTGTTTAATGGCAGAACCTAATTTAGTTGCTGACTGTGTGCAAGCTATGCAGCAGCTTGTTTCAATTCCTGTAACAATAAAATCACGGATAGGCATAGATGAGAAAGATTCTTATCAGGAGTTGACAGATTTCATTTCTACAGTCTTTTCTGCTGGATGCAATACTTTCATTATTCATGCAAGAAAAGCCTGGCTGAAAGGGTTATCTCCTAAACAAAATAGAGAGGTACCTCCATTGCGGTATGATGTGGTTTACCAAATAAAAAAAGACTTTCCTGAATTAAATATTATTTTAAATGGTGGAGTCACCTCATTGGATAGCGCAAAGACCGTATTGAAATATGTTGATGGCGTAATGATGGGTAGAGAAGCCTACCACAATCCATATTTATTAGCAGAGGTAGATGCCCAACTATTTTCTGAAGTAAGGCCAATCAAAACACGGCAGCAAGTAGTTTTGGAATTAATTCCTTATATTCAACAATATTTGTTTGATGGGGGAAGGTTACACAGCATTACAAGGCATATTTTAGGACTTTTTCATGGCGTTGCTGGTGCTAGGAAATGGCGCAGAATTTTAAGTGAAAAAGCATCAAAAAATGGTGCTGATGAATCGTTGGTGTTAGAAGCATTAAACAGTATAGGGCTGTGATATACTGAGCCGCTATTTTATTAAAAGAGACGGAACAATGGATGAACTTTTTTCCAAACTTATTACAGAAATTGGTGAAGATATAACTCGTGAGGGATTGGTCGATACACCTATGCGAGCAGCTAAAGCTTTTCAGTTTTTAAATAACGGTTATGAGAAAACTTTAGAAGAAGTTTTGAATGGTGCAATTTTTGAAGCTGATACAGAAGATATGGTTATCGTAAAAGATATTGAATTATACTCTTTGTGCGAGCATCATTTATTACCTTTTCTCGGTAAATGTCATATTGCCTACATACCCGATGGTAAAGTCGTAGGACTATCCAAATTGGCACGTATTGTTGATATGTATGCCAGACGTTTACAAATCCAGGAAAAACTAACCAAGCAGATTGCTGATGCAGTTGAGTTATCCATTGGAGCTAAAGGAGTAGCCGTTGTTGTTGAAGCTAAACATTTATGTATGATGATGCGTGGTGTTGAAAAACAGAATTCAGTTATGACAACTTCTGTGATGACGGGAATTTTTAGAGAAGACAGAAGCACACGAATGGAGTTTTTAAACCTTATTAACAGAAACTCTAAATAATCATGATGCGTGAAAACGCAAAAACAAAAAAAATAGGTGTATTACTAGTTAACTTGGGTTCACCGAATGCACCTACTACTTTTGCAGTTAGACAATTTCTCAAGGAATTTCTTTGGGACCCGCGTGTAGTTAATATTCCCCGAGTTCTTTGGTGGGTTATTCTACATTTTCTGGTGTTACCTTTTCGTCCATTAAAAGCAAAAAAAGCGTATCAAAAAATCTGGCAGAAAAAAGGTTCTCCTCTCATTTTTTTAACCCAACAATTAGTTGATAAAGTGAATGACCAATTTATAAATACTCACTATTCAATTGATTGTGTCATGCGGTATGGAAAACCCTCTATTCGTAAACAATTAGCCACGTATAAAAAAAATAAAATTGATGAATTGATCGTTATTCCTCTATATCCTCAATATTCATCAACGACGACCGCTTCCGTTTATGATGAAGTTATTAAATATGTGATGAAATGGTGGTCTATCCCTTCGATACGTTTTGTCAATGAGTACCATCAACATCCTTTATATATTGGTGCAATTGCAGATTCTATTAAACAGTTCTGGTCTGATAATGGTAGGAATGAACTTTTATTAATCTCTTTTCATGGTCTGCCAGAAAAATTGACAGATTGGGGTGATCCTTATTTTCACCAATGTAATCAAACCGCAGAATTAATTGCAAGGAAACTATTGTTGTCTGATGAGCAATGGAAAATTGTATTTCAGTCTCGATTTGGCAAGGCTAAATGGTTACAGCCTTATTGTATTGAGGTTTTGCAATCATTGCCTCAACAGGGCGTTAAAAATATAGATATAGTTTGTCCTGGCTTTACAGTTGATTGTCTGGAAACATTGGAAGAAATTGAATTTGAAAATAAAAATTTTTTTTTGCAAGCAGGAGGCCAATCTTATTATTATATTCCAGCACTTAATGATTCTAAAAAGCATGTTGAGTTAATGGTTGAATTAATTCACGAGGAAAAGCGATATGAGAGGATATGAAAAAAATTGCCCATTTTGTCGATTAATGCGTAGTCTTGCTTTTACAGGTGTTGGTATGGGGCTTGGTAGTGGGGCAGCTTATCTATTGGGTGCAAATAAACAAAATATTATGATGTCCGGCATTGTTGTTTCTGCAATCATTGTTTTTGGGATGTTAGATAGAAAAAACAAAAATAACAAATAAGTAAGAGCATCTCTATTAATTCATGGCAGGCATCTATACACTTAAAATATTCGATATTTCGTTGAAAACCTTGTCAATAGCTTGCTATTCTCTGCAATCTTCGTCTTTTTTCAAACATTTTAAAGTGTATTCCTGCTCAGTCAGAATAATAGAGATGTCCATAAAACGTTTAAGAGGTCGAGGATGAAACAGAATGTTTTACAAAGCTGGAATGAGGGTTGGCCAACTGTAAGATCAACTAAACCACTGCCGACAGATAAAGGTGTATTGGATCAAGTAGTATTTGATACGATAGAAGTTAATGAATTATTCGATGCTGTTAATCATGCAAGTACTCTGGTTGGGCAATCTGTTCTCTATCGCTCCTTGGCCCAGCCATCTGATTCTCTAGATGAAATTAATGCTAAACAGACTGCAGTTAAAGAAATACAAGAAAGTAGTGCAATTAGAGAAAACCTAGAGCAGATTGTAGCTAGCTCGGTTGAGAAAGAAGAATCCTTATATTTATTACTTTTTGGTGAGTTTTTAGGTTCTATGGGGACTGCTAGAAGCGAACATCAGATCGAAGGCTATGGATATCGGCAATACCGCAGTGGTATACGTTTTATGCAAAACCTTGTTGAGTCAATTTATTCTTCAGAATCGCCATCAAGTTCGTATCTTAAAGATATATTTGCCAAAATAAATACTTTTTCTGAAAGTCGGGTTTATTCGTTAATGGTTGGGCCAGTTTATAACACGGAGAAAGGACTTAAAAGTAAAGAACAACGAAAAGGCTCTTTTGTACCAGCAACAATTTTTAAACCTCATATTTTTAAACCATTATTGATAGCCATAGTTATAACTTCAATATGGGGTGCTATGCAGTTTCTTCCTGATGGAATGTTGGGGAGTTCTCGAGGAAGTTTTGCTATTTGGGGTATTTTTTTAGTTCCATGCTTATTGATATATTTTCCTGTAGTAGGTTCTTATGATAGAGATCATTGTATTATTCCATTGCGCGATGAATTTAAAAAATCAAAAGAACTGGGTGATGCATTAGATGCCTTGGGGCAATTAGATGAATTACTTGCATATATTAAATTTTCAGAGGAATATGCTGGTACGGTTGTTCTACCTACGATGGTTGAAAGTGAATTTCACAGTATCAATATAACAGATGCGAAGAATCCAATTTTAGGAAAGAAAAATGAAAGTTATGTGGCTAATGATATTTCATTAGAAAAAGAAAAGTTGATTTTTATAACAGGCCCAAATAGTGGGGGTAAAACTGCTTTTTGTAAAACCATTACCCAGATACAATTGTTAGCTCAAGCTGGTTGTTATGTCCCTGCACAGTCAGCTACATTAAGTGTAGCAGATAATATATTTTATCAAACGCCTGAAATTAGCCAGCTTGATGATGGAGAAGGGCGATTTGGTACTGAGTTAAAACGTACTAAAGATATATTTTTTAACAGCACGGCTAAAAGCTTGATTGTGCTTGATGAACTTTCTGAAGGAACTACATTTGAAGAAAAGATGGAGTCTTCCACAAATGTATTAGATGGCTTTTATCGTAAAGGTAATAACACGATTTTAATTACTCATAATCATCAATTAGTTGATGTGTTTATGGATAAAGATATGGGCGTTGCAAAGCAAGTTGAATTTGAAAATGAGCAGCCAACATACAAATTGATAGATGGTATCTCAAGGATTAGCCATGCAGATAGAGTAGCTAAAAAAATAGGTTTTTCTAAGGAAGATATAGAGAGTTATCTGAACGATTCAAAATAAAGCGTAAGTTATATTTCCATATAATTACACTATAAAAGGTACAAAATGAAAATAGGCACGGCACTAACCTCAAATGCAACAAAAGCTTTACTACTTGGCAGTGGTGAATTAGGTAAAGAAATCACTATTTCTCTACAGCGTTATGGAGTTGAAGTTATCGCTGTTGATAGATACCCAAATGCACCAGCACAACATATCGCACAGCGTAGTTATGTGATTGATATGACAGATGGAGATGCAGTTAAAAAATTAATTTCTGCAGAAAAACCAGACCTGATTATTCCAGAAATTGAAGCTATCGCTACCGATGCATTAGCTGAAATAGAAGCGGAAGGATTATCAAAAGTAGTTCCCAATGCAAGAGCAGTACAGCTTACAATGAATCGGGAAGGCATCCGTACCATGGCCGCTGAAAAAATTGGTGTGCCTACATCAAGTTATGCCTTTGCAGAAACTTTTAAAGAATTAAAAGAAGCTGCCGATAATATTACCGGTTATCCCTGTTTTATTAAACCGACCATGTCATCTTCGGGTAAAGGTCAATCGATGGTTAAATCTGCTGAGCAGTTAGAAAAGGCTTGGGAGTATGCAAAAGCAGGTGGAAGAACTGATACCGGAAAAGTGATTATTGAAGGTGCGATAGATTTTGATTATGAGATCACACTTTTAACAGTTCGTGCTTTAGATAAAGATGGGAAGGCCGATACCTATTTTTGTGAACCGATAGGACATTTACAACAAGATGGAGATTACAGGGAAAGTTGGCAACCACAAGAAATGACTTCAGTGGCATTACAAAATGCTCAAGAAATTGCTTTTAAAGTAACTAAAGAAATTGGTGGCTTGGGATTGTTTGGTGTAGAGCTGTTTATCAAAGGGGATGAGGTTTGGTTTAGTGAAGTTAGCCCTAGACCACATGATACAGGCATGGTCACTATGGTGACGCAAAGGCAAACAGAATTTGATTTGCATGCTAGAGCTATTTTAGGTTTGCCCGTTTCAACTAAACTAGATAAAACAGGTGCAAGCGCGGTTATATTAAGTGGAATAAATGCTAAAGGCGTTGAATATTCAGGATTAGATGAGGCATTGCTAGATTCAGATGTTGACGTCAGGTTATTTGCAAAACCAGAAGCTTATGTAGCTAGACGAATGGGCGTAGCGATAGCAACGTCAGATATGAATATAACAGAGGCAAGAGCCAAAGCAGTTAAGGCGGCTAGCCTAATAAAAATATGTTAAAGGATAATTTGGATGAAAAAATTAGGGCTTATGCTGGTTGTAGTATTATATTCAGGGTATACCTGTGCTGATATTTATAAACATATTGGTTCTGATGGTAGTGTCTTTTACACAGATAAACCGAAAAAAGGACTTAGTTATAAACGAGTAATAAAGTCAAAATCAACTTCAAAGTCAAGGTCTAAGTCAAAATTAGTAATAAAAAATAATCCTTACAGAAATATTAACAAGAACAAAAAAAAATATTCCGCTCTTATTGCTAGAGCTGCTGCTAAGTATAAAATTGACAAAAAATTATTACATGCCGTTATTCGGACTGAGTCGGCTTATAATGTAAAAGCTGTTTCCTCTGCTGGCGCAGTGGGGTTAATGCAATTAATGCCTGCAACTGCAGCACGTTATGGTGTTAGTGATCGAACTGATGCCAAGCAAAACATAGAAGGTGGAACTCGCTATCTAAAAGATTTAATGAAGATGTTTAAATCCAACCTTAGCTTAGTTCTTGCTAGTTATAATGCGGGTGAAGGGGCTGTTAAAAGATATAATAATTCGATTCCTCCATATCCTGAAACTCAAAATTATGTGCGTAAGGTTTTAAAACTTTATAAGAATCCAAGTGCGCTTACATTTTATGCTAAACCTGAAGTGGGTTCTTCTCATTTAAGGAATAAAAAACTAGTTGGCAGTTAATACTTTTAGAGTTTTAAATTGAACCTTTCTATTTGTGTGGTGCTAAGGAACGCTCACGTAATAAGTTCGTCAACTGGCGCAGGATTTTTGTTTGTCTTCAACTAACACATGGATGTATGTAGATAGAGTAATGCAGGAGCAATTACCGAGGCATGGTACTGGGTGCATAGCGAGCGACTCGATTAATGTATTTTAAAGCCTATGAAAATAAAACAGCGGCTAACGCGGTGAGTTTTTTTAAGGAATGTAAAATCTACTTTCCTTTTTATATCAGTCATATATTGACGGATAATGGAACAGAATTTACCGACAGATTTACCTGTAAAGCTAACAAAGCAAGTGGCAACCATGAGTTTGACAAAGCCTGTATTAAAGATGAAATAGAGCATCGATTGACTGCACCTTACACCCCTAAAACAAATGGAATGGTAGAGCGGGTTAATGGAACTATTAAAGATAAGACCATCAAAGTCATCACGTACAGCAATGAGATTGAATTAAAGGCTGATTTAGACAAATTTTTGATCTTTTACAACCTTAACCGAAGGCATGGCAGTCTAAAACGAGAATTAAAGGTTAGAACACCCTTTGAAGCGGTTC
>CAZHUE010000116.1:0-8764 GCA_964535875.1 uncultured Methylomarinum sp.
GCTTGGGGTTTGGGTTGGGAAGTCTGGTTAAATGGGATGGAGATTTCACAGTTTACTTATTTTCAGCAAGTAGGTGGGCTGGAATGTAAACCTGTGAGTGGCGAATTAACTTATGGGCTTGAACGTATCGCCATGTATATACAGGGGGTAGAAAGTGTCTATGATTTGGTCTGGGCAAATGGTCCTCAAGGCATAGTGACTTATGGTGATGTCTTTCACCAAAATGAAGTTGAGATGTCTAAATTCAATTTTGACCATGCAAATGTTAATTTTCTTTTCGACTGTTTTGATACTTATGAAACAGAGTGTCAAAAATTGATTGAAAAGGATTTACCCCTGCCAGCTTATGAAATGGTCTTAAAAGCTTCTCATGCCTTTAATTTGCTTGATGCTCGACATGCTATTTCTGTTACCGAAAGACAACGTTTTATATTACGCGTTAGAAACTTATCTAAATCTGTTGCAGAAGCTTATTATCAACGTAGGAAGTCATTAGGTTTTCCAATGTTTGTTAAGGAACAGGGAGAGGCATCATGACACAAACGAAAGATTTATTGTTTGAATTAGGATGTGAAGAATTACCCCCCAAATCCTTATTAAAACTAAGTAATGCTCTGTTAAGTAATATAAAAGCTGGATTAAAAGATGCTGAATTGAACTACGTTTCGGCTGAGGCATACGCATCCCCAAGACGTTTAGCCATTATTGTTAAAGACCTGGGTACTACTCAGCCCGATAAAGTAGTGGATAAAAGAGGCCCGGCAGTAAAAGTAGCTTTTGCAGAAGGTGGAACTCCCAGTAAAGCGGCGGTTGGTTTTGCAACGGGTTGTGGAACAACGGTCGATAAACTGGACAGACTAAAAACGGATAAAGGCGAGTGGTTGGCTTTTAAACAAGAAGTTAAAGGCTTAACGACAGAACAATTAGTGCCTGATATTATTCGTAAAAGTATTCATTTATTGCCTATTGCTAAAAGAATGCGTTGGGGAAGTTATCAAACAGAATTTGTTCGCCCAGTGCATTGGGCAATTTTAATTTTTGGCCGCGAGGTGATAGAGACTGAAATTCTTGGTTTAGCAACGGGAAACAAAACTCAAGGTCATCGTTTTCATGCGCCGCAGAAAATAGATATTAATAATGCTGAGGAATATTTGGATGTTTTAAAACAACAAGGCAAAGTCATTGCTAATTTTTCTGAGCGTCAAAGCATTATTCGTGAAAAAGCAAAGGCTGCTGCTAAAACGGTGAAAGGTATTGCTCATATTGAAGATGATTTATTAGAAGAAATTGCAGCCTTAAACGAATGGCCAGTACCCGTGTTGGGTAACTTTGATACTCGGTTTCTTGATTTGCCAATTGAAGTTTTGGTTACCACAATGCAAATCAATCAAAAATACTTTCCTATCAAGGATGCTGAGGGGAAATTGTTACCTCATTTTATTACTTTTAGTAATATTGAAAGTAGTCGCCCTGAATCAATCCAAAAAGGGAATGAGCGAGTTATTATGCCTCGTCTAGCAGATGCTGAGTTTTTTTGGAACCAAGATAGAAAACAAAAACTGAAAGATCGTGTTAGCAGTCTGGAGACCATTGTTTTTCAAAAAACCTTAGGTACATTGGCGGATAAAACCAGGCGAGTTGAAAAACTGGCTGAGTATATTGCAAGTCAACTCAATGCTGATGTCACATTAGCCAAACGAGCCGCCCATTTAGCAAAAACAGATTTAATGACGGATATGGTCAGTGAATTTGCCAGTTTGCAAGGTATTATGGGCCGTTATTATGCCTTGGCCGATAATGAAGAGGATGAAGTTGCCATTGCAATTGAAGAACAGTATTTTCCAAAGCAATCGGGTAGCCAAACCCCTACAAGCAAGACTGGACAAATACTTTCTATTGCTGAAAAAATTGATACTTTATCTGGTATTTTTAGTGTAGGTCTTATCCCCACAGGTGATAAAGACCCTTACGCATTAAGACGAGCAACATTAGGTTCTCTTAGAATTATTATTGAAAATAAACTGGATCTGGATATTGTTGAACTTATTAGTCGTGCATTAGCCCAATTTAAACATGAATTTGATAAAGAAAAAACTCAGCAATTGGTGACAGGTTTTGTTTTTGATCGATTAAAAGGCTATTGTTTAGATCATGATTATAAGGCAGATGAATTTGAGGCTGTGAAAAGTGTAAAACCTCCACGTCCTCTGGATTTTATGCAACGGCTACAAGCGGTTAAAGCCTTTAGACAGTTGCCTGAAGCCCAAAGTTTGGCGGCAGCTAACAAGCGTATTATTAATATCCTGAAAAAATCGAAAACTATAGCAGCAGATTCAATCAGTGGTTTAATTGAAGATGAAGAAAAAAACTTACAATCAGCAGCGAATGATTCAGCTAGAGATATTAAACCTTTATTAGAGCAAAAAAACTATCAAGCAGCATTAACTCGTCTCGCACTGTTAAAAAGTGACATTGATGCTTTTTTTGATAACGTTATGGTCAATACAGATAATTTAGCATTACGGGCTAGTCGCTTAGCTTTATTGGCCGTATTATCTGAGCAGTTTCTTAAAATTGCGGATATTTCAAAACTACAAGAATAATGCAATCTTATATTTTATTAGATCGTGACGGAGTTATTAATGAAGATTCCGTTGGGTACATTAAATCAACCGAAGAATGGAAGCCTATCCCAGGAAGCCTTGAAGCCATCTCATTATTTAATCAGAAGGGCTTTAAAGTAATTGTTATAACTAATCAGTCAGGCATCGGGCGAGGGCTTTATGATGAAGAATCAATGATTCAAATTCATCATAAGATGGAAAAAATGGTTGAAGAAAAGGGGGGGGCGATAGAAAAAATATATTATTGCCCTCATGACCCTGATTTAAACTGCTCTTGCCGAAAGCCTCAGCCGGGTATGTTTAATGCTTTTTCAAAAGAATATAACCGACCATTATCTGATCTTTATTATGTAGGCGATAAGTTGTCCGATATTCAGGATGACGAAGGAGTAGGGGCTAAGCCTATATTAGTAAAAACAGGTAAAGGTTTAGAAACACTGGAAAATAATCCTGATATTTCCTCCCCTATTTTTGAAAATCTTTATGACGCAGCAAAATTCATTACCGCATAAAAATACTTTGGCTGTGTATATAGGCTCCAGTTTGTTTTTTATATACATCTTTATATCTGTGCCGATTGCTGGTTTACTCATACTTTTTAGTGTTTTTTTCCCTTTTTCATTTCGATATAAAATATCTGTGTTATGGGTTTCCTCTATTATGTGGGGCGCTAAAATATTTTGTGGATTAAATTATCAGGTGGACGGGTTGGAAAACCTGCCTAAAGACAAAGCTTTTATTGTTCTTTCCAAACACCAGTCAGCATGGGAGACATTAGCGTTGCGCTCATTTTTACCCATGCAAACCAATGTATTAAAAGAATCTTTAAATTGGATTCCTATTGGTGGTTGGGCTATGGCTACTTTAAAACCAGTATCAATAAACAGAGAAAGCCAAAGAGAGGCTTTACTTTCCCTGATTAAACAGGGGACTGATCGCTTAAAAGAAGGATTAGTGGTTGTTATTTTTCCTGAGGGTACTCGTGCTGCACCAGGTGAAAATAAAAAGTTTAAGGGCGGTGGTGCGATGCTGGCTCATAAATCGGGCTATCCAGTTATTCCTCTGGCTCATAATGCTGGAGAATTTTGGCCCAGATATAGTTTTTTAAAATATCCAGGAACTATTCAGGTTAAGATAGGGCCAATAATAGAGCCAACAGGGAAAAAATCAAACGAAATTAATTCAGAAGCTGAAGCATGGATTGCTCAAGCAATGGAAGAAATATCTTATACTCATTTACAATAAGCAAAGAAAATTATGAAAAAAATATTATTAATTTGCGCATCTGCACTTTTTTTGACTGCTTGTGCCGATAAAGAGGCGTATGAACAAGCAGTATTAGAAGAAATGAAAGTTGACAAAGACCTCGCCGATTACAAAATAACGCCAGAAAAAATGACAGAATGCGTAGTTAAAATGTCATCAGAAAATATGCCTGGGTCATTTTCTTTAGACCCTGTTAGACTTACAGCCTATCAGAATTATACCAAAATGTTATCTATGAGAACAGTTGAAGATAAAAGCGGTATGCTTGAAGAGCTACGTACAATTTTTGGTTCTCCAGCAGAATTAGTAGCCGCTCGAAGCAATTATACAACGAGTGTGATGGATTGTATGGCGACAATTCTTATGGGATCGGAAAGTGCCGAAAAAGAAAAAGAAAAAGAAAAAGCTGAGAAGACAGTACCTGAAGAGGGAAAAGCTGTAGAAAAAGAAGTTGTAGAAAAAGTAGAACAAATTAAAGAGAATGTTGAAAAAAAGGTAAACGTTAAAGTTCAAGAAAAATAGGCTTGGTCTACCTATTTTATCTTTTTGGTAATCTAATAATAAATGTGGATCATCCGATCCACATTATTAAGCTTGAAAATTTATTGAATTCTTTCAATAATTCCTTCCAATTCTTCCAGACTGGTGTAATTAAAAACCAATTTTCCTTTTCCATTTTGTTGATGGTTTATGGTGACTTTTGTTCCTGTTTTTTCTGTTAATTGTTCTTGTAATCGCAAAGTATCAGAATCTTGAGTTTTTTGAATAACTTTTTTTTCACTGCCAAGCTCTTTTATTATTTTTTCAACTTCTCTAACCGTTAGCCTTTGAGCAACAATTTTGTTGGCTATTTCTATTTGTTTTTTTTCCTCTAGAGAAAGTAATGCTCTGGCATGTCCCATTTCTATTAAGCCTTTGCCTAATAGAAGTTTGACTTCGCTGTGTAAATCAAGCAAACGGAGTAAATTAGAAACAGTAGCCCGAGATTTTCCAATGGAATCAGCGACCTGCTGATGAGTCATTTCAAATTCTTCGGTTAGTCTTTTTAATGCCTCGGATTCCTCCAGAGCATTCAAGTCTTCTCGTTGAATATTTTCAATAAGAGTTACCGCCATTGTTGTTCTGTCATCGTAATCTTTGATAACGACAGGGACTTCTTGCAAAGCTACTAGCTGGGCTGCGCGCCAACGCCGTTCGCCTGCAATAATCTCATACTTATCTTCAGATATTAAGCGGACAACAATGGGTTGAATAATACCTTGGGCTTTGATTGAATCAGCCAGTTCCCCTAAAGTTTTAGGATCCATGTCTTTTCTTGGCTGATACTTTCCTCGTTGTAGAAATTCTATAGGTAAAGTATGTTGCTCTTGATTTTTTGTTTTATCTGGCTCTGTTTTAACTGCATCGCCTAATAGAGCATTTAACCCACGTCCTAATCCTCTTTTCTTTACTGCCATTTATTTTTTCTCATGTTTTCTAATCAATTCACCTGCAAGTGCGATATATGCAAGCGCACCGCGAGAATTTTTGTCATACATCATCACAGGTAATCCATGACTGGGTGCTTCTGCAAGACGAATGTTACGTGGAATAAAAGTTCTAAACACCCGGTCTTTAAAATACTCTAATAACTGATCGGAGACATCTTTAGTTAATAGGCTTCTGTTATCTACCATTGTTCTAAGTATACCTTCAAGATGTAAAGTTGGATTAAGCCTTTCCTGAATGTTTTTCATCGTATCCATTAAATCGGATAGTCCTTCTAAAGCGTAATATTCACATTGCATCGGAATCAATAAACTATTCGCTGCAACCATGGCATTGATTGTTAGCATATTAAGTGATGGAGGACAGTCAATTAAAATATAATCATATTCATTTTTGACTTTTAATAGGGAATCAGAAAGCTTCCTTTCCCTATTTTTTGTTTCCATCAATTGTACTTCTGCCGCTGTTAAGTCTGAGTTTCCAGGAATAATATCAAGGTTCATTTCTTTATTATGAACAAGAATTTCAGATACCGGGACTTCTTCTAATAATAATTCACAGCTGGAATAGATAACTCTATCCTTATCTACTCCACAACCCATAGCAGCATTACCTTGAGGGTCTAGATCAATAAGAAGTACACGTTTTTTTGTTGCTGCCAGTGATGCTGCAAGGTTAACGCAAGTCGTCGTTTTACCCACACCACCTTTTTGATTACTGATAGCAATAATTTTACCCATTTTTAATCCCTGTAATACGGATTAAACATCTTTCAGCATCAACACCAGGGACTTTAATGGGGATAATAGTATATTGTTCTGTAAAGTTGGCTAGTTCTTCACTTGGGTTTTGACCTTTCATGGCGAATACAATACCTTGTTTGTCTATCAAGTGACGAGTTAAAGTAATAATATTTTGCATATTAGAGAAAGCACGCAAGATTAAAGAAGAAAAAGGTTTATCTATTTGTATATTTTCTACACGGCTGTGTACGACTGTAACATTTTTTAACTGTAATTCTAATATGGCTTGCTGAACAAAACGAGTTTTTTTTGAATTAGAATCTACTAAGGTAAATTCAATATTTGGTAAAAAAATAGCTAATGGAACGCCAGGTAAGCCAGCACCAGTACCAATATCAGCGATATGATTTCCCTCAATATAGGGAAGAATAGCCAAGCTATCAAGCAGGTGTAAACGAACCATATCCTCTTGGTCGCGAACTGCAGTTAGATTATAAGCTTTATTCCATTTTTCAATGAGTTTTATAAAGGTGAGTAATAAGTCTATCTGTTTTTCATCAGCCGTTAGTTTGAGTTCTTGCAAGCCCTGTTGCAAGATCAATCGACATTTTTCCATCAGGCTGATTTCTTTTTAAGATGGATAAGTAATAAAGAGATTGCTGCAGGCGTAATGCCCGGTATTCTTGAAGCATGACCTAGTGTTTCCGGTTTTTGGAGCTTAAGTTTTTCACAAACTTCATTAGATAAGCCAGATATTTTGCTGTAATCCTCATCAATAGGTAGTTTTAAATGATTATGGCGTTTAGTTCGATCTATTTCAGTTTTTTGTCTATCAATATAACCCGCATATTTGGCTTGTATGGCTACTTGCTGTGCTACTTGCTCAGGGATATTTTCTTTTCCAGAAAAATCTAATAAATTATCAACATCAACTTCTGGCCTACATAAAAGCGACATCATACTGGCTTCTTTTTTAAGCTCTTTGCCCCATAAAAGTTCAGCTTGTTTGGCCTCATTAGTATTGGTTCTGACCCATTGCTTACTTAATTCATTTTGTAATTTGGAAATTGCTTCACGTTTTTCTTCAAATGCTTGCCAGCGAGCGTTGTCTACCAAACCAAGCTCTTTACCTTTTTCGGTTAATCGTAAATCTGCATTATCTTCTCTTAATAATAATCTGAATTCAGCGCGGCTAGTAAACATTCGATACGGTTCTTGTGTTCCACGGGTAATTAGGTCATCTATCATTACGCCAATATAAGCCTCATCCCGTTCTGGACACCAGCTTTCTAAACCTTTAACTAGTCGAGCAGCATTTAATCCAGCAATTAAACCTTGCGCTCCTGCCTCTTCATAACCTGTAGTGCCATTGATTTGGCCGGCAAAAAATAGGGCATTCATGTGCTTGGTTTCTAAAGATGATTTTAAATCTATCGGGTTAAAAAAATCATACTCAATAGCGTAGCCAGGCCGTATAATTACAGCATTTTCAAATCCAAGCATGGATTGAATAAATTGCTGTTGAATATCAAAAGGTAAGCTGGTTGATACGCCGTTAGGGTATATTTCGTGCGTTTCTAAACCCTCGGGTTCAACAAATATTTGATGTGAATCCCTGTCCGCAAAACGTACAACTTTATCTTCTATTGATGGGCAATATCTAGGGCCTACACCATCAATAACGCCGGTATACATCGGTGAACGATCCATACCTGAACGGATGATGTCATGTGTTTTGCTGTTGGTGCGCGTAATATAGCAGGGGATTTGACGTGGGTGTTGCTCGCGCGAACCCATGAACGAAAAAACAGGTGATATTTTATCGCCGTGCTGGACTTCCAGTTTATCAAAATTAATACTTCGTCCGTCAATACGGGGTGGAGTTCCTGTTTTTAGTCTATCGACTCGAAAAGGGAGTTCACGCAAACGATTGGCTAAACCAATTGATGCAGGATCACCTGCACGTCCGCCACTGTAATTTTCCAGACCAATATGGATACGACCATCTAAAAAAGTTCCGGTTGTTAACACTACGGCTTGAGCAGAAAAATCAAGACCCATTTGAGTCTTGACGCCAGTGACTCTATCACCTTCTACGATAAAGTCAGCTGCTGTTTGTTGAAATAGAGTCAGATCTTCCTGGTTTTCAAGGATGCTTCTGATCGCTTGTTTATATAAGCTGCGATCCGCTTGTGCTCGCGTTGCTCTAACGGCAGGGCCTTTGCTGGCATTTAAAGTGCGAAAGTGGATGCCTGCTTTATCGGCTGCTTGTGCCATCGCCCCACCTAACGCATCAATTTCTTTGACTAAATGACCTTTGCCAATCCCGCCAATGGCAGGGTTACAACTCATTTGACCTAATGTGTCAATATTTTGGGTAAGTAATAGGGTGCTTGCACCGCTGCGAGCTGAGGCTAAGGCAGCCTCCGTGCCAGCATGGCCGCCGCCAATAACGATAACGTCAAATTTTCTCTGGAAATTCACTAATAAAATCTGTAATAAAATAACAGCCTATATTAATGGTATCCAGTGATTAATCAACTATTATCCAATATTATTTGTAGGTTTGGCTGCCCTCTCTTTGGCAACCTAACTTAACGGATGTTAAAAATGTTGGGTTAACGATAAAGCCGTTAGCCCAAC
>CAZHUE010000117.1:0-8701 GCA_964535875.1 uncultured Methylomarinum sp.
CTATTTTATTTCTGATGATGAGGGGCATTCAAAACAATTGATAAACCAGAAACCTGAGACATTAGAACGGGCTTTAGTTCAAGCAGCAGGAAAATCGCGAGCTATTCCTTTTGTTATAAGTGCTGATGGTAAAACGCCTCACCAAGCTGTAGTTACAGCAATAGATATTGCTGCTCAATTAGGGTTTGCGCGAGTAACATTTGCTACAAAATCCGCCCCTGAAGGTTAAGTTTAAAATGAAACAAGGTTTTTCTCGTTGGCTGGAAGATAGTTGGTACAAAGAAATGTATATTTCATCTGCATTGATGCCTTTGTCAATGCTTTATGATGATGCTATGCGGCTTAGACATTTTTTATATAAAAAAGGTATTTATAAAAAGACTAAACTATCTGTTCCTGTCATTATTGTAGGGAATATTACTGTTGGTGGAACAGGGAAAACGCCACTAACACTTTGGTTGGCAATGTTTCTCAGAAAAGAAGGGTTTAAACCAGGCATAATTAGTCGTGGCTATGGAGGCAATTCTGAAATTTGGCCATTATGGGTTGACGATCAAAGTAAGTCTGAGCAGGTTGGCGATGAAGCTGTTTTAATGGCAAAACGTTCTGATTGCCCTATAGTTGTCGGACCAGAACGAGTTAAAGCAGCGCAAATGCTATTAGAAAAGACGGGTTGTGATGTCATTATTTCTGATGATGGATTACAGCATTATGCTTTAGAAAGAGATATTGAAATTGCAGTGATTGATGGAGAAAGACGTTTTGGTAATGGATATACTTTACCTTGTGGCCCCTTGAGAGAACCAATATCCCGGTTGCAAAGTGTTGACCTGATTATTGTTAATGGCGCTACAGAGGAAGAAAGCGAATTTTCAATGACAATAGAAGGTAATCTTGTAGTTAACTTGGTCACTAAAGAAGAAAAATTATTAAATCAATTCCCTAAAACTTCTTACCATGCACTTGCTGGAATAGGGAATCCAAATCGGTTTTTTGACTTGCTTGAGCGAGAAGGGATTAGTATAGAATCTCACGCTTTTCAGGATCATCATCAATTTACAGAAGAAGATATAAGTTTTAACGATAACAAGCTAGTTTTAATGACAGAAAAAGATGCTGTCAAATGCACGGATTTTGCCACAGAAAAGCATTGGTACTTACCAATAAAAGCACAACCACAACAACAATTTATAGATAAACTTCTTACCCTCATAAAAGAGAAAATACGTGGATAAAAAATTACTGGATATTCTGGCTTGCCCTTTATGTAAAAGTACTTTGATTTATGATCAAGATTTGCAAGAATTATTATGCAAAGCAGATAGGCTTGCTTTTCCCATTAAAGATGGTATTCCCGTTATGCTAGAAGATGAAGCGCGTGAATTATCTAACGATGAAATTGATGCATTAAAAAAATAAATGGGCATCTCTTTTAAAGTCGTTATACCTGCGCGACATGCTTCAACTCGGTTACCAGGTAAGCCTTTGCTAGATATTGCTGGACAACCGATGATTGCTCATGTTTGCCAACGTGCTATAGAAGCAGATGCAGAAGCGGTGGTGGTTGCAACTGATGATCAAAGAATTTTTAATAAGGTTAATAGTTTAGGGTTTCAAGCAGTGATGACCGACCCAAATCATCAAAGTGGAACAGAAAGAATTAACCAGGTGGCTGAACAATTAGATTGGGCAGAAAATACTATTGTGGTTAATTTGCAAGGGGATGAACCTTTAATCCCACCTACTTATATTAAAGAAGTTGCTCAAGCACTGGGAAGTCAAAAAAAAGCGGGCATTGCAACCTTAGCGGCTAAAATACTGGAAGAAAGCGAAATTTTTAATCCTAACGCAGTCAAAGTAGTTTTGAACAAAGATGATTACGCTTTGTACTTTAGCCGGGCAGCCATACCTTGGGATCGAAACTCATTTTCACTTTCTGGAGGTAAAGCATCTAAGACAATGCCTTACCTAAGACATATAGGCATGTATGCTTATACTGTAAAGTTTTTAAAAAAATATTGTTCATGGCAGTCTTCTGTTTTAGAAACTGTTGAATCGTTAGAACAGTTAAGAATACTCTGGTATGGAGAACCGGTTCTTGTAAAAACAGTAACAAAAACACCAGAAGCAGGTGTTGATACTCAGGCTGACTTAGAGCGTGTTCAGAAGGTGATGCTGGGAAATCAAAATCATTCGTAGTTGTCTTTCGATTCTTCATCAGCTCTAAAAGTCCCTACAAGAAACTGCATAGTCTTCAAATCAGGTTATAATACTTTCTTTTATTTTTAATTTATTGAAAACCATCCAATTTCTTAAGAGCCATTAATGGAAGAGTTTAACAGGATCAGTCGCTTACCCCCGTATGTTTTTAATATTGTGAATGATCTTAAGGCGAAAGCTCGATCAGAAGGCGAAGATATCATAGACTTTGGAATGGGCAATCCAGACCAGCCAACACCAAAACATATTGTTGCAAAAATGGTTGAGGCTGCAGAGCGTGATGATACCCATCGGTATTCACTTTCTCGTGGAATCCCTCGTTTAAGAAAAGCTATTTGTCAGTGGTATAAAGATCGTTTCGATGTTGACTTAGATCCTGAATCAGAAGCGATTGTCACGATAGGATCTAAAGAAGGCTTGGCGCATTTGGCCTTAGCAACTTTAGGGCCAGGTGATGTTGTTCTAGTTCCTAACCCAGCATATCCAATACATCCCTATGGTGTTGTTATTGCCGGAGCAGATTTACGGCATATTAAAATGGTGCCTGGTGTTGACTTTTTTGAAGAGCTGCATAAAGCGATTGATGACTCTTGGCCTAAACCAAAAATGTTAATTCTTAATTTTCCAGGTAATCCAACCAGTCAATGTGTAGAATTAGATTTTTTTGAAAAAGTTGTTGCGATTGCTAAAGAACATAATATCTGGGTGGTTCATGATATTGCTTATGCAGATATTGTTTTTGATGGCTATAAAGCACCCTCTATATTGCAAATAGAGGGTGCAAAAGATATTGCTGTTGAATTCTATTCCTTATCCAAAAGTTATAATATGCCTGGCTGGCGAGTCGGTTTTATGTGTGGAAATAAAACCTTAGTTGCTGCTTTAACTAGAATTAAATCATATTTGGATTATGGAATGTTTACGCCAATTCAAGTGGCTGCTATTGCTGCTTTAGAAGGTCCGCAAGAGTGTGTCGCTGAAATTTGTGAGATTTATAGAAGTAGAAGAGATGTGCTTTGTGATGGTTTAAATGCGATGAGATGGAAAATAGAAAAGCCAAAAGCAACCATGTTTGTTTGGGCTCCTATTCCAGAGCAATATAAAGAAATGGGCTCTTTAGAGTTTTGTAAAAAAATGATAATTGATGCAAAAGTCGCTGTATCACCGGGTGTTGGTTTTGGTCAATATGGGGATGCTCATGTCCGCTTTAGTCTAATTGAAAATGAACACAGAACAAGACAGGCACTGAGAGGAATAAGAAGCATGCTTAAGAAAGATGGCGTTTTAGGGTAATATTAAACACAAAAAAGTTTTAGGAGTTATATTGAAACCGGTAAAAATTGGTGTTTTAGGCATAGGCACAGTTGGCGGAGGTGTCGTCAACGTACTTAAAAGAAATGCAAAAGAAATTTCGCGTAGAGCAGGGCGAGAAATTGTAGTGACTCGTGCCTCGGCAAGAGACCTTAGCAGAGATAGAATTTGTGATGCCCAAGGAATTAAATTAACCACAGATTCATTTGAAATTATCAATGATCCTGAAATAGATATCGTGTTGGAGCTGATTGGCGGTGATGGTTTAGCCAAAGAGTTAATGTTACAAGCGATAGAAAAAGGTAAACATGTCGTTACAGCAAATAAGGCACTTATAGCTTTACACGGTAATGAAATTTTTGCAAAAGCCAGTGAAAAAGGCGTAATGGTTTTATTTGAAGCCGCTGTTGCAGGTGGAATTCCCATTATTAAAGCGATTCGTGAAGGACTAAGTGGAAACCAGATTGAATGGCTGGCTGGTATTATAAATGGTACAGGAAACTTTATTCTGACTGAAATGCGGGATAAAGGTCGTGACTTTTCTGATGTATTAGCAGAGGCGCAATCATTGGGTTATGCAGAAGCTGATCCTACCTTTGATGTTGAAGGGATTGATGCAGGACATAAACTAGCTATTTTGGCTTCTTTAGCATTTGGCATGCCGTTACAATTTGAAAAAGTATTTACCGAAGGAATAACTAAAATTACTCGCGCCGATGTTGAATATGCCGAGGAGCTGGGTTATCGAATTAAACATTTAGGTATTGCTCGTAAAACAGAGCAAGGAATAGAACTAAGGGTTCATCCTACGCTAATTCCTGAACGTCGATTGATAGCCAATGTAGATGGTGTGATGAATGCTGTTTTAGTTCAAGGTGATGCAGTAGGACCAACATTATATTATGGTGCAGGTGCAGGTGCAGAACCAACCGCATCAGCAGTTATATCTGATGTAGTTGATATAGTAAGGGTATTGACTGGCGACCCTGAACATAGAGTTCCACATTTGGCTTTCCAAGAAGATGCTATTAGCAATATTCCTGTTCTAAGTTCTGAGCAAATACAAACGGCCTATTACTTACGGTTAACAGCGGAAGATAAACCTGGAGTTTTAGCAGAAGTTACTCAGATTTTAGCAAACCATAATATAAGTATAGAAGCATTAATCCAAAAAGAACCACTAGAAGGAAAAACGGTTGTCCCCGTAATAATGCTGACACAAACAACATTAGAAAAAGAAATGAATGCAGCAATCGTTGAGATTGAAGCATTGTCAGCTATTACCGGCTCAATCAGCCGAATTCGCTTGGAAACATTAGGATAAGAAATATGTCTACTCGATACACGGGATTAATAGAACGTTATAAAGACCGGCTACCAGTTAATGATCATGCACGTGTTATTAGTATTGGAGAAGGAAATACGCCATTAATTCAGTTACAAAATGTCCCAAAATTAATCGGTAAAGAGGTAGATATTTATGTCAAATATGAAGGCTTAAACCCAACAGGGTCATTTAAAGACCGTGGAATGACCATGGCTGTGACCAAGGCGGTGGAAGAAGGCAGTCAGGCAATAATCTGTGCATCAACTGGGAATACCTCAGCCTCTGCCGCAGCTTATGCTGTACGTGCGGGCATCAAAGCCTTTGTATTAATTCCAGATGGAAAAATAGCCTTAGGAAAATTAGCACAAACACTGATGTATGGTGCTGAAATTATCCAGATTAATGGTAATTTTGATGATGGCATGTCGTTGGTTAAGGAAATTGTTGATCATGCACCGGTAACTATTGTTAACTCCATTAACCCATACCGAATAGATGGACAAAAAACAGCCGCATTTGAAATTGTTGATGAATTGGGTGATGCTCCAGATTATCATTGCCTACCAGTAGGTAATGCTGGAAATATAACAGCTTATTGGAAAGGTTACACAGAATACGCAGCAGACCAAGGTGACTTAAAGGCAGTTGCAACTAAACGTCCTATTATGTGTGGCTACCAAGCTGCGGGTGCAGCTCCATTTATAAGCGGTAAAATGATTGATAACCCAGAAACAATTGCTACAGCAATTCGCATAGGTAGGCCACAATCATGGGATTTTGCCTGGAATGCGCAAAAAGAATCGGGAGGCTGGTTTGATTGTTTTACAGATGAAAAAATACTGGAAGCACATAAAATGCTTGCATCAAATGAAGGTATCTTTTGTGAGCCAGCATCTGCTACATCATTAGCAGGTGCATTAAAAGATATTGAAAGTGGAAAAATTCCCGAAGGCAGTAAAATTGTCTGTACTCTAACGGGGAATGGATTAAAAGATCCTGATACAGCGATTAACCAGTGTAAAGACTCACACCCTGTTACTATTGAAGCAACTTTGGATGCAGTGAAAAAGGCAATTCCGGATCAAATGTAGAATAGAAGTGTTTCCTAACGCCATAAAAAAACCGACTTAAAGCCGATTTTTTATGGAAGAATATTTTTATAGTTTAATTAATTCACAAGCTGGGGTATTCCAAATAATAAAGCGGGAATAACAAATATAACTGAAACGCTAATGATTGCTTGATGTTTGATTTGACGTTTCAAGCTTATCATCAACGGCTCATTTTTAATTGAATCTGCTGGCTTTTGTGTTGACGATGTATCTAAACGCATAAAATTGTACCTTACTAAAAGAGTTAATGAAATTTCCAATATTAAATTGGTTAGTGTCATTAAATATAGTTGAAAATCTGAGAAATTGAAAAAATTTTTCTTAACTTAAATAAACCAATGTGTTATCAAAAATTGCTTGTACTTAAGTGTAAGATATTCGTGTTTTCCAAAGAAATCCTACTTCTTCAATGAGACTTGGGTAATAGTGAAAAGTTCAAAGCATTAAGTTTTGTACTAACTAGTTAGGCCATCCAGTAATGTGTTATTACAGCTATCAAGTGCAAAAAAGTCAGTTGCCCACCATTTCATTTCTACCACTTTCAATAGCTAACAGTGTTTAGCAATTACCTGTATTATAAACCAATATATGAAAATAAGATTCTAAGAAAATGCAGAGTGAAATGACGCGTTATTTTACTAGTTATACGCTTTTATAATAGAAGAAATAAAACCCTTCAATAGTTGAAGACTAATTATTGTCGGTTATCTGGGTAGAATATAACGTAATCATGTGTATTTATGTATCATCAAGGTGTTAAAAAAAGAATAGTTCCTCGTCCTCAGAATAAAAAGAAATCATACTTAAAAGATATAGATCCCATTTTGCTAAAAATATTTTTAACACGAGGAATCACGGAAAATGATCAAATAGAACGCACATTAGCAAAACTTCCTTCTCCCTGGTTACTGTCTGGAATGGAATTAATGGTAGAACATTTAATTACTGCCGTTAAGCAACAGCAGAAAATTTGTATTGTTGCTGATTTTGATGCAGATGGTGCAACTAGCTGTGTTGTCGCCATTAAAGGGCTAGAGTTATTAGGGGCTGAAAATATTTCATATGTTGTTCCGAACCGATTTGAATATGGGTATGGGCTTACACCTGAAATTGTAGAGTTGGTTAAGCAGAAAAATCCTGATGTAATTATTACAGTGGATAACGGGATTTCCAGTATAGATGGTGTAAAAGTAGCGAAAGACTTTGGCATTAAAGTTTTGGTAACAGATCACCATTTACCAGGTGAACAAATCCCTGATGCAGATGCCATTGTTAACCCTAACGTAGCAGACGATGAATTTCCAAGTGGAAATATTGCAGGCGTGGGGGTTATATTTTATGTTCTGATGGCACTAAGAAGTCGGTTGCGCGAAAAAAAATGGTTTGAAAAACAAAATATTCAGCAGCCAAATCTAGCTCAGCTATTAGATTTTGTTGCTTTAGGAACAGTTGCTGATGTAGTCGCATTGGATCAGGTAAATAGAATATTCGTTCACCAAGGCTTGTTAAGAATACGATCTGGTCAAGCTCATCCTGGAATAAAAGCATTAATTGAAATAGCGGGAAAACAGTTCAATTCAATCAATTCGTCTGATTTAGGTTTTGCTTTAGCGCCAAGACTAAATGCAGCAGGTCGCATGGATGATATGTCATTAGGTATCCAGTGTTTGTTAACTGAAAATGAAGAACTGGCTAAAGACATGGCTGAGCAATTGAACGATCTAAATCAGGATCGTAAAGATGTTGAAGCTCAAATGAAAAACGAAGCTTTATCTCTTTTAAACGAAATGCATGTATTGGATGAAAAACATTTACCGGCTGGGGTCTGTATTTTTGAGAAGGATTGGCATCAAGGCGTTATCGGTATTTTAGCCTCTAGAATTAAAGATCGCTTACACAGACCTGTTGTTGCATTTGCATCTACTGGTAGTGGGGAAATAAAAGGCTCGGCTCGGTCAATTCCAGGTGTGCATATAAGAGATGTCTTAAGCGAAATTGCAGCATCTCATCCACAGTTACTCAGTAAATTTGGGGGGCATGCAATGGCAGCAGGGATGAGCATTAAGATGCATGATTACCCAGTTTTTGCATTAGCTTTTGATGAAATAGTGGCTAAGCATTTAAACAATGTAGATCTGGAGCAAAAAATATACACAGATGGTCAATTATCAGAAAAACAGATAACTCTGGAATTTACCGAGGTATTAAATAATGCGGGAACCTGGGGGCAGGAATTTCCTGAACCTGTTTTTGATGGCATTTTTGATGTGATTCAATGTAGAGTTGTTGGCCAGCAACATCTAAAATTTGTACTGAGATTTTCCTCTGGTGAACTATTAATTGATGCAATTGCTTTTTTTGTTGAAAAATCAGAAAACTGGTTGGGTACAAGGTCTATTAAAGCTGCTTATAGGCTGGATATTAACGAATTTAGAGGAAATAGAAGTGTACAATTAATGTTGCAATATATTGAAAAAATAGAATAGAGAGATTTTTTCGTTAGGATAAATCGAACTCTTTATGATAAGAAACAATACACTCAACTTCATTTTTAGCCCCTAAAATAACCGGAACGCGCTGATGAATTTCTCTTGGTTTTATCTCTAAAATGCGTTTACGCCCCGTGCTACATAACCCCCCAGCTTGTTCTACAATAAAACCAATAGGGTTAGCTTCATACAGTAAGCGTAGCCGACCCTCTTTAGTTGGATCGCGCGAATCGAAAGGATTC
>CAZHUE010000118.1:0-8647 GCA_964535875.1 uncultured Methylomarinum sp.
AACAAGCTTTTGGCGGTAATCGCTTTCGACCATGCGCCAATCCATCTTTAATTTATTTGAGGATTTAACTACCAAACATCTAACATTGGATTGCCAAGTACAATTAATTGGAGTCTACCCAGAAAGTCTAAAAAGGGTGTGCCTAATTCAATAATACAGGAAAATTATTTTTATAACCAGCCGGTTACATTTTTTAGTGGGATCTAATTATATTAATAGTTTGTTTTATCTTTTTTGTTCAAAATGAACTCAGAAAATTTAGCAATAACTACGAAGATAGGTTAATTTCACACAAGCTATTTCCAAAATTAAAAGTACCTGTTAGAACTCTTATGGATTTCTTATCAGAAGTTATAAAATAGAACTAAAGGAGATTATTGATCATACCGTCTTGTAAGAAAAACCCATTCGGAATGTACAAAAATCAGCCTAAACCTTCAATCCAATTTTCAAAATCTTTATCCCAAAAATTTTTGTGACTATATGTGCAATTATTTCCAGGCACTAAGTTTTTCCTAAAAGGAGTATCTTTCCAAAAACAAAACATTTTTTTATTTAATGCTCCAGCAACATGATACCAGCCTGTATCATTAGTTATGACAATTTTAGCACCATTAATTTCTCTGAGTATTTGATCAACACTCTCTAAAATTACTTCTACCTTATGTTCATGCTTTGAGTGTTCAACAAGAGGTTTTAAATAATCATTGTAATCGGCTATAGACCCAATAAATTTAATTTTCATTTTAATTTTATCAATAGCTTTTTTATAATGAATGTCAGGTATATGCTTTTTCTCTTCCCATGCACTATTGGGAAAACACCCTTTTATAATTACAGCATAATCACTATTATCCGTAGATTTTAATTTAGGAGCATATGTTAATGGCGTAGAAGTAAATTGAATTTCTTTTTTATCACAAATTGTTTGATGTATAAATTTATAGTCTTCTATTTCCATATTTATAAGATTAGTACCAAACAGTTTTGTTAATTTTCTTTTTTTTACTTGATCTTGGTTAATAATTTCAATTTTATTCCAATTTTTATAAATCTCTTTTAAATATTCTGTTGAAAAAACTACAGGTACTGGTGTTTTATAAAAATCATAAAGAGTTTTAATTGTAGGTGTACACATTACAAAATTACCAAGTCTGTATTCCTTTGTCTGATGCACATAAAAATCTATAAATGAAGGACTAGATTTACCTTGTTTTTTTACAAATGCCTCTTTCAATGTTAAAAACTCTTTACAAAAAGGTAAAGCTAACTTCTCGCACATCTCCCGCATCATCCTCTCAGGATCTGCCGCAAAACCCTCACGCCGAATTACAATTAAATCTGAGTTAGCTTCCATAAAAGCAAACATGCTTTGGCAATATTCTTCAAAACTAAAATGAGGCATGCCTGATTGAGCTGCACAATAAACAGGATAACTATCAACAGGATCAGTTACAACAATAAGCGAACGGACAGTAAATTGACGATTAAGCAGAGTTAACAAATCTGGTGATTGAGTTTTATCTGTTTGAGACAAACAATGATTATCACAAATTATTAGCCGTTGACCGATTTGATTGCTTTCTTTCTGTATTTGTTGCAGGTCATTTAAAAAGACTTTAATTCGATATTCATCCTCAGAATTACTTTCAGTTTGGTTGTTAGAGTTAATACTTCTTGCAACCAGTGTTTGATTTTTTATAGTGTCTTTAAAACTATTATTATTGGGATGAATGTCTGTTAATACGCGAGTATTAGGTATTGTCGCCAAGCTGGATAACAATGGAGAATCTAACGGTAAGCCAAAATGATGTATTGTACGCAAAGGTTCCTGGCTCTGTTCCTGATGCTGTTCGCAAAGTTCCAGACATTGTTCCAGCAGGCTGGGTATTGGCACATCAAGTGCTGCCGGTTTTTGTTCGCTAATTGACGATTGTTTTAACAAAGCCAGGCTTTCATCAATCACTTGATAAAGCTTTTTCTGTATTGAATTATTAGCTGGTTTCATAATTTTTTATAATCCAGGTCGATTCAATGATGTGTTCTTAGTCAGTATTGCAGAAGAATATTGTAAAAATTCATCTAAGTGCTGGGTGATTATTTTAATAGTAATGGGTACTTGCAAGTTTTGATATTCATGAACTGCTATGTTGCGAAACCCTATCATCCGTTTCAGAGAATCAGCTAATTTTTTATCAATCCAGTCATTATCTGCTAACAGCTTAAAAACATCTCGGGCACTTTGTGGAATTCCTAAATGTTCACGACGTATCAAGTGCTGTCCCATATCCAATGCGGCTTCACATGCGCGTTGGATATTTAAAATAGCGGCATCCTGCCGTGTATAATTACTTGAAAATCCCTCAGGGTCTACCTCGTATTCTTCAATCGCTCGTGCTACGCAACGTTCTATCGTTGCTGCTTTATTGATTAATATATCATCATGCATAGACTTTTCCGCGTTGCTGAATATCATTCAATAATTCGGCTCTAGCGGTATCCAGAGCTATTTTTTCGCTCAACACAAAACATTCAAATAATCCTGCATCAGGTTGTTTAGCAAATAGAACTATTCCTGTTTGCAATATTTGATATTGCATAACGGTTGAGGCTGCGCGCATATCTAATAAATCAACATGACAGCCTGCTAACTCTGCTAATTGGCTGGATAAATCCCATAATCCATAAGGCGTAGTATATCCAGCAACTAATACGGCCAAATCTAAATCACTATTTTCATGGGCGCAACCTGTAACCCGGCTACCAAAGGCATAAACAGCTAATATATTGGGTATCTCTGATTGTATCAAAGTAAGTAAGGGTTGATATGTACTGAGCCTGGAATAACCGGTTTGGTTTGAAGTGCAATGCAAGCCAGGTTTTTGTTTGATGTTGTTGTTATTTTTTGACCCATCATTGATATTTGTTTTCATCATCACTTACTCAATTTAAAGTTAAGCAGTCTGAAAATACTGTGACGTTTTTTATCATCAGATAACTGTGATTGATTTTGTTCTGGCTGTTCTTGTGATATTTGATGAAAATAACCTGCTGCCAAACTCAACCGTTCACTCAACTTATTCAGTAGTTCATGTTGATTTTCCTGTGTAACTAATGCGGCTTGATAACGTTGCTGTAAATCTTTTAAATCATTTTCTTTCAACATTTGTAATTTTAGGCTAAGAGCAGTGGTTTGTTTTGCCTCGTCAAGTTCTTGCTGTCGTTCATTTTCTTTATTTCTGAAATTTTTTAAATCATTTTCCAGACCTGATATTTGTTTTTTTAGATCTTCCATTTCTTCGGTCTGAACCGCTATTTTCTTAACTTGATCCTGTTTTGTTTTGTTTAATTGATCAATCTGACTTTGCTTTTCTTTTGCAGTTTTGATTTGAACATCTCGTTCTTTAGTCAGTTCTTCAATTTTTTTGTGCGCTTTTGCAGTCAGTTTTGTTTGTTCTTGTTTGGCTTTGTTTAATTGTTCAATCTGAGTTTGCTTTTCTGTTGCAGTTTTGATTTGAGCATTACGATCTTTAGTCAGTTCTTCGATATCCTTCTGAGCTTCTCCTGTCAGTTTTTGAATTTTGTGTTGATACTCTTCAGATAATTTTATTTGCTCGTCTTTAACTTGATTTAATTCCTCTATCTGACGCTGTCTTTCCAATACTGCTTTAGTTTGGATATTACATTCCAGTTTTAGTTTTTTTATATTATTCTGGTATTCGGCCAATAATTTTGTTTGCTCTTGTGCCTCTATACTTAATTTCTTAATTTGTTGTTGACTCTGTAGTAACTCAATTTTCTCATGGTTTCGTCGAAAATACAGCTTTTGGAAGATAGGGCTAAACTTTTCATTTTCTTGATGTTCATGGTCAAAGCCAATGGGCCCCAATAAATCAATTATTTTTTCATGTTGATCCTGTTTATATAATTGTTCTGTACTACTACGAATAATTATTCCACTAAATTGTTGCAATAAACTTTCTGAGGTTGTTTTAATTATCTGGAACTCTACACCTTGTACTTCTATGATAAGAACATGGTGGTGATTTTTATCTAAAGCATAGCTGTGCAGAAGGTTGCTCAAGGTTTCCGTTGTAACAGGCTGCTCATCAACAATAGTCAGGCTTGGGTAAAAGTCTAGAATTTTATCTGGTATCAATAAGCTACTGTCACGTTGATTGCTTAATATTTTTAGCGTCTGCTGTTTATTATCTGCTACGGCATAAGCTAAAACATCAATATTTATTTTTGATTGAGTACTATTCTGTAATTTTGATACTTGCTGGTTATCTGCTTCAATTAATACAATTTTCTGTGGTCTAAGTTCCTCATAACTTGGTAGTTCATGGCATAGGCCAGCCCCAACATGAACTATATGTCCAATAGGTTTGGGTAGTGTCTGTAAACTATCAAATAACTTTTTCATCTCTAATTTTTATTATTTTTACTTTGGCGGGCGGTCTGAGTATTATCTTCGTCAGCTAATTTACATTTGTCTAAACGATTATCTTTTGCAATATTGTTTTTCAATTGTATAGCTTCATCTTTGATTAAATAATCAGCGCCTTCGTCAATAAAAGTTTCAATATGCTGTCTTAAATTGTTAAACCCCCAATTCTCAGGGGACTGATTTAATAATTCATCCCTATAAGTCAGTAACCAATGTCCAGGCGCATAACCTAAATACCGAGCAATAACCTGCATTCCTTCTAATGCCACAGTTCGCCTCATTTTTTGCGTAATGCAGTCTTCATGTAATCTTGATTGTGCTTGTACTTCATCAATAAAACCTATTCGCCCTGAAAATTGAGTAAAGACTTGCAACCAATAGTCGAAATCAAAAGCCGTTTTTAATCTCTCATCTAATTTGCCTAAAAGTAGGAATACCGTGCGTTTAAAAAAGACAGTCGGTTGACAGATAAAGCATCCATTTGAAAATTGTTTTAAAGATATATTAGGTGGCAGGGTAGGGTAGCGGTCAATTATTCGTCCATTAATATCAATATGTTCAGCCTGTCCATAAACCATTACTTTGTTATCATCATCTAATACATGTACTGCTTTTTTTATCGTATCTTGTGCATATAAATCATCTGAATTTAACCAGCCTATAAGACTTCCTCTAACCTGAGATAAGGCTTTATTAATGGCATTAGCCGGGCCATTATCTTTCTCGGAAAACCAGTTTAATCGGGAATCCTGTTTCTGCTTTTTCTGCAAAATACCTAATGTGCTATCAGTAGACTGACCATCAGCAACAATAAGTTCTATTTTAGTATATGATTGATTTAAAACACTATCAATAGCTTGTTCTATAAAATCAGCCTGATTTAAAGAGGGCATAACAATTGAAACAAGAGGTTGTGAGCTCTTCACTTAATCTTGTTGTAATTCAAAAACACGATCAAGAGCAGGTTTTATTTCGTCTATTACCTGATAGTATTCAGACCATTGATTATTTTGCGCTCGCATGGTTTCTTCCAGTGCTTCCAACCATTGAGGTAATTGCTCAACTAGCGCATGTAAAAAGGCAATATCTTCTGGATAAAAATGTGAATGTGTCATTTCGCTTTCCAGTAAATCAATATTAATTGCCCAGTATGCACCTGATTCATCCGCTGTCTGTGGTGGCCATGTTTTTAACGGTAAAAAATTATTGCTTTGCTGGGGTAGCTTTATTGTCGCCTGACTTGTTTGATCATAAATGACAGTGGACTGAATAATTTGCAACTGATAGCGAGGCCAAGTTTGCTTTTGCCAATGCAAATTCATTAGATCAATACCCAGTCCATTTGATTCTTGCTTTACCTGAATAAGTTGTGCTTGTAGAGGTAATTCATTATTTTGTTCGATAAATGCAATGATGCCATTTGATTGTGTTTGTTGTTCCAGTTCTTGATATTTTAGAAAATAATGCTCAAGTTCTTCCTGCACTTGATGCAACTGTAGCAGCAACAATTCATTTTCTGTTTCATAGTCTTCGTTTTGTTGTGTGTTTTGGTTTATTTCATTTGTTTTTTGCTGCTCTTTTTCAGTCTCTATATTTTTTATGTTTTCTTGTAAAGCGAGTATTTCTTCGTTTTTATCACTTTCAACTTTTTGTGTAATTAAAATTTGACTGTCTAACTCTTGCTTTAGGTGCGATCTTATCTCACCATCTTCGACTTGTTGTGTTTTCAATCGACGACGCTCTTGCCAGAAAACTTCTAATTGTTGTTTTCCATTGGTTTGAATAATTTTCTGTTCTTTTATTTCTGTCCCAAAAGGTGTGGCTGATGCTTCTAATTCTTGAAATAAATAATTAATTTCCGGATATTGTTTCGCGATTAAATGGAAGAAAACATCTGTTTCATTTTGCCTTTGAGTATCAGCTAATAAATTCCCGGACAAATACTCTTCGTTAAAATTAAATGCTAAATAACGCTTGCAGATTTTGATAAATTCATCAGGAAAAGCCAGGCACTTTTGAGAATTAACTAAAATACAATTCTTTTGGTGGTGACGATAAAATCGTAACATCTCTAAATGAAAATTCATCCAGCTTTTTATGATACGGTCTAAATCCTGACTTTGTTCTGAGACTTGTGAGAGACTTTGGCTGATCCCTATTTGTGGTGGTGAATAAAGCAAGGCAAATCTGTGTTGTGGCTCTAATTCATGCCAAAAATCCAGTAACCATCCCGCTTTTGATGCTGACCAAACCCATTGTTTTTTGCTTAAATTGGCATGTATTAGCTGACATGCCATGTCTTGCCATACCCTTCCAGGTTTTAAAGGTTGATTAATTAATAAACCTGAACTATCTTGCTCATAAGCATCAAATACTTGCTCATGCCATTGCTCAAAACTTTGCTTGTTGTCTTTGTTATTCAAACCTTTTTCAAGCCCTGCGTTTTCCAGTAGCTGTACTACCGGATCAAGTGTTACATAAGGACTGCTACAAACAATCAGTATTTTCATTGAATTAGTGATTTTTTAATTTGAAGAGGATATTTTTGTTAAGTTAACAGTTTTAAGAAAAAGCCCTAATTTCCGTTGATCTGCACCTGAATCACCTTCTGGAGATAACGTTTTTGAATAATTAAAACTCAAATGCCAAAAGGGGTATTGTTTTTCAGCCTGTATTTCAGCTTGTAAAAGAATGGGAGAGTTGAATTCAGAATTTAAAAAATTGACTGGTTTTTTATTAAACATGACCTCTAATGTCTCTAAATCGCAATAGTCATTTCCAATTTCCAGTTCCAGTCTGTAATCCCCTTCAGCTAAAGCAGGTATGCTGAGGGTACTTTCTAGTTCAGGCCCTCCCCAACGGCCACTAGGTTCAGCAGAATACCAATTATGCCCATTAATTTCTTTGCTCAAGTCTATTTTAAGCTTTTCAAGTTTTTTATAGGGTAAAGATGAATAAGGTAGAGGCATTAACTTGACGGTTTGCTTTTTATTCCCTGTTTGTTTATTTTCAACTTTTAAGCTAAGTAACAATTCTTTATTTTCTGATTTTAATTCTAATAGTCTATAGCTTGAAAATTTTTTAATATCAAAACAAAATCCACAAAGAAGCTGTCCATGTGCTTCTGCTACATCTTGTCGTTCACTGTTAGCTAATGTTACTGCTTTATATTTTTTGTCCAGAAAAAGTAAAATTTTATTATTTTTAGGTGTTGGTGTATTGATAAACCAGCCTTGTATATGTTCTTCATGAATGGAATCTATATATATTTTTATTTCTTTTTTCATAAAACTATTCTGATAATAATCTGGGAATTGTGAAATTAAATTTCTTAGTTCCATGGATCATCTGAGTGATTTTTTCTGATAAGCGTAAATAATAATCCGAACTTAATTGATGCCCATCTTCTGATAGAGTTAGAAAGTACTGATTGACTGGTCTCATTGATGAGTTTTTAGCTGTTTTAGCAATGGCTGTTCCTTCGTCATATTCATCAAACATGGCAATATATGCACCTAAACCAAGACGGTTGGTTAAATAGGCTTGTTTCCAAAATAGGTCTCCTTTTTTTCTAGGAATTTGGTTACGGGAGCCTCCATTCCAGTTTGACCAAGCAAATCCAGGAAAAATAACACGTTTCATTTGAAGGTCGTGTTTTTTACTAAAGGCTAAATCTTGCTGCCAAATAGATTCATAGTGGTGTAATAACTCTTTTGTTTCTCTGTATCGACCAACTGACCATGGTAATACCATATCATATTGTTTATAAACACTTAACCAGTTTTTTCTGGAATCCAGTTTTCCTAGTCGCCAATTGTAAGGTACTCCGCCTACGAGATAAAATCCTTTTTTCCTAAACCAGCTGATTAAGTCTAAGGCTTGTTTTTGAGAAAAATTATGTGCCGGTGTATTTAAACCAAACCCCCACAATCCGATGACTGGCTTGCCCTTATATCGAGCATATTGTTGTGAATCAATAAGATTTAATTTTTTTTCCATGACTGTTGTCCAGTCATGTTTTATTCGTGTGACGATGTCTTTTATAGGGCTGCCTGATATGTCATAGGTGATATAGAATGTACGGCAATATTTTTCAGCATATTTTTTTACCAGTTGCGCTACTTTGTTATTATGTTTAAGGTTATTTTCATGCTTCAATTCACTGGCAAATCGTTGTAAGGCAATACCATCCAGGCC
>CAZHUE010000119.1:0-8622 GCA_964535875.1 uncultured Methylomarinum sp.
CTGTTGAGTGAAATTTTTAAATTTTGCTGTTGTTACTAAACGTAGAAGATTTTGTGGTCGATATCCGTTGTCGGTATCAAGTGGATTAGATTTGGCATACAGCAACCTGAATCGGTCATTATCTGAAAGTTTACCTTGTACAGTACTTGCCCCATTTTTTGTTTGATATAGATAACCTCCCGAATTTAACCACCAGTTAGGGTTGGCATGCCTGTTTGCACGATTTTTTTCAGTGAGTTTAGGTTGGTCTGTGTTATCAAAGCTATCACTAAATGAGTTTCTTGGCTCAGTTGAGCAATTAGTGCAAAACAAAATAGTAAGCCAAAGAAATAAATGTAATTTTAATAACATAGGCAGAGTTTATGCAGTTGCTGGAGTGTTCTATGCGAGTTTCTTGATGCAAGGAGGGTGAATATTATGTTTATTGACTATTGTTACAGCTTATCTTAAGCACTTAAAGAAAAAAATGAATTTTTTTGTGTAACTATAGCTTTATGTAGCTTGTGAGCGGATTCTAACAGATTGATTTTTAATTAAATTACGTTAAACTGATAGATCGCTATTCTAGCGGTCGAAAAAATATTCATTGTATATTGATATAGATTTGTTATTATAATCTCTACTTTAGAAAAAGAAAAGAGGTTTAGCTCTATTTTGAGAACTGGCTCAAGTTTTTTTATTTATAATATTAGTGAGTTATAATATACTATTTTAGGAGCGTCTATAATTAATACTAAGGATCCTCTTGCAAAGTACTACTCTAGGTAGCCTAAAAACAAAAAAGAACGCAACATATTAGTGGTAAAGCTACAGCATTGCCGCGATTATGTAAGAGGCTCTAAGAATTAAGGTTAAATTTTTTAGTAGAAATGCTATAAAAAAGGAATATGGTAATAGGTAAAATAACCAGTCAAACTCTAACATAGAGTATATTGTTGCCAGCAACCTAACTAGAGCCTTCTTTTTTCAATTACGAATATAGTTTTTTTTCGTTTCTATGCCTCAGATAGTAAATTTTATTTAGGAGAGACTTCAGCATGCCGCCAATGGAAAAAACAACTTCTAATTTTGGGGAACAAATTGCTTTTTTTAGGAATCCGGCATTACCAAAGACTAAAGAAAAGAGTAAAGTTTTAGTTCGTATAGTAGCGATAGTACTTATCGCAATCTCAATGATTGTTGTTTTTGGGTTACGCTTGGGAAATATTACTTATTATTGGTATCACCCTTTAGTTAATGCTTATTCAATAGCAATTGCAGGGTTTATATTTTCCCGTTTCGTGCTGTCGCTTTTTTATAAAGCTCCTGAAGATATGGGTATCTCGCCAACAGTGAGCATTATTATCACAGCCTTTAATGAGGAAGATGCTATTTATAAAACGGTAGAATGCTGCTATGCCGCCTATTATCATGATCACCTTTTTGAGGTCATTGTTGTTGATGATGGCTCAACGGATAATACCGTAAAGGAAATTAAAAGAGCGCAAAAACGTTGGCCTGGATTGGTTTTGGATGCATTTGAACACAATAAAGGTAAGCGAGAGGGTATGGCATCAGGTGCTCGTTTAGCAAAAGGAGAGATTCTTGTTTTCGTTGATTCGGATAGTTTTTTAAAACGGGACGGTATCCGTAAGATAGTCCAGGGATTTGCAGACCCAAAGGTCGCCGCTGTTGCAGGGCACACAGAAGTTGCAAATGTGGATGTAAATGGCCTGACTAGAATGCAACAAGCTCGCTATTTTGTGGCATTTCGAATCATTAAAGCGGCAGAAAGTGTATTTGGTACTGTCACTTGTTGCCCGGGCTGCTTTTCTGCTTATCGACGAAGTAGTATGTTAGAAGTGTTAGATGACTGGCTAAATCAACATTTTCTCGGTGTTCAAGCTACTTTTGGAGATGATAGAAGTTTAACTAATTATCTATTAAGAAAGTACAAGGTAATTTATTCGTCAGAAGCAATTGCCACCACAATAGTGCCAGAAAACCAGAAGCAATTCTTAAAGCAACAATTACGCTGGAAGAAATCTTGGTTTAGGGAAACCTTGATTGCTGCAACCTTTATGTGGAAAAAACCGCCACTGGCATCCATCGCTTTTTATGCACAATTATTATTTCCGATTATTGCTCCAATCTTAATTTTACGAATATGTTTATGGCTACCGGCCATGGATGGTGATTTTATATCCCCAGCTATTTACTTAATCGGTACAGTCATGATTGGACTTATGTTTTCAGCTTACTACCTATTTTGGAAATCAGACCGATACTGGATCTATGGTCTTTACTTCACACTTTATTACTTAATGTTTCTAGTTTGGCAGATGCCTTATGCCATTGCCACTCAGCGAGATAACAGATGGGGAACCCGGTAATTAAATGCCAACACTTACTCATACCAACACAAACCCTATACCGCCAAAACTTGAACGGCGCAGTAAAAACCGGTCGATACGAGTTCATCACTGGCGTAATCTAACATGGTGGTTAATTTTGATCTCTGTGATTGTAGCGATTGTGGAATTACCCTATTTTTTTTCTGAGGTATCCGGAGCTGTAGAGCCTTCTCATCTACCAATGTCGATGTTATCAGTAGACAACGGGAAAGGCATAGAAAAAGAAGCCTTTATTGCTCTTGCTTTTGGCAAAATTAGCGCTACCCATGAGTTAGCGATCTCGAAATCTTCTTTTAAAGCACAACTTGGTGCCTTAAAAGATGCTGGATACTCATCCCTGCGACTCGAACAGATTAGTCAGTGGAAAGAAACGAACATGAGGCCTCTTCCTTCTAAGCCCGTATTGCTAACATTCGAAGAAGCCAATCGTGAAACTATGGAAATTGCGGATAAATTATTAGCTAAACTGGGGATGACTGCGTTGGTATTTGTAAATGTCAATCAGTTAAATCAAAGAAATATTACCTTGGTTTCTTGGCATAAACTAGAAGCCTTGGTTAAAACAGGTCGTTGGGAAGTAGGTATTTCCGGATGTATAAATAAGAGTGGAGATAAAACAAACACTTTTCCAAAACAACTATCAAATAGGCTTCTTCAAGAACGTAAACAACTAGAAAGTACGTTGGGAGTTCCTATTGTTGCAGCAAATTGCTCTCGTTCATGGCATTCTAATACCGACTATGATGCTTTGTCAGCATGGAATAAAATATTAGCTGATGCTTCTTTGCAAATTGGCTTTGTCGCGGCACCATTCGGTGCAAATTATCATAAAGACCCAAAAACAAGTTTTAGACGTATTCGAGTTTCAAAAATGTGGAATGAAACAGAGTTACTTAACCAAATTAAAACTCATCAACCACGTCGGGCAATTTTTTCTGATACTTTTCAATCCAGTCAATTAACTTCAGATTGGGTGGTAGATAGTGGGGAAATGATAATTGAAAAAAATACTCTTCGGATGTCTAATGAGAAGGGTGAACAAGGGGCAATGCTAACGCTTGGTGGTACAGAAAAATGGGAAGATGCCGAGGTGGAAGTGAAACTAAATGGGTTGCCAGAGGGTCAGTTCTGGATTTCCTTACGCTATGGAGTAGATCAACCCTTTATTCGACTAGGTATTGCGAACGACAGAGTTTTATTGCAAGAGACTAATGGTATTGGTAAAACCAAACAACTTGCTAGTGCTGATGTGTTCCCTAATCTAAATACCTTAAAACTCAGAGTTGTTGGAGGTCGTGTTATTGCTTATTTTAATGGTCAAGCTTTAACTAATCGACCGATTGAGTTGGAGCCAAGTATTAAATATGGTGCATTTACACTGACAGTTTGGAAAAATAATAAAGGTCTTGACGGCTTTACCACTGAAAAAGCATCGGTTAATCTGACAGAGGTAAAAGCAAGACCTGTGTTTTCAAAAAATGTCATTGTTAAACCGGTTTTAAAAGAAAGGGAATGGACAAAGTTACGACAGCAATCTGAACAACTTTCTGGAATCAGTCCACGATATTTTGCATGGATTGACAGAAAGCCACAGACTTTCCAAGTTAGTGAATCTACAATGGAAATATTTACTCGCTACTACCACCTTCAGTTCCTTCCTGCTCTTTTTATTAGCAGTGATACTCCATTTTCTGATGCATCTTCAGTAACGGAACAAGCATTGGAATGGGCTTCTAACCCTAAATATCACGGACTTAATATAGTTTTGAAAAATACTCTTGCTGGGGGGGAATGGCGACAAGTTTTGGATGATCTGAGTTTTAAGATGGCTGAAATAGGTAAAACACTCTCAGTAACAGTAATAGAGGATGATAGACAATACATGTCTACAGGTAAACAAGAGGATTTATTTTTGGTTTCGGCTAAAACAGATTTGCTAACTACAGCGCCAAGGTTTTTGTATCCACTCACTAAGATGCTAACTGATATATAGAAGTTGGCTTTCTGAGAGTATTAATAATAAATTTTATATTACCTTAGGGGCACGTCTATTAATTCATGGCTGCCAGCCATGAATTAATAGACGTGCCCCTAACTAAAACAAGGATAGCTTTAATGTTGAAACTGTTTCGACTTAGGTCTTTTAAGACAATTATCACGCTACTAATTCTCACAAAAACCACGCTGATTTATGCTTCTATTGGTGCTGTTTTGGAACGTGCAAATACTTTATATGCGAACAAAAATTATGAAGGTGCTCGCGAGACGTATGAACATGCGACGGAATTAGATAAAGGCTCTCTTTCTGCTTGGCGTGGTCTTGGCTGGAGTTATTGGGCACTAGGGAAAAGAGCGCGTGCTTTTGAAATATGGACCGATGTGATAAAAGGGTTTCCTGGTGATCTACCAACATTATTGACTTTAGCTCAGGCAAATGAACAAGACCATCGCTGGGATAAGGCTTTAAGGTACTATTCTCAATTACTTAATCTTCAGCCGAATGAACTGGTCGCCCATCGAGGTAAGGCAAGAATTTTTATTATTCAAAGGAATTTTCTTGAAGCTGAACAAGAGTCAAGAGCAGGACTTTCTCAAGCGCCAACTGATTATAACTTTAAGTCATTGCTTGCCGATGCTCTGATTGGGCAAAGACGATATAAAGAAGCTGAAAGTCTTTTACAAGTTCTGACTAAAACCAAACCAGTAAAAAGTAATTTCCATCGATTAAGTAAAGTATTAGCAGAACAAGGTAGGTATGAGGAAGCAGCAAATTATTATAAAACTAGTCTGGGGATTCAAACAGATAAAGGTACTATTTCAGCTTGGCGAGGACTGGGTGCTAAACTTAGGAAAATTGACCAAAAGCAACGTGCTTATAAAATTTGGCAAGGTATTTTGGAAGACTATCCGAGTGATGTAGAAACACTTATCGCCATAGGACGAGCTAGTCATCAAGATAAACTTTTACAACAAAGTCTGGATTATTATGCACGAGTCTTAGAAAAAGAACCGCATAACGAAGTCGCACATTTTAGTAGATCAAAAATATTTTTTTCACAACTTAATTTTGAAGCGGCTGAAATTGAAATAAGATCTATTTTGAATGAGTCACCTTCGAATAATAAGGCAAAAATTGCCTTAGTTGATGTATTGATCGTGACTAATCGTAGCAAAGAAGCCGAACAAATTTTGCGTCCACTTGTAGATAGAGATTCAAACCCTAAATATCTGACTCGATTAGCTAAAATTCTTGCTGAGACGAATAAAAATGAAGAATCAGCTCGTTACTTTAGAAAAAGTCTTAAAGCAGATTCGGAAAATATCAAAGCAGTGCAGGGTCTTGCTCGAGTGCTGTGGAATCAACATCGCTTTGAAGAGTCTACAGAACTTTTACAGAATTATCTGCAGAAACACCCGGATAAAGGTTTTGTCCGTGCAAGGTTGGCCGAACATGCTACAGCAGCAGGAAAATGGGCATTGGCTGAACGAGAATTTAAAGTTTTGATAGATAAGTATCCAACGGATAACAGATGGAAAGTGAAGCTTGCTCACCAATTAGATATGGCTGGTCAGCATAAAGAAGCAAGTACACTTGCTAAACAAGTAGTAGCTAAAGAACCTAATGAAGCTGCTTTGAAGTTACTCGCCAATAATGCCATTTTCTCTGGTGATGTTGTTGAAGGTATCCGCTGGCTAAAAGAGATAATAAGGATAAAGCCTTCGTCTGAACGGTTAAATCAACTAGGTAAACTACATCTTAGTCGAGGGTCTAGCCTTGCCAAGGAAAATAAACATGAAGAATCTATGATTCAATACTTAACAGCAAGTAAAAAATTTCAACGTGCTGTTGAATTAGATCCAATAAAATCAATAGCATCCCTTGGTCTTGTAGATTCCTTGAGATTACAAAAAAAATATTCTGAAGCTGAGCAACTGGCTAATGATCTCTATACAAAGCACCCTAACTCTGTAGATATAATTCAGCAACTTGTATATATTCATAGAGATCAAGGTGATTTCTCAACAGCACATAAGTGGCTTAAAGTTAAACAACCATTTTTTCCAGGCAATACAAATTTAGAGCAAAATCTTGCGAAATTTATTTTCTATAGTGGAGAACAAAAACAGGGGTTGCAGATGTTGAAAGAACTTCAACATAAAACAAATCATCAAAGTGTTCAAGTCTTGCTTTACCACGGTGTTACTTTGTCAGAGCAACAGGATACCGTGCCAGTGAAAATTTTTCGAGACCAAATGCTAGCGTTAAAGAAAGAAGGTTATCATTCTATCACTGTGGATCAACTACTTGATTTTCTTAATGGCGAAGAGGGATTACCCGAGAAACCTATATTAATTACATTTGATGATGCTCGTACAGATAGTCTTCGTTATGCTGATCCTATTCTTGAGGAAGCTGGTTTTCAAGCAACTATGTTTGTACCTGTAGCTGATGTAGGAACACATGGTGCTTTTACAGCAGTTTGGTCAAGGTTGAAGAAAATTAGTAAAAGTGGTCGCTGGGATATGCAATGCCATGGTACGGAGGGGCAGCATTATATGCCTGTTAATAAAATTGGCCATATGGGGCGTTTTATGGCAAACAAGAGATGGGTTGCAGAGGATAATCATCTAGAAACTAATGAGGAGTTTTCCACGCGTATTGGCCAAGATCTAAAAATGTGTAAGGAAATTATGGGGCGTGAGTTACCTGGTTCCGATGTATTTGCTTTTGCTTATCCATTTAGTGACCAAGGACATAAATCTTTTTCAAATGCACAGGATGTATTTAGCCTAAACCATGAGCAGGTCAAAAAGCAATTTCAATTAGCTTTTCATGTAAATAACAATTACCCTGTCACTAGAAATACCCCTAGATATTCTCTGCCCAGATTTGAAGTAATACGAACCTATACAGGAGATGATCTGGTTAAAGCGTTGAAAGCTATTGATCCTGCTATTTCAGTGCCTTATGAGATAGCGGGACTGGAAATGAATGCTGGAAATTATGCTCAAGCAATACGAATGTATGAAGACCTTGAGGGTGAAGGTTCAATTGATAAAGCAGAGTTAATGACTAAAAGGGGGAAAGCGTTAAGTTGGAGTGGTGATCATGTAAGTGCTAGAAAACAGTTGGAAAAAGCAAACGCAATGCACCCCAATGATCCTGCCATTTTGAAAGAGATTGCAGCTCTTGATCGTCGCCTAAAACATGTAGTAAAAATGGAGGGTCGATATTTTGAAGATAATGCAGACCGGTCTTATTACAGTTTTGGTCCAACAATTGAAGTGCCTATTTCGGATAGTTTGTCATTATCAGCTTATTACAAATATTTAAACTTTGATCAAACACTTAACTCTGCTAACACAGACCTGTATATAGATGAGCAGAGCTTTCGGGCTCATGGTCATCAATTTGAAGGACAATTTAATTATGGACTTGGGGCAAATTCATCACTCTCTTTATCAGCAGGCATGGCTGATTTTTCTGGACATTCATCTCCTGCATCCACTAAATCAGGCTCGACATTTCCTATCGGTTCTATCAAGCTAAAACAAGGTGTGGGCAAGCAATTAGATTTATTAATTTCAGCTGATCATACTTATGTTAATACAGCCGGTGCAATTTTAAATGGGCTTGCTTTTAGTAGGGGGCGAACTGGGTTTAATTTAAAATTGCTTGACTCTTTAAATTTAAAAGCTAATTATGCTTATTCATATTACACTGATAATAATCAGCGGAATAGAGCAGAAATTGGGCTTGATAGTCGTGTCTGGAATTATCCTGAAGTTACTGTTGGAGCTCAGTTTATTTATGACGATATACAGAAAAATAATAACTTTTTTTGGACACCTAATAAATTTGTTTCCTTTGCTGTCCCAATTAATTTGAAAAAGAAGTGGGGTTCTGACTTTATAACAGAACTAAATGTAACGCCAGGAATGGGGAGAGAAGGAAGTAGTGATTTTAAGTTTCAGCTTAATTCAACAGGTGCTATAACTTGGAAGTATAAGGATGATATAAACGTATACCTTTCAGCAAACAGATTTGAAGCCTCTACCTATTCAAACTATAGTGTGTTTGCTAGTGGTTTCTTAAAATTTTAAATTGTCTGAACATAACTCTTAAACCTAGAAAAAGCAGTTGCTCACGGTTTATAGCACAAGCTATTGATTCGGGACTGGGCTCCAACTATTCCCCAAGAGGTCTAGCCTGGGAATATAATTGAAT
>CAZHUE010000120.1:0-8476 GCA_964535875.1 uncultured Methylomarinum sp.
TATTTTAATGATTTGATGTTGAATTTTTCTTTTTTCTAATTGATGTAATATTTGCCCAAATAGATTTCGTGGGTAGGTACAAAAATTAAATGTTTCCATTACTCTTTTAGGTTCAGGCCATTGAACAAATCGAGAAAAGTTATATAAATAAATTGTTTTTAATTGTATTTCAGAAGCTGACTCTGTTGCTTGAGCTTGAATTGGCAAAAAACATAACAGGACAATGCTGGTTTTTTTTGAACAATAAGCCAGATATTTTATAAGTTGTTTCATTTTAGAAACGAGTGATTATTTTTGCATAAACACTGCGTGGAACTTCTGTATTGAATGAATTACCCACTATGGAGGTAAATTCTTTATGTTGTGAATCCAGTAAATTCTGTCCAGCAATTGATAGTTCAACTTGTTCAGTTGGTTTCCATGCCAATCTTAAATCAAGACGAGTAAAATCATTCACTGCGCCTGATTTAATACTGTCAGTATAATAAACAGAGGTATTAAAGACTAAATCAAAAGGGAGTTGCCAGGTTGATTGAAGTGAACCTTGGTGCTGGGGAGCTGAATGCTCATAATTTTCAATATTAGTGCTATCTAGACTGCCCTGAGTTAATCTGGCATCTACTGTTAAAAAGCTATAACTTGCAGATAATTGCCAGTAGTTCAGCACTTGCCATTTTGCAGCGAGTTCCACTCCATAACTTTCAGCTTTTATTTTATTATCAAAATTCATTGGAATAGTGAAGTTTGACATATCGGGTGCTTGTGGTTCAATTGATCTTAAATCATCATATTTATGATAAAAAACTGTCGTATCAATATTGAATGATTCTGATAAAACACCTCGATAGCCTGCTTCAACCGCTAATAAATCTTCAGCTTTTTGTTCTGTATTCCCATTAACCAGAATAGTGAAAGGTTCTGTATATGCCCCTATTGCCTGTATATTTGAATCAACACGAGAAGGTGTCCGTACCGCTCTGCTAACTGAGCCCCAAACACTATGATGTGGATTAACTTCCCATAATAATCTAGCACTGGGTTGATATTCAAAACCGCTATAATCATTATGCGAGAATTTAGAACCTAAGGTTAAACGAAAGCTCTCGCCCAATTGAATTTCATCTTGAAGAAACCCACTGACTGTATGGCTAAACCGGTTTTCTGGTGAAAATGAACTATTATTATTTTGTTCTAAATAGTCCTGAACGCCTCGGTACCCTAGCCCCCAAACAATCTCTTGTTGATCTCCCCATTGAAATCGATGTTGAGCATCAATATCAAAAGTGTGTAAAACTCTAACTGCCTCAAAATGATTATGTTCTTCGTAATTATAATAAGCTTGTATTTGCAAATCATTTTCTTCAACAGTATTATGCTGGGTGCGTAATAACAAGTGCGCAGTTCGATAGTCTTGGGTATCTTTTCGTACTAAATTAGAAATAGGTGATGATGTAAACGTTTGTTTTATACCATCGGCTTGACCGCGCATATAAGAACCTTGCAGCATCCATTTTTTTTGTCCGTCTATTCTGAACCCTGTTCGTATATTTTCTCTGCCATCGTCTGCATTATTATTATGATCAGGGGAATTTTTGTATTTATCCTGTTTTTTAGCTTTAGCATAAACCTGATAGCTAACATCTTCACTCAGTTTACCGCCGTGTAATATATTGGCAACCAAGTCTTCTGAACCCCCTAAAAAACTTAGTTCAGTGCCTTGAGTTTCATCAGCATGTTTAGTAATAATATTGATCACGCCATTGACTGCATTTTCTCCCCACAAAGTACCACCTGGGCCGCGAACCACCTCTACTCGATCAATAGTCGCAAGAGGAATATCCTGCATATTCCAATAAACACCAGAAAAAAGAGACGTGTAGACACTACGCCCATCAATTAATACTAATAATTTATTAGCAAATTCTCCATTAAATCCACGAATTGAAATTGCCCATTTATTACCATCAATATGTGCGACTTGTACGCCAGGAACACCTCTCAATACTTCAGGCAAGGTTGTAGCTCCTGATCGCTGAATATCAGCTTGTGAGATAACGTGAACTGCGGCGGCTGTTTTACGGATGGACTGTGGTTTTTTAGCAATAGAAATCACCTCAACCTCCATTAATTGCTCAAAATCCATTTCATAAAGCGAATCATAAGTTTCACTATAAGCAGTGGAAGGTGTGATTATTGCGATAAAACTGCTGAAAAATGCGGTAAGTATTTTCATGTTAGGTTGCAGGATGTTAAAGTTGGATTATGTTTAGTCCCTACACCAGCATCTTTTTTTCCTGAGGGTTATGGTTAGGGAAAATGAGGGAGATTTTACTCTGTAGAGCATTCATTATTTATGCTTCTGAAAGTGATGAAATGAGATCTTCTATCTCTTTTTCTATTTTTAAATCCGAGTTAAACAAAGCGAAGCTTTTCTCTTTTGCCTGTTCAAGCAAGTGACTAAAAAATTTTTCTTGTTGTTCACTTAAGTCCATATTAATGAAAGACCATTCAACGCTAGAAATAAGTTCATCTATAATGGCGGTGTTTTTCCGTTCATTATCTTTACGTGAAAATTCAATATCGCTTAATACTGTTCGTGTGACATTAATCAATGAAACCAGGGAGATTGACATCTCTAAACCAACAATTCGGGCATCTGCTCCTTCTAATAACATACCGAGTACATCATTCAACCGACCATATTTATCAGCTTCTTTTATAGGCATGTTTTTAATTAAAACCGAGATGTTTTTAAAATTGATAATGGTTCGTTTGCCAAAATGAATAAAGCGTTCGCCTTGTTTCATCTGGCTCATAACATCTTGTTCACGATCACCTACTATCCCGGATGTGGAAAAGTAAGTATCCTGTTTATTGATTGTTACTCGGATTGTTGCGCTTAATTCAAATTGACTTAAGGACACCAGCAAACGTTTTGCTAACGCTTCTTGCGTCATGCAATGGTAACTGTCGCGGGTAAATTGCATAACTTCACCCATTTCACTGGCTTGTGTCATGGCGGTCATAGCCATGGCCATGGCATCATTTGAACCTTGTTGTAATGTTTCTTTTTCTTGCAGACTAACTAATGTTAACTCTATTTTCGTCAGTAATTCTTCTTCATCAAAAGGCTTGGTAATATAATCTTCCCCACCAGCTTTATAGCCCGTCAACCGTTCTTCAGGAAGATCTAAAGCAGAGACAAAGATAACAGGAATATCGGTAGTTTGCAGATCGGATTTTAGTTTCTTGCAGGTTTCTATGCCACTCATTCCGGGCATTTTGACATCTAATAAAATAAGGTTCGGCTTTATCTTTTGTAGTTTTTTTAAGCATTCCTCACCCGAAGCAGCAAATTCAAATTGATACTTTTCTGCTAAGACCTCTTCTAAAATTTCGAGATTAAAAGGTTCATCATCTACAATTAAAAGTAATGGGTTTTCAGGCATTTGATATTTAAAGTCAGGTTGTGTTGGAGAAAAAATGTAGGCACCATTTTTCCTGCTTTAAATTTAAGTGTAGTTGAATTTTTATTAAATATTCTTTACTTCTTTTTTCGCCTCCTTCTTCCTCCATAAACCCTGACTGGAAAAACAAGTCCACCCCCATTTCAGCCAGTTTAATAATGAAACGGCTAACCATAATGACCACAGCAACATCAATATTCGATATGCCATTAGAGGAACAGAAATAATGCTTGCAGTGGGTAATATTTTGCCTGTTCTATCCTGATACCAATTTAAATTAAACGCCGATGAGTGGTTACCTGCAATCTGCATATCGGGTGAGCCTAAAAGACCTTGCTGAACGGCGGCAAAAAGCAATCCTAAGGAAAATACAGTCAATAATCCAAGTCCAATTTGCATCAGATTAAAATAACTGTTGTCATCAATCGGTTTTTTGAATCGTAAACCTAATGCCATTAACCAAATAATGACAATTAAAGCTGATTCAATGGGGATCTGACTTAAACCGATAAGTAGTAAAAACCAATGCCAATGTTTTAGAGGGGTTAAGGATATTTTGCCCAGACCAACGGATAAAACAGCCATAACAAATAAAACGCCCCAAAATAAAACAGCAGGGCCAAATTTTGGGCCGGATGTAAACAATACCCAGCGGTCTTGTCCTAATATAATTTTTAAATGACTATTTACACTGGCAATGCCTAAATTAATAGTTTCAGTTTTTATCCTTATTGATTGTTCTTGCATTTTTCGCCAACTAAGCGATATATTTTGATGACCAGGTTTGATAGGCAGGGTAACTTGGCCATTCTTTTGTCTAATAGGCTGAGATATTCCATTAATTGCGACTGATTGTAATTCAACCTTGTCTGGTAATGTTAATGTATGTTGAGTCCCTTTTGAGCTTCTAAGACTTAAATTTAATTCAGTTTCTAATGAACGCTTACCAGGTTTGATTAGTTGCTCAGATCTATCAATCGTCAAAGTGGAACCTTTGACCGCTTCTGGTCGTGTGATTTTTAAACTCACTTTTTCATTTGCCCAAGGCCGCCATTCTGGTAACCAGTGCCCTTGATTTTGATGATGTACAACAGCAATTCCAGTGGTTTTCAGATGCCAGATGGGGCTTACATTGGCGCGCCATATCTCAGTCCACTGTTGGGTATCAGGCGCTATCAAGTTAATCTGAGGTGTTTTTTTCAGTACTGATTCCCATTGCAAGATTTTTTGTCTAGTGGACATATTAATTAAGACTTGATTATCTTTAACTCTAATATGATCCGTTGTAACGGACTCACCCTGTAATAAGGGAAATTTTATTGATACTGCTGTTTCATTTTGGAATAGACGAGAGACACGCGTGGTAATCCGCCAGTCCAGTCCCAAATGTAATTCTCTCTCAATTCTAAGGAATGCTGGCAAAGCACCCTGTTCAAATTTTTGTTTATTGCTCTTTAATTTTTCTGCTGATTTAACCCGACTAAATATTAATTGAGGATCAGTTTTATTATTTTTATGGAGGCCTTCAATCGTCCAGCCGTTTGTATCAATTTTTGTGAATTGTGGTTTTAGAGGTAAAGCTAATGAAAATTTATTGAGTATTGGAGCTATTCCTTGTAACTCAACTTGATGTAAGCCTTTGTCTAGGCTCAACCATAATTCACCAGCAGATGTTCTAATCAGTGCTTGTGCAACCTTGCTATTGACAGTTACTTGATTAGGAGTCCATTGTTTAAATTGAGAGGGTAATGGAATTCCAACCGATTGTTGAGCATGGACTTGTAGCTTAATGACCATTTGCTGTGGGCCAATGGATAAATCCATACGAGAAATTTGCGCACAATCGGGTAAGCAATCAGGTGCTTTAAGTAGGCGATTTTTTAAATCATCCAGAATTTCTTGATCAGGAAAGTCAGCATAAACATCGTGTGATGAGAAACCGATTAAAGGAATCAGTAATAAATAGCTAAATAAGGACTTAGGAAATGTAAACTTCTTATTGAGTAAGTCAAACATTAATAATGATAATAAAAGCACGAGGATGACCCTAAGAAAATTAAGCAGCATAGAAACTGTCGGCGATAAATACCAAAATTTAATTTGCTGTTGTTGATCTACTGATCCATTCCATGACAATTGAATCTTTTTCCATTGCCATTGAGGTAAGCCAGGGCCTGTTTGTATATTAGCATCAGGATCTATCCTCTCTTGTATTCCCTGTTTATATTTTGGTTTAGCCGCACCAGAGATTACAGACCGAGATAAATCACGCATTTTTTTCATGGGCTGTCGGCTCATCGCTACAGTTTCTTCCATTTCTGATACTTGAACACTAGAGTCAAAATCTGTTTCAGTATTAAAAATATCAATATTATGAGACTGAGCGTATTGTTTTTCTAACTGCGGATAAAGTCCTGTTCTAACCTGTGAAACCATAAATGGAATGACAATGACTAGTAGAGCTAACCAGCAAATATTCCTATACCACATAATAAGGGTTTGAAATTTTCCTGTCGGTAACACTCTAAGTAAGGCAATGGCAGCTAGTATGTTTAACCAAATAAACTGTGGAGCACCTTGCTCATGCCAACAAAGTCCCAAAGCAGTTAAAGCAAAAATACCCCAATAAACAGACCATAAGCGACTGATAGATAATGCAATAATCATCACAATAAATAAGTCTAATAATGTCCATTTTGAAATCCAGCTATCCGGTACATTATCAACCCCATTAGCCGCTAGTAAATGCCAACCTGGTGGAATGTTTAACTCGGCCTGAACCTGATGAAAATTTTGATCCCAGCCTACTGCGCTAATGGAAGAAATTGAACCATTAATACGACTATCTGCCTGTAGATTAATATTGCCTTTTCTGACTTCAACGCCTTGTTTGTTTGAATCAATGGTTATAAGTTGGTTTTGATTATTTAATTTAACTTGCCCAAGCTGTGTTTCCGGCAAGGTATTAAGCCTCCAGCCTTTAGTCATTTTTCCTGTTATGGAATCTGAAACCGTATAAGCCTCGCCATTAAAATCTAACCATAACTGACGTTTCAAAGTTAATTTATTGGGTTCCGGTTCTGGATCACCTCGCCGAATAACTTTAAATTCCATACGGTCATTTTTCTTAATCTGATAGGCAGGTAGTTGTTTCCATTGATGAGGGATATTTGTTTGGCTAGGATCAATAGCGGTTACACCTTTTATTTCAACAATACGTTGGGAGGGTGAAGCTTGAAATGACCAAATTTCTGATTCTGGCCACGTCTTATCCTGCACTTTAAAAGCTAATTCGTGCACTGGTTTTGGGTGTCGAGCATTAAGCTCAATATGCCAGCGACCAGGACGAACTTGAATCAGTAAACTACCATTGGGATCTAATTTGGCAGGAAGAGGGCTTTTTAAGGAAACAGGGATAAAGTCGGCTAATAAAGCATAGGGTAAAGTTATTTCTCGTTGATCTCCTGAAACGTCCAGCTCAAGATAAGTCATCACTTGCAGAGGAATATCATCATAAACTTTTCTAAATACTTGAAGTTCCAGTTTATTTTCCAGTTTCTGTGGTTTTTTATCTTCAATATCACTAGCTTTTAACCAAACCCGACCCCCTTTAATGCTTGGATATGGAATGTTTTTATCATTGATTTTCAAAGCGAGAAGCCCAGTCTTATTTGGGATAGCTAAATTTTCAGGGATATAACCCCAAAAAAACTCACCCTTAATAGCATATTCCCCTTTAGATAATTTAACACTGGGTTTACCCTGTTTAGAGATGACTAATGCAGGTTTTTTATTAATAGTTACATTTAGCGGCCAGTGGTCTAAATTACCCGGCAGGGGTATCCAGCTGTTCTTATAAACAAGCCACTGACTGGCAAAAAAGGCTTGTTTTGATTTTAAATTTAGTGTTAGTTTTCCTGACCAAGCACACTGTTTTGTTTGAAAATCATTGAAAAAAAATGGGCATTGATAATCCTCTTCATTTTGCAAGACCCAGTTAACCCAAGGTTTAAGTGGCTCAGGAACTTTCTCTTTAGTTAAGGGAGAAGCTAAAGAAACCGAAAGAAGTAGGTAAAAGACAATAAACAAAAGAAAGCGAGGCATAATCAATTCCTGAAACAGTAAATTAATTTTATTCTATACCGAAATTACTAAATAAACATAAACTTGCTTGACATACTTGTTAAGACCGCAAACAATATCGCCTCAATAATAATTATAATTGATGGATTCTGAACATTAATCAGAAAAATTCAAATACATCATTTCAAAGAGGAAAAAAAGATGTCTATACTGGACACACTAAAAGGGCTTGTTAGTAATATATTTTCTAGCACTCCATCATCAGATAAAGAGTCTCCTAGTTCTATAAGTATTGAAGAGCCCGTTGTTTCAACGGCTGAAACAAAACTTGAACAAGAACCAGTGAGAAAAGCAAAAGTTGAAAGTAAGCCTGAGACAACACCATCGTCAGTTTCTGTGGAAAAAGTATCAGAGGTTAAAATACCAGAAGATGCGACACTGAAACGTCATTATATTTCTATTTTAAAATATGAAATTGAATCAAAATTACCTTCACGCCCTACCGATTCGACCTTAAAGCGCCACTATGATGCAAGAGTACAAAGCGAACTTGATTACTTGTTAGGTTCTTAGTCTATACCCCACGTTCAACATATAATGTAAGAGATACTCTTTACTCAGTCACTGCCATTAACTAAAGGCAAATTTCGTATGTTGGGCTAATGGCTTTATCGTTAACCCAACATTTATGGTATACCGTTTGTTGGGTTGCCAAAGAGACGGTAGCGCAACCTACATTTAATGGTCGTGCGACTAAGTTCAAGCATAGTTTTATATTGCGACAGCCTTTTTGATAAACTGCCGTACCATGTAATATTTTAACCAAGTGGTATACTTCACGCGGTCACGGATGCGGGTTTCTATCGGTCGGTTTTTGCCGATAGGCTGCGTTATTGAAACAGTTGCGTAGCCTGCTATGCGCCCGT
>CAZHUE010000121.1:0-8350 GCA_964535875.1 uncultured Methylomarinum sp.
ATCGGCAAAAAGCAACCGATAGAAAACCGCATCCGTGACCGCGCGAAGTATAGTTAAAGAAATTGAATTGTTTTTCTTTTGATTATAAAAAATTGATGTTTCTTAGTTGTAGTTTATAGGTAAAATAGAAGGTTATTAAACAACTTGTTGAATGAGTTCGTTTGTTAGGTTTTTGAGTTATCAAATATGGGGAATAGGATATGAATCTTGAGAAAGTCATTTTTGGTTTTTTTGTAGTGCTGGCTTTAACACTAAATTTTGGTTTTTTTTTAGGGGAAATTGATAATCCTGCTCATCATAATGAATTTGAATTGTTTGCAGTGATCGTTGTAAATCTAATCGCTACCGCATTAAAGTTTGGAGATAGATCACAAATAGGCGCTGTTTTATTTGCAACAAGTTTGGTTGCAGATTTAGAGTTGTTAGCAGCAGCTACAGTTTGGACTTATGCAGTTCATATTTCAGGGACAGGTCTTACACCCGAAGTGATGAGTAGTATTGTGTCATTAGCTGGCGGTGCTTTATTAGCTAATGTTATTTCAACTATTATTCTTGTTTCAGAAACATTGTTTAACCGATTGTAAAATACTCTTGTTGCACAGTTTTTTAGTTTTATATCAGAAAACCAGCATGATAAAAAACCTGTTAGGGAGCTAGTATGGCGGCAGCCGTTGATTTAAGTCGCATTACCTTTATTGTTATGCGTGAAATGCGTAGTCCATTAATAGCCTTGCTTTTGGTCTATTCATTTTCAATTTTAGGTATGGTTTTTATACCGGGAATAAAAGTTGAGGGTGAAACTCAGTATATGAGTATTTTTCATGCCTTCTACTTTATGACTTATACTGCGACAACCACTGGTTTTGGAGAATACCCTTTAGTTTTTAGTAATGCACAACGTTTTTGGGCTATTATCTGTCTCTATGCAAGTGTAGTTACCTGGTTTTATGCAGTAGGTTCAATCATTCACTTACTTCAAAACCCTTTTTTTGTAAGAGCACTTTCTGAATGGCGGTTTTCAAGGCACGTTGATCGAATACAAGCCCCCTTCGTTATTATTTGTGGATTTGGTGATACTGGTAGCGTGTTAACCCGTGGCTTGAGTGATTACGGTATGCGTGCCGTTATAATTGATAGTGATGAAGAAAGAATTAAAGCATTGCAGTTACGAAATTATACAGTAGCAATGCCGGGGTTTTGTGGTGATGCTGGCGTACCTAAGCATTTAATAGAAGCGGGTTTAGACCAAACAAACTGTAAGGCGGTTATCGCAACAACGAATAGCGAAGAAATTAATTTAAAAATTTCTGCTTTAGCACGACTGCTAAATCCAAAGGTTGGAATTATCAGTATGTCTAAAGTAGAAGTTTTTGAAGAAACCTTAGCTACCTTGGGTGGGGAAGTACATGTTGTTGACCCTTTTAAAACTTTTGCCAAAGTGTTAGCAGCTTCCATAAATAATCCTGGTTTTTATTCCTTTAATAATTGGTTAGTTAGGGATAAGAGCGCAACGCTTGAGCGCTATATTACGCCGCCTAAGGGAAAGTGGGTTATTTGTGGCTATGGAAGAATGGGACATGAAGTTAATTGGGTTTTAAGTAAATATAATATTAAAACAGTCATCATTGACCCTAATGATCAAAAGAAAGATGACTATGTTGACAAGTATATCGTTGGAAGAACAACAGCAATAACATTAGCTAGAGCGGGCATTGAAGATGCTGTGGGCATTTTGTCAGGGACTAATGATGATGGGCATAATTTAGGGATTTTACTTAATGCTCGATACTTTAACACCAAGTTATTTACTATTGTTCGACAAAACCGGCATGAGAATGAAGTAGCATTTTGTGCAACAGACGTTGATATGATCATGCAACCTACCTTAGTTGCAGCCAGGAAAATATTGTTTATTTTGATAGCACCTTTACTAAAAACATTTTTTAGATATTTGTTAGATAATAAACCAGGGCGAAAAGAAGAAATGGAAACAATTATTCATCGCTTACGTGAAAAGGTTGGTGATCAGGTTCCACATCTTGTTACCATTGATTTTACTAGAGATAAAAGTAAGGCTGTACTGGACCTGCTGGATGCAGGTGAGATCGTTTATTTAGGTGATTTGATTAAGGATCCAAGGGGTAGAGAAAGAAAATTAGATTTGGTTGTATTCGTTATAAAGTCAGGTGAACAGGAAATTGTTTTACCACCGGCTAATTATGAAGTACAGGAAAATGATCAGCTTTTATTTTGTGGAACTAGCCTAGCTCATCGATTGTTTAATGCAACGATTAATAGTGAATATAAATTATTTTATATTCAAAAAGGAGTCTATAAACCTCGAAGCCACTTGGCTAAATGGATTGTAAAGAAAATGAATAAAGTGGGGGTTTAAGGTCACACGCAATAAATACCTAAGGCTAGAAGCCAAGGATTGCTGACTTTTCAAAGTTTAAAACTAACAGCTCTTTAAACTGATTTGCTTCCACTGGAGGGCTAGCTAAAAAACCCTGAAACTCATCGCAATCACTGTTTTTTAAAAAATTCAAATGATCCATTGTTTCAATGCCTTCTGCAACAACACTTAAATTTAATGATTTGGCCATAGCAATAATTAAACTTGCTAATTCACCATTTTCACCATTTTCATTAATATCTTTGATAAAGGCTCGATCTACTTTTAAAGTATCAAGTGGCAGCTGATTTAAAAAGCTGAGAGAGGAAAACCCCGTTCCAAAATCATCCATCGATATCCGCATCCCCATGTCTCGGAAGGCATTCAAAAAACGAATTGTTTTATCAATATCTGTTATGGTACAACTTTCAGTTATTTCTAATTCTACAAATTGTGGGTTAATTCCAGAGTCAATTAACGCTTTTTGAATGCCATCAACAAAGCCTTTAGAATGAAACTGTTTAGCTGATATATTAATACTAACAATCAAATCAGAAAACCCTTGTTTATGCCATTTAGAGGTTTGCTTACATGCTTCCTCCAGTATCCACATTCCCATAGGGACAATTAGCCCTGTTTCTTCAGCAATAGGCACAAAATCTGTTGGTGGAATCAGTCCTTTTTCAGGGTGCTGCCACCGTATCAGTGCTTCCATTCCCTTAATTTTATTCGTCTTAACACAAACCTTAGGCTGATAATGAACAATAAGTTCGTTTTTATCGAGTGCTTTACGTAATTCATTTTCAAGAATTAGCATTTGATGGGCACGGGATTTCATTTCTTTATTATAAAAACTGTATCGATTGCCTCCTTCTTCTTTTGATTTGTACATTGCTAAATCAGCTTGTTTGATTAAGGTCTCTTTTTTACGATTATCCTTTGATGATAGGGTGATACCTATACTGCCAGCACAAATTAGTTCATTTCCTTGTATATTATGTGTTGCTAACAAGGCATCAAGCGTTTTTCTTGCAACTTCAAGTACACCTTCTTCTGATGTAACACCTTCAATCACCAAAGCAAATTCATCACCACCTAGCCTGGCTATAGTATCAGCTGATCGTGTAGCATTCTTTAGAGAGTTTGAAACAGATTGAAGAAAAAGGTCTCCTATATCGTGCCCCAATGAATCATTAATTTTTTTAAATCTATCAAGATCAATAAGAAAAACAGCGACCTCTTCCTTACTCCGGCCCGCTCTTTCCAGTGCGTGGTTCAAACGATCATGAAATAGTGTTCTATTGGGTAGATCGGTTAAACTATCGTAATATGCTAAATGTTTTATTTTTTTCTGAGCAAGGTGCCTTTCAGTTATATCCTGCGCAATCCCAAGCATTCGAATAACTTGACCTTCCTCATTCTTAATCAATTCTGCGTGCTGGTGAATATATTTAAACGTACCATCAGCCTGGATAACTCGATGTTCAATGCTATAAGGTTCACCTTTATTGAAGGCTTTTCGAGTTGCATAATCAACTTTATCTTGATCATCCTCATAGACTTTTTCCAGGAAACGCTGATAGTTGATCTCTCCTGCATCAGGGGGTATTCCGTAAATATTGAACACTTCATCAGACCAATAAAGACGATCATGCTTAACATCCCAGTCCCAGTATCCTAATCGTGCTACTTTATGTGCATGCACCAGACGAAGCTGATGGTTAAATAACTCTACATCAGTTTCATGAGTTTTCAAACCATGCCTGACTCGTTGTTTAAAAATAGGTAAATTAACAGGCTTAACGACAAAATCTGTTGCTCCAGCATCAAATGATTTTTCTACTGATTCAATATCATCTAAAGCGGTTAGCATAATAATGGGTACATTAAGCTTATTTTCTTGTTCACGCAGAGCCATGCAGGCATCATACCCACCCATTACCGGCATCATCACATCCATGACAATCAGACTAAAAGTATATTTTTTGACTATCTCTAATGCCTGCTGACCATTCTCAGCAGTATGTACCACGTATCCTTCGTTTTCCAGTGCTTTTTTAATATAAAGGCGGTTAACCAACTCATCGTCAACAACAAGAATAAGAACATCATCGCCTTTAATAAACTGACTATCTATCATTAGACTTCCTTTTCCAGCATAAGCTCTTGGATAGCAGAGCGACTATCCTCAAAAACGTTAAAAATTTCTTCAATCGCCTCATTAATACCATCAAGATCATTTTGTCTACACTGCTCTTCAGCTTCTTTACAATGCTCAAAAAGTTTTTGCACACCCAACACACCACAACTCCCTTTTAAAGCATGAAATGCATTTCTTAGTCCATCGCTATCGTTTGCTGTAGAACATTTTTTCATTTCTGCCGTAAGTGTTGCTCCAGATTCAAGAAAAGCGTCAATGATTAGCTCAACATCATCTCCCATCATTTCTCTGGTTTCTTCAAACTTATCATTATTAATTATTGAGACATCGGGTATAACTTGTTCAAGACTTTGGCCTGAATCATCACTATTGTTTTTTGTTATAGAAACCTTATCATTTGAAGTTGGCCTTATTGTTAACCATTTAGCCAAAGTATTTGACAGGCTTTCAGCGGTATAAGGTTTGGTTAAATAATCATCCATTCCTATGTCCAAGCATTTTTCACGATCACCTTGCATTGCATTTGCGGTTAAAGCAACGATTGTTATTTTCTCTTGCTCAGTTTGAGTCTCATATTGTCTTATTTGTCGAGTCGCCTCAAAACCATCCATTACAGGCATTTGACAGTCCATCAATATTAGATCAAAAGTTTTATTTTTTCTGGCATCCAATGCCTCTTGTCCATTTGAAACAATTTCAAAATCAAGACCGAAGCTTGTCAACATTGCTTTTCCTAAATGTTGATTAACTAAATTGTCATCAACAAACAATAGTTTTCCATTGAGTTTTACAAATTCCTTTTTGGTCTTTGGTTTTTTATCTACTTTAATTGCTAGATTTTGAACAGTAGATATTGCATCATAAAGTAAAGACTGTCTGATGGGTTTATTGAGCAGTAAATCAAAATATTTATGATTGTCAGACTGATAATCCAGCCCCATTGAACTTAGTAGAATAATTTTTAGATTGTTAAATAGAGGGTTTTGACGAATTCTTTCAGCAACGTCTTGACCCGTCACGCCAGGCATTTGCATATCGAGTAGCAAAATATCAAAGGGTTTGTTGTTCTCAACGGCTTCTTGCAACCGGTATAAGCCTATTTCAGAATTGGTTTCAGTAAAATTTTCGCCACCCCAGTTCTCGATATATTTTCTAAGGATCAGACAATTTGTTTCATTATCATCAATGGTCAAAATACGAAGATTATCCAGCGTAAATGGAAGTTTATCATCCTTAATAATATCAAATGGTAATTCAAACCAGAAGGTAGATCCTTTATCGACTTCACTTATTAATCCTAGCTCACCACCCATCATTTCAACCAGACTTTTAGAGATTGCCAATCCAAGCCCTGTTCCTCCAAACTCACGGCTAGTAGAAGTATCCGCTTGGGTAAATGCTTGAAAAAGAGTTCCTTGTTTATCAACAGGAATGCCGATGCCTGTATCTTTTATTTCAAAACGTAACTTAGTTTTATTGTCCGACTCCTCTTGGCTAGAAATACTAACTGACACTTCGCCTTCTGATGTAAATTTAATTGCATTACTGATCAGGTTGTTTAAAACCTGCTGTAACCTCATGACATCTCCCTGTAACAGGGTCTTAATTTCAGGTGGTATAAAACACGATAATTCTATATTTTTCTGGTGGGCTAACTTTGATAATAACTCTGTTGTGTCTTCAATTGCTTTTCTCAAATCAAAGTCGATATGCTCTATATGCAACTTGCCTGATTCAATTTTTGATATATCAAGAATATCATTGATTACGTTCAATAACATATTGGCAGAACCATGCGCTATATCAACATAACCTTTCGACTTATCATCCAGATCAATATGATTCAAAAGTTCTAACATGCCTAAAACACCATTCATAGGGGTTCTAATCTCATGACTCATATTCGCTAAAAAGTCAGACTTTGCCTGAGCCATTGCTTCTGCATTTTTTCTGGCTTGATGCATCTCTTGCTTTACACGTTCATTAGCAATAGCTAAACCAAACATGTCTCCAATAAACCTCAAAGTATCAAGCCTAGACTCTTCTCTGGATGGATAGGTTTCTGTATAAATAAATAAAATACCTAAGGTTTTTCCATTATGATGTAATGGAACAATGTAATGACCATGTGCCAGCATACCTTCAAAAGAATGCTCATGATATGGGTCAGAAAAACAATCATCAGAAACGATTAATTCTCCTGATACTGCCGCTCGACCACAAAGACAACTGCCAAGTTTGACACATTTTTCCTTGGTTAAAAAATCCTCGGTATATTCACCATGTGTGACGAACATTTCCAGTTTATTGCCACCTTCCGGTAAGATAAAAACACCTAATTTATTTTGAATTTGCAGGCCGACTGCTTTAGATATTGCTTTTAACGAAATTTCAACACGTTCTTTTAACGAATTTTGCCCTTGAAGAATTTGAGATACTTCTGCTCTAATTAGAGCATCATTTTTATCATTTAAATTTTGATGTTCAAGCTCTTTTAATTTAGTTATATCTGTACGAATTGAAATGTATTGATAGGGTTTTCCTTCGTCACTAATAAAAGGGACAATTGTCGAATCCATCCAAAAGTAGCGCCCATCTTTTGCTTTATTTTTTATTTCAGCATGCCAAACTTTTCCACTAGCAATAGTTTGATACATGTTTTCCCAAAATTTAGCTGAGTGTTCTCCACTATTTACAATGCGATGATTTACACCAACAAGTTCATCTTTTGTATACAACGTAGTTTCTAACATTTTATCATTAGCATAGAGAATCGTTCCCTCTGTATCTGTAATGCTAACCACCCCATGCTGGTCTACTGCATATTGAAGGTTTTGATTGTCTTTTATTTTTTGTTTAAGCTCTAATTGCAAACCAATACTTTCTCTATATTTTTTATTCATTCGTATAGCAACTATTGCCTGAAATATAAAAAAAACAGGAATCAAAATTGAGAGTACCGTATAGAAAACTGTATCTTCATTGAGTAACCTTAACTCAATGGGTATTGTAACGATGACTTGAAAGAGTAATAAAACCCCTAAATGATAAAACAGGGTCATTGTTGCAAATGACAAAATTGCCATTTCAATCAACATAATAAAAGCTTGATATTCCTGTGAAGCATTTGGGAAAGTATTCCAAAAAAGCAGACCCCAGGAAGATGCGATTAAAACGATGCCAATTGCAAAACGAATTAAAAACAGAGTGTCATTGATTTCAGTTTTATCGGTTTTAAAATATAAAACAGCATCAAACCCGCGGATACTGGCAATTATCCAGACTAAATAGATCCAGGTTAAAGCTTGTTGTCCCTTACCAATATCATTTGAATTTATCAAATAGATGCCAATGGCAATAAGAATTGACCCAATGACTGATGAACGACATTCATCATAAAGTTCTTTTAACTGTTCCTTTCGAAACAAGTTTTTCGAATTGTTTTTCAATATCTTACTATCCTTTAATCTTTAATCTAGATGAAGCCAAAGAAAAACAGAAACTTTCCTGGTTTTAGCTCAAACTAAACTGTTTAATGATTAGATATTAAAGTATAGCTAGGGTTTTATTTTTTTGGGAACTTAGCTCTAATAAATAGAATGTCCATGACCATTAACTTGGAAAAATCCACGTTCAACTAATTTTTATAGGATTAACCAGTCAGCACTAAAAAAATGAAGAGTTCGTTCAGGACAGTTCAATCGTTAACTAAAGTAAATTAACTGATAAGGCTCACTTTCTTTTTCTTACAGTGGTGGGTAGATAATCCACATGATAAATGGTTGATTTCATTT
>CAZHUE010000122.1:0-446 GCA_964535875.1 uncultured Methylomarinum sp.
TAATACTTGCTTTAACAAAAATGGGTATTAATGTTTTTCTAGCATGCCACATAATTTCAACTGCTCTCGTTTGCTCTGGTTTTATGGCTTTTTATTATGCTTTTAAAAAAACGATTCACCCCCTCTTTTGGCTAGTAGTACCAATTTTTTTCATAAGTTTTAATATTATTAAAGTTGCTCAAACCGTAACGGCAGATTCACTTACATTTTCTTGGATAGGGTTAATTTGTTATGCATTTATGCATAATAAATGGAAATCATTTTTCTTATTATTAATTTTATCAGTATTAGTTCGAACGGATATGATTCTCCTTGTCGCATTATTCACTGGATATTTAATAGTATTCCGAACCGACTTACGTCGATTAAGTATTATTTGTGCTTTTTTTTCTGCAGGAACTTATTTTTTCATTAATAAATATTTTAAAATAATTGAATGAATTAAT
>CAZHUE010000122.1:460-8317 GCA_964535875.1 uncultured Methylomarinum sp.
CGCATTCATCTCAGATATGCAAGCCACACACCCGGCAGAATTTTCATCTTATGGTGTCACTATAGAACAATACTTATCTGCAGTTAAAAAAAATATAAGGTTTTTTATTTTCAACCGAGAATTTTTACTCTTTCAGATTTGTGCACTTATCCAGATTACAATTCTATTACTTTCCCAGATGAAAAATAATTTTTCTATTAAGACTTTATTCACTAATATATTCAACAACCCATTTTTTATACTCATTCTAGTATCAGAGTTTTATATAATAATTCATTATTTCTTATTTCCTCTATTACACTTTCGTTTTTTTGTAGGTCTGTATCTAATCAGCGCACTGGGTTTGTTATCCATCATTTCAGATTTGATAGAACAAAATAACTCTAAAATTAACGATTTTTAATATAATGATTCCCCTCAAATAATTTATGCCAAATTATTTGAGGGGCATTTGTCTCTAGCTTGATAGTCAGCCATTCAGGAGGGATATGCATTAAATACGTCCACCCAGTAATATAGTGGGGGATACCATCTATTTTCATAGATCTTCCTTCCAATCGCCACCCTCCATCACCCGAAAAAACAGCTTTAACATTTCCAGCCTTGATTAATGGCAAAATTTTGTTTTTCCAGGTCTCTTTTTTCTTTATGGCATCTGGGTATTCCGTATTAGCATGTAATGAATTACCAGCCCATAAGGCATGATGTTGAAATAATAAAGCGTATCGGTATTGAGATGGATCAAGAGTTTTTATTAGAAAAGCTAGTTGTTCTGTATCTATTTCATACGAGCCTTTTTCATCAATTGAATGAAGGTAAATTAGCCTTACTCCATTTACATCTTCATACCAGTAACGTTTTTTATAAATAGAATCGAATAAACGAGGCTTATTTAATAACACACTCCAATAACTATCATGATTACCAATTACAAAACGAGTTTCACTTTTTAATACTTTATGTTTTAACCATTTTAAATGCTCTAAAGCATCATTGCTTGGTTTTTGAAGATTATCACCACCAAAAATAATTCTTGCTGGTGGCGTATTTTTAGCAATCTCAGCCAAATATAGTAACGGGTGCTCATTTCCTTGAGGTTTCTTTTCAGAAGGGAACAAATATTCATTCCTAGGATAAATATGTCCAATAAAGAGCAATGTATTATCTGAGTCTTTAATAATAGCAGGATATTCTTCAACCAACTGAAAACCGTTTAATAAAAGGTTATTTTTTACGATTAGTCTTCTATCTATAAAAGAATTAGCAATATTTTTTTTTTTAAAAAACCAGTATTTATTTTTAGCTATTGGTAAAGCAAAAAAATAGAAGCTACTAAAAATTAGTAAAAACATCAACAATAAAGATATAACAATTTTTCGCATTTTTTAAAACATTTTTTTTCTAAGGAACATGTATGAAATAACTTCGATAACTCGCTTGTTTTTTCCTATCTTCTGCATTACAGCAATAGTTGCGTAGCTTGTTTTGCATCAGGTATCTCACGCCTTGAAGGCAAACAAAAACTCTATGTAAGTTGGCGAACTTGTTCCATGCGCATTCCTAAGATTAAAACCCATGAATAGATTTTACACCTATCATATATTTAGAATTCCGGCTTACTCTTAAAGGCAAACCTTGCATTATTTTTGACGCGATTGCTGTATCTTTACGGTCGAATTTAATTTCTAAAACCAGTGTTTTTGGTGAATTTACAGCACGAGAAATATTAGGGTATGGTTTATATCGTTGATCAAACATTCGCTGTTTTATATCAATAGTTGCTCTCACTTTTTCATCTTTACTGACAAAATACATTCTATAGTAACGATTAATAATGACAGGTTGTGGATGAGATTCTAGCCAAATACGCGCTTCAGGCGCTAACATTTCAATAAGGTTATGTTGAATATCCCTCCAACCTCCTTCTTTTTCATAAGGCGATTTATCAGCATTAAATCGTAATTTCCAACCAAAATAATTTCGTTTACATTTAACCTCTAGCACCCCTTTCTGAGGATAATCATGTTGGCCATACCAACGGTATCTTAACTTGGTTCGAGCACTACCACCCGAAAGATTTTCTGCGTAACAGTGATAGTGATGTGTATCAAAATATACGTTGTTAATCCATCTATCTGGGTATGGCGTATAAAAACAAGCTGGATGCATTTTAAGCCATTGTCTGATTCTGTCTTTTTCTAGCTCATGTCCATTAAATTTAATTTCTAATCGAGCATTATCAGGGACTATTCGGGTCATTTTTTTACCCCAGGTTTCATAATAGTCTGATAAAGCTGTTTGATATCTAACTTGTCGGTTTCTATCTGCTCTCCATTTAGCTCAAGATAACTTCCTTCTTGCACTATTGCAGGTTTATTAGAATCAATAATCGCCACCCGCTTTGCAATAAGAGAAGCAGAACCATACTCAGGTTTTTTTACATAAGTCATTAATGCAACATTTTTTGCATTAGTTATCTGTGTATCAATAATCTTTAACGATGATCTATCTTTACTTGCAGCCCCAATACTTACATTACTCATTTTACAGTTAGAAACACTCATTTTACTATTTTCACCAACAGAAATGGCTTTATCATTTACTCTATTAAAAATAGTGCCCGTTAATAAGACATCGCTACCCGAAATATCGACACCATCACCACCTCCTGCCTTACCAATATCTTGAAACTTTCCTCCTGTAATTGTTCCTGTAACAAAATCACCATCAAAACCATCAGATTGCGTGTTAGTAATATCAACTTTATTAAAAGTAAAATTAGAATGGATTATGTTCAATGCATCTTCACCCATATTTCCTGAAAACAAACTATTTTCAATATCAACATCACTTTTATAAAAAGTTGCTCCTCCCGTTAATTTCCACGATGGAAAGTTTACCCCTGTTGTATTAAGAATTGTCACATGAGACCATTTTGAACGACTATTTGCCTGAAAAACCACTAACCCTTGCCAGGTTTCATTTTGAACACCTTTTAAAACTATCGGTTTATCAGAAAAACCAAGAAAATTAGAAGAACCATAGATAACAAGACAACCATCTTTTTCAAATTGAAGATGTGTATTTCCTGTTATTTTAAAATTGTAACCTTTAGGAACAATAATTTTTCCTTTAACATTCCAATGCCCTTCTTTTACAGTAATTGTATTTTTATTCTCAAGAAATAAAAAAGAGTTTTTAGTTAACAATTCATTTAAATCACTTTTCGGCATTGGCGTTTCATCAAGAGCCTCAAAATAATTTTGCCCCTTAGTTATTGCTAATTTTGAGTCCCCTTTAATGTTACTGATTACTTCTAACTTAAATTCTTTCTCACCTAAAGGAGGATGGTATTTAACCTTAAAATAAGATGTGCGTTCATTTAAACTGGTTTTTTCTAAAGCTACCGGATATTTAAGAGGGTTAACCGTTTTGAAAGGTGTTTTATTTCCAGCTTTATCTACCCAGTAAATTGATTGCACTTCAATGTCATAAGGTAAAGCGTTCAATAATTCCAAATAATGACCTTCGCTATTATTAATTAAAAAAGCTGAAGTATATTGAGGGTAAAACCCTGTTTCCACTATCTTTTTGCTTTCTATTATTTGCTTCTTATTTTCAGTATTTAAATCGAAATTATTAAGTGCTCTTTTCTTTAATTCTTCGTAATCAAAAGATTCTAAAAAGAAAAATTCACGATGTAAAATACTCAACAAAGGTTGTTCTTTTTCTTGCAAAGTATTTATGAGCGAACCATTTAGAATATTTTTTTTCAAAGTAGCTAATGTGCTTTGAAAAGCAGAATATATTTTTTTATCTTTTAATAAATCACGATTAAAATAATCCTGAGCTTCTTCCCCATAAATAATATTCGTACCAATAGGCCTCGCCTTATGTATATTTGCGTCAAAAGCTACTGGCTCTAACTTTTGTGTTAAAGGGTTAAGATAAAAACGTTGGTTGTGCCATCGTATTTCATGCCATGCCCCAAAAATTTGAGCTATAGCTAAATAACGCCCCATTAACTCTGGATCAAAAACATCAGAAGCTAGTAATTGACCTCTTGTGAATCCTCTTAATAAGCCTACAGCAGTGGCATAATCGCGACTAAGGTGTTCAGATTTTTTAATTTTTGAGGATTGAAATGAATCAATAGGCGCATTAAAATAACTATCAAATGCCCCACCGAAACCACGAATATCCCCATCGTTGGCATCCCATAATAAAGATTCATCAAATCTGACAATAACGCCCTCCTTTCGCCCATTCCTCTCTAGTAGTTCTTTTGAATAATGTTCCTCCAATGCCATAATGCCTATTTTTTCTCCGTTAATGACAACATCAACAAATGAATAACTTGGGGATAAAACATCAAATTGACGAAACACCTCATGAATTAAAGCCTCTCCATGAAACCCACGAACCATGGGATGTTGAATAGAAAAACGACGTAAACCAAAAAGGTGGGATTTTCCTTTGGTATGAATACGGAAAGACCATTTTTTTCCTTCAAGATGATCTACCCAGTCTCCTTTTAAGCGTAGCTTTACTTTTATTTCTTTATCATCTGAACGTATTTTTGCAGGCACAAAATCATTTTCACCTTGAACCAAGGCCCCTTCTTTAAGGGCTTGAGTTCGTTTTGCATAAATTTTTTGCAAATATTTATATTTTATATCTATATATATCCTAGGTATATCATCATTGCTGCCATCCTTTACACTATTAATAATTCGTATGGGCACATTCGTTATACTTTCCTTTAACTTAATATCTTTTTTATAACTAGAAAACCCACGTTCTACTGCAAAATCAAAAATACTTTTTGAAATACCCTCTGGAAAGTATTTTAGTGTAATGTTATAAGTTAAAAGGCTAATAAAAAACGCAGAAAAAACACAAATAGCAAAAAAATTCTTATAATGATATGTTTTTTTATTATTTAAATTACTTTCTGGAGTATTTTGATAGGAATGTATTTTCATTAGACACTAGGCAATTGATTTTGATCTAAAAAAGTAACTCCAATACTCGGAAAAGCACGCCTAAGTTCATCAACTAAAGCAGAAAGATTATCTGTACTAGCAACATCTAAAAAGAAAGTAGCCTCAAACAAATTTTGCCGAATATCAAAACGACGAAGATCACTATTTTTGGAGTGTTTAAAAATTACTTCTGTTAACCGTTCCAAGTAACGATCAGGGTGTTCGTCTTTTTCACTACACCAGTCCACTGATAAATAAATATTTTTTCCACCAATACTTTTTCTAAAAGAGCCAATTAAAGCCATTGCTATTAATATTGTTAAACTTGCAACAACCGTTGGAATTGTTTGGTTTGCACCTAATCCTAAACCCATTGCAATAGAAAGAAAAAGATAGGCTAGTTCTTCAGGCTCTTTAATGGGAGTACGGAACCGTACAATTGAAAGTGCGCCAACTAGCCCCAAAGAAAGTGCTAATGATGATTTTACAATAGTAATAATTAGTATCGTTGTTAATAAAATAAAAGGGAAAACCATTGCAAACTCTTCTCGGTTTGATAGAGTAGATCCGAATCGTTTAAAGTGGAATCTTAAAATTAAGGCCAATATGGTTCCAACAACTAAATTGACTAACAATAAAGTTAAGTCTAATGGATCATTACCAGTATTTTTGAAGAGTTCAGTAGTCATGTTATATATGTGTGGTTAGAAATAAAATACGCCAATAAATAGCTTTCGAAATATTATTTTTGTCAGTTTATTACCAAGTCAAAGGAATAACTGCTAATAAATTAACGGAGTTTAAATACAAAAAATATTTAAAAAAAATTGCATACTTAAGATTTAAGACCCTTTAAATTTTGTAAAAACATTACCGTGTCGTTCTCAGATGCCCCACCTTTATCATTATGCATTCAATACTTAATAAATTTGGAACTCAGTCAAAGCATATTGAAGAAAGATCACTTCGTCGCGAGAGATTTGTTTTCATATGCCTTGATTGCTGCTCTGATTACAGCCTGAGCCTCGGATACACTATCAATCCCTTTTGACTGCATTCGTCCAGGACCTTTATAATTTGAAAACCAGATTTGTAAGATTTCAGTGATTCCTTTAAAGTTCTGATTTAATTCTTCGATGGACAAAACTTTCCGTAATTCTGAATTAACCGAAACAGCTATTATTTTATCATCCTGCTCCCCATCATCGAGTAGTTTTAAGACTCCAATTGGACGGACATTCACAATACTCCCTCTTGGTACTGCTGAACCAATGATTATAACGTCAAGAGGATCGCCATCACCTCCTAATTTTTTTGGTGAGAGAGTTCTTGGAATCATTCCATAATTTCCTGGATACCCAAGATAAGAGACAATCCTAGGTTTACCTGCCTTTTTCTCCCACTTAAGATTTCCCTCTGTTTTATCAACCTCCCATTTTTCATTTGTTCCAGTAGGAATTTCTACTACAACATTAATGTTTCCAGAAGAATCAACAGGAGGGTAATCTTTAAGAAAATGTTTCTTTCCAATCAGAGTATACGGATCCTTCATAGTCAAACTTGCCGTATGACTACTACCTTTCCTATTAAACTTAGTTGCACATCCCGTCAGAACCAGAATAGATACAATAGTCAAACTAACAAAAAGGGATAGTTTTTTTCTCATTTTGTATTTTCCTATTATTAAAGCATTCAAATCTAGGTATCGGTTAGGGGGGAATATATAACTAGATTAACAATCCCTGTTTTTTAAGCATAAAATAATCTTATTTAAAATTTGTAAATTTTCGGCTAACTTTCTGAATTATTTTTACTTTTTCTATTCTTTAAGTTTAGTTACGAGTTGAATTGTTTTAAATTTATAACTCCGAAACGCGCCATTTATTGTGAAGATAAAAGTTATTTTAAGTATAATCTACTTTGTAAAAACAAATGTAATGATGATTACCACAACCTTGCCAAGCTCTTCATTATACAAAACAAATTAGTTTTGACTTTTTGCTGTTTAAATCTGATAAAAAAACAGTAGCTACCTGCTACACTATCCTAAAGCTGAGAACCTAAAACAGATAAATTATTTAAAATAGAATTGTACCTGCATGGTGCTAAGAAGTCTTATGTGATATACAGAGTTAAATATTCCTTGTAGAGTTTAGTCATTGCATTTTAAAAAAATGGATCTATATTCAACTTGTAAAAAAGTTTATATTTAACTTTTGTTTCGTTTGCCTTATCATCTCCATCTCTAATTTAAGGGCACCTCTATTAATTCATGACTGGCATGTAATATTCGATAACTTGTTGCATACGATGAATATAGGCGAGGGTCTGTTCAAAGAGTGGAAGCTTTGAAAATTTTATCAATAGTCTGATATTTACTGCGATCCTTTCCTTCCTCTAACTCATTTTAATGCATATTTAATTAAAAACGTAGGGAATGTAAATTATTATACGAATCCAGCATCTTTAATATGAGAAGATAAGCAATTACACAAAATAATTTACATTCTCAAAACATACTCGTCATGTTGTTTTTAACAAAAGATGTACTATATTTTTATGTATCGGAAAAACAAAGCTTTCTTAATAAATAACTTTAACTATTTTTTCTAAAACAGTAATTTAAATATTTTCACGAAGGGCATCATGCTCTAAATATCCAATGAATAAAAAAACGCTTAACAAAAAATGACCCACGAAATTCCGGAAAAAACTGAAAGGAATTCTAATTTTTCTTTCTTTTTTTTATTATTGTACACTATAGCTCTATTTATTCGACCTCAAGACTGGGCTTCTTCACTAGATGAAAACCCAACTCCAATTGCACGTTATTTTTTAATAGTGGCATTTGCTGGTTATTTAGTCTTTCAAG
>CAZHUE010000123.1:0-4267 GCA_964535875.1 uncultured Methylomarinum sp.
AGCAAGGCGCTAAAATGGGCGCATAGCTGGTTACGCAACCATTTCAGCAACGCAGCCTATCGGCAAAAAGTAACCGATAGAAAACCTCATCCGTGACCGCGCGAAGTATATATAGCTACCTTTTTCATTACCTTTACTTGTGAAGAGTCTCACTCCTAAGTTAAGAAAGGGTAGGAAAAACAATCTTTCCTACCCATGCTTAAAAACGTATAACTTATTAAAGGGCATCTCTATTAATTGATGAATGGAAAAATTGAGTCCAACATATCCAATCTCTGCGTTGAAACCCTTCGCAATAGCTGGCTATTACGTGCGGATTTCGCCTTGACCTTGAATATTTTGGTTCTCAATTTTCTCATCCACAATTAATAGAGGTGCCCTAAAGTTATTTTTTATTTAGTTAAAACTTTGAAAAGCACTCTGCGGTTGTGGGCGCGTCCAGCTTCAGTATCATTCGATGCAACGGGGCTTGATTCACCGAATCCTTGGGTTGATAAGCGAGATGCATCAATACCATTTTTAACTAGATATTGTTTTACTGAATCTGCTCTTCGCTCAGATAGCCCTTTGTTGTACTCATCACTTCCTACACTATCGGTATGACCTTGGACTTCAATAGTTAAGGTTGGATTGTCATTGAGAACAGCGATGGAGTTTTCAAAAATATGTTCCATTTCTGGTTTTATTTTATATTGATCAAAATCAAAATATGCACCTCTGAATGACCAGCAACCATCTTTATCGGCAATTGCATTTTTAGGTGTATCTGGACACTTGTCAACCTCATCAGGGACATCATCGCCATCAGAATTAATAAGAGGTGCTGGCGCAGGTGGAGTAACTTGGTTAAAAAAGACATTTTTTACAAAACTAGCCATACCATCCGTTGTTGCTAGCTCGCTTGCTGTTGCAGAATAGCCACAACCTGATATTCCAGAGATTTCCTCTAATGACGCTTGACCTTCGCTTTCAGCTTCGTTACCGACCCAGATAGTAGAGATACATAATTTATCACCATATTGATCTTTAAGGGCTTGAACTGATGCATAAGGTTTGCCATCGTAGTTATGTCCATCACTTAACAGAATGAGTGCAATATTTCCTGGCGCAGATGAAAGGTCAGCACTAGCTGCATTAAATGCTTTGTCTATAGTTGTTCCACCACTGGAACATACAAGTGTAGAAAGAGCGTTTGTAAATGATGCTGAAGAATAACTTTGAACAGGTTGGTTAAGTTTTGTAAATGCCCAGGAAAGACAAGGTCCATAGCCAAAACTACGTAAACCCGAAGAGAGGGTGATATTAGGGATGGATTTATTCATTCGAGCTAATAATTCCCTCCCTACAGAAAACTTAGTTGGTTCAGATTGCCCTGGAAACCCTTCCCCTAAGTATATTTCACTCATTGAAGAGGAAGAGTCATTAATTACAAAGAAAGTATCCGTTTTTTGTTGCAGATAACCTTGATTCATCAGAGCATTTAAATCAGTAGTCTGATAAGGTTGAAAGGTGCTGATGGGAGTTGTTCCACAGCCAGATAAAGCAAAGCTTGCTATTGTTGTAGCGAGGAGTAGTTTTTTCATAGTATGTTTTTTATTTATGTGAAAGAAGATTTTCGTTATAAATATTAAAAATTTACACACTATTTATAATAGTATCATTTATGAGACTAATCAAATTATTGTTGTTTTCCCCCCAATAGATAAAGAAATAACTTGAGTTTGTTTATCAGGTTATTTTGATTTGTTGGCCTGTTTTTATTGATTCTAGTGTAGCATTAATGACTTGACAATTAAGCTTCGCATCATCTAAAGATAAAGCTGGTTTAATGGAGTTTAATACGCAATGGCTAAAATGCTCTACTTCTAGACGAAAGTGATTGGCTAGAGCTAATGTTTCTTGGCATTGTTGTCCTGATTCAGTCCACCATGAGATAACTGGGGTTTCTTCCTGTTTTGCCCAAACATTATGGCATTTTAACCCACCTTTAGTCCCAATAACCTCATACTCAGCACGTCTGGCGTGTTCAAATCCGAAATCAAAATGGGCGTATTTCCCCTCACCAAAGTCAATTATCCCATTGCAACTAATATCTGCACCTGTATCAATATGCTTAGCCATTGCCGATACAGCAATGGGTGAGTCTTTATAAAAAGGAAGCCGAGCAGCATGGATGGCATAGCAACCTATATCCCACATTGCCCCCCCACCATTTTCTATACTGTTTTCTATACGGTATAAACGAGCTGGTTGCATTATATAAGAAAAGCAGGATCTTACAGAGCGAACATCCCCAATCAAACCAGAGTTAATGATTTCTTTAACTCGCACATGCTGAGGGTGAAAGCGATACATAAAACCCTCCATAACATAGACGTTTTTCTCCAAAGCAGCTGTTTTTATAGCTTCTATATCGTTAGTATTTAATGCCATAGGTTTTTCACATAAAACATGCTTACCTTGTTTTATTGCCTGTAAAACCCATTCAGCGTGTTCGTTATTGGCTAAGGGGATATAAACTGCTTGAATACTTTTATCACTCAATAACTCATCAGGTGTGCTGTAAAGGGTTACATTTTTTTCTTGAGGTGCATATTTAGCAAGAGTTTCAGCTGCTGCTCCAGAGCGTCTACTAGAAATTGCTACGAGTTCGCCGTTTTCTGCACTAGTTATTGCAGGCATCAATTGTTGGTTAATTCTAGCTGCACCAAGAATTCCCCAGCGCAGTTTTATATTGTTGTTCATGGTTTTCCCTCAATGGTCGAAACTACTCTTATGATTGAATTGATTAAAGTTCTTAAATCTTCTGGGTTAATGACATAGGGTGGCATAATATAGATTAAATTGTTAAAAGGACGTATCCATACCCCAGCCGCTACAAATAAGGGTTGCACCTTATTAATATCAACCGGTTGGTGTAGTTCTACGACCCCAATAGCGCCTATTACTCGAACATCTTTAACAGATGGATATGCCAGGCAAGGTTCAAGACCTTCTTTTAATGTGGTTTCTATAAACTCAACTCTTTTTTCCCAGGGAGATTTTAAAAGTAAATTTAAACTACTAATTCCAGCAACGCAGGCTAATGGGTTTGCCATAAAGGTTGGCCCATGCATAAACAAACCTGGTTCACCCTCACTTATTGTTTGGGCAATATGCTGAGTTGTAAGGGTTGCTGCCAATGTCAGATATCCTCCTGTCAATGCTTTCCCCAGACACATAATATCAGGCTCAATCGATGCGTGTTCACAAGCGAACATTTTCCCAGTGCGACCAAAACCTGTCGCTATTTCATCAAGAATTAATAATACATCATATTGATTGCAGAGGTCGCGGACTTGTTTTAAGTACTCGGGGGAATAAATATACATTCCTCCCGCACTTTGTACAATGGGTTCCAGAATGATTGCTGCAATATTTGGGTGATGATTAATTAATTGTGTTTTTAAGGAAATAATATCTGATTCTTTACAGGGTTGATTAAATTGGCATAAAGGGGCGTCTGCAAAAAACTGCTGAATTAGCATTTCGGAGAATAGGTTGTGCATTCCATTTTCAGGATCGCTAACAGACATGGCACCGAACGTATCACCATGATAACCATGGCGTATAGTTAATATTTTTTGCTTTTTATAATACTTTTTTGATTGCCAATATTGTATAGCCATTTTTAACGCGGCTTCAACAGCAACTGAGCCAGAATCGACAAAAAATACTGTCTTTAAGGATTCCGGGGTAAGTTTAATTAATTGGCTTGCTAAGTCAATAGCAGGCTGGTGAGTTAAGCCGCCAAACATTACGTGCGACATATCTTGCAATTGGTTGTTCAGTGCTTGATTCATTCCTTGATGATTGTAGCCATGAATGGCACTCCACCAGGATGACATGCCATCTATTAGTTCAGTTCCATCAAAAAGTTTAATGCGCACGCCCTTGGCTGATTTGACTAGGTATATAGGGGAATCTGCTCCTATTGCGCTATAAGGGTGCCATACGCATTCACGGTCTAGTTCAAGTAGTCGTGAAAAGTGTGTCATGATTATTTTATTATTGTTCATTAACTGAAAATTTTGAAATTATTTTACATGACATAATGAAATAAAGAGTTTTTGTTTAACAAAGTTTAACCAAAAGTAAAATTATTTTATTTAAATTTTGAAATTATTTCGAATAATCTTTGTCTCAAAGATGAAACCAAAAAAGCTGCTAGCAGTATTCAAGATGCTGATGGTGTGTGGTATAATTAGTACTTTTTTTATGGCTTTTT
>CAZHUE010000123.1:4293-8261 GCA_964535875.1 uncultured Methylomarinum sp.
ATAGTAAGTCAGTTTTTTACGCTATTGATTTAAATGAAAAACTCCTGATAATATTTTTTTGCTATTTGTTAACTTAACCTGAATAAATCAGTTAAACGCGGGGTTTGTGAAAAATATAAAAATAGCTCAAAGAGGATAGCTGTAATCCTTATTAAGAGTTATTTGACAGGGTTTTTCGTTCGGTTTTTCACTTAGCCTTGAGGCGAAGAGATTTTATTTATTCCATTGAAAAACTTGATTAAAAAACTATTTAACAGTTATATGCGAACTGAGTGTTCAATTGAATATATTGTAGGATAAAAAGAAGTTCGTATTGAATGCTTATATTTTATGTGATGAGACTAATCTTTAAACATACACTCTATATGAAAACCAATAAAATTGGGCAGTATTTTAAGATAATTTGTTTACATTTAGGCTCTGTTTTATGAATAGTAGTAATAATGTTTTAATTCAATACCTCAGGTTTGGGTTTATAGGAAATATTCTCCATTCTCTATTTGGTTTTACTAAATTAGCTGTTGTTTTTTATTTTGTTTGTGGTGAAGTATATGCTGATCTTAGTACAATGCCCCCTTTCGAAATACAAAAAGAAGAGAAAGAAGAATCTGCTCCAAATCAAAAGAAAATTGAAAAATTGCTCGTGCAAGCACGTCAAACTTTCAACAGAAATCGCTTTACGGTGCCAAAAAACGATAATACAGTTTACTTTCTTGAGCAAATACTGTCATTATCTCCCAAAGATAAAAATGCGTTAGATCTTTTTTCTGAAGTTTATAAAACTTATATTAAATTAGCGTATAAAAGACTTGCCAATAATGATGTTAAAATAGCACAGAAATATCATAAAAAGGCAGAGGAAATTTCTCGAAAGCGCAATGTTTCTATTGATTTAAAGGTATTAACAGATTTACAAAATGCAATTATTAAAAAACGGTCAAAATCAAAAGCCACACAAAAAAAGCGTACCGGAAAACAAGAACAAGCTAATAGAGAATTAGCAAAAAGAATAGAGCGAAAAAAGCAAATGATGAACGATTTGTCAGACTTTCAGAAAGAAATTGCTAAAGGGTGGACAGAGTTGGATCAATTTGATTCAGAACAAAAAATAAAAGCTGTACAAAAAGAAAAACAGACAAGTCAAGAAAAAGAACTTTCAATTGATGAGGATAAAGCGATTTCATTAGAGGCTCCTCCATCTTTGAATCCATTTTTGAGTCCTCCTTAAAATTGAATGAATTTGAAAAATAGAACTATATGGCAATACTGTGTGTCAGATATATTCTCTAATAACCGGTAGTATAATGATTGGTAGAGTAAGTGAAAAAAAAGAGCTTGAACCTTTAAATATTTATGTTAAAAATGGAACTTAACTAAACTTTTATGGAGATAAATCAGTTGGAGGCTGAATCAGATCAATTAGCCATGAATTTTGAAATAAAGGAATTAGATCCTTATCTTGAGGAATTTGAAATAATCTTGCCGGATCAACCAATAACGCCGTTTACTCAATTCCGTGTTTTGGTAAAAGCTAGTGGGTCAGATTTACCTTGTGATGGTAAGTGGTTTAGGATTTCAGTGGCTGGACTTGAGCTATCTGATGCATCAATAATATCGCAACCACAAGGAAAAACAATTGGTTTTGGAATGACCGGTGAGTGGTCTGTTGAATTACAAGCACCAATGGATGTTGGTGAATACTGGTTACATACGTCTATGGAATCAGTTGAAACTGACCGAGCACTTGTTAAAACTCCATTTAGGGTGGAGCAAAACCCCGATAGTAAAACAAACACTCTTTTACTGAACCCATTGTTTTTTTCGGTTACAGTTTTAGCGGCGGTAATTGGTATCAGCTGGCTGTTATTTTCTACTGAAATGAAAAGTGCCTACAAAGATTGGAGAGGAGATACTTTTAAAGAATCAACTATACCTTCTTCTATATCAAAAAGAGTTAAACCAGATGGCAAAAAACAAACATTTGAACACTTAAAAACAAAAGCATCTCTTGATGAGTTGCTTGAGCAAAGTTTTAATGATGTTAGTGTAACCAAGCGACAAAAAGCATGGCGAAAAGTTTCTCAATTTATTGATTCACAAATTGATACGGACAATCCTTTTGTTCTAGAAATTCAACAAAAAAGATCTGAACATAAGTTACAGATGGAAAAGTGGCTAAAATCAAATGAAAAGCCCCAAGAGTTACTTAAACGTCTGCTTGTACTTGCCTTTGTTGATGATGATGAAAATGCCCAGCGGTGGCTAGGGAATTATTACGCATCTGAGGAAAATATAGCTAAGGATTTAGGTAAAACCTGGCGCTGGTATCAGCGAGCTGCAAACAAAGGAAGTGCTAAATCACAAAAACTATTAGATGAACTTGAGCTACAAGCGGATCAATTACTAAATTCTTCAAAGCCTGATGAGCGGGCTAAAGGCTACGAAATCACAGAAGCAGTCGCCTCGGCTGGTGGTGTAAATGCACAATTATGGATGGGTTATCGTTATGAGGCGGGTGACGGGGTTCCACAGAATTTAAATATTGCTGCTAGCTGGTATCGTAAAGCTGCTGAGCAAGGGAATTCTTTTGCAGGCGAAAAGCTTGAGAATGTATTAGGTTTGATTGCTAAGGACTGAGGATTTAATAACTTCCGTAAGTTTGGCGAAGAATTTAGGCTTCATAGCAAGCTACGAAACTATTTTATTGCCCTTCCTATGAAGCCTAAAGGCAAGTCAAAATGCGGAGGTTATTAATCTTCAGTCCTAAGGAACACGTAAGAAATAACTAGAGGTGCCCTAGAGTAATTTCCATGTGAGCTACAGGCGCATAGCTAGCAAATGGAACAACACTAAAGACGGACAAAAAGATTAGAACAGCTTTAGTGATTCTTATACTTTAAAGTACAAGGCCGTTGTTTTAAGTTATTTCCTGTACCTTCATAATGTGCCTAAAAATAAATAATCATCTAATCTTGCTGTACTTTTTGTCCATTTTTTGTAAAAATTTATTAAGGCTTGATTTTATTGATGAATATAGAGTAATTCCTATTCAGGGATTAGACCTAAAAAGGTGAATTTATGTGTTGGAGTGGAGAAGCATCGGCAGGTTTAGCATTGGCTGGGTTTGCTAGTACTGCTTATTTTTATCATAAAGGTGAATCAAAAGTATTGTGTAGTGCTTTGGCTTATTTTTCTCTGATGGAGTTACTACAAGCGTACACCTATACAGTCATTGATGAGTGTCATAATCCTAGTAATCAAGTTGCGACCTATTTAGGATATATGCACATAGCTTTTCAGCCTTTTTTTGTTAATGCTGTGGCAATGTATTTCATCCCAAAAAATATACGACTACGGATTAGCTCAACAGTCTATGTGTTTTGTTTTGCTGCTTCGGTAATTTTTATGATGCGCATTTATCCTTTTGAGTGGGCTGATTTTTGTTTTGACAAAAAATATCAGTTTCTTCTTATGCCTGATATTAAATTTACAATGCCTTTTTGTGGGGAGCAAATTTGCTCAACTTCAGGTGATTGGCATATAGCCTGGGAGATTCCTGCCAGTGGTAGCTATGCAATGGCCAGCAGCTATATGTATGCTGTATTCTTGTTGCCTCTGTTATATGGGAGTTGGAAGCTAGTGTTTTACCATTTGATTTCCGGTCCTTTATTATCTTATTTAACTACTAGTGATATGAACGAATGGGCAGCAGTATGGTGTCTATATTCCATTGGTTTGATATTATTAGTGATTAAAACACCCATTCGGCAATATTTGTATGTAAACAGCTGGTATGGTTTGAAGATTAAGGTACAGGACTAACTTCGGTTATCAAAAAATCAGCATTAAGCGGTTAAATGACGGTGTGCTACTGAAGGGAATAGTTTTGTAATATGAAGAATCATTTGTTTTCTAGCCCATCTTTAGATCTAAAAAACAACAACTTTATAAAAAACATATAGATATCC
>CAZHUE010000124.1:0-8155 GCA_964535875.1 uncultured Methylomarinum sp.
ATTCAGGTAGCCCAGGTAATCAGGACATGTTGGATAGGGGGTTTCCTAATAAATTTCCATTATTTGCACATCCTGGTCTTTGGGAGCTAGGTGTTAATCCGGTTATTATCCCTCCAGATGATGCAACTTCTCAATATGGAATTAATTATTCAATAAGAGATAAGGTGTCAGCCAATGTGTCTTATTTTGATGTTGTTGGTGGGAAAATGACAGGGTTTGATTTCAATCTTTGGCAGCAAGCGAAATTAAATAAAGCTGAAACATTGGCAACCTTAAAATATACGCTGGACCTTCGATTACAAAATGGAAACCGGGCACCATTTCTTTTTGGAGCACATTCAGAAAATTATGGTTCTAAGAATGCAGCATTGTTTAGTCAAATTTCCGTTCGTGAAAGACAAGAAGTAATAGAAGAATTTATACAATACGCAAGATCTAAACCTGAAGTGCGAATAGTACCTTACCAGTCAGTTATCAACTGGATGCGAAACCCTTCAGCAATTGACTGTGGAAATAATTGTCCAGCTAATACTCTCCCACCTGAAGTTACTAATCCTGATAATCAATCAAATGAAGTTGATGATACAGTTGAATTAACTATTCATGCCACAGATCCAAATGGTTTGGATCTAGAAATAACTGCTGAGAATTTACCTGTAGGGTTGTCAATTGATTCTGTTTCAGGGTTAATTAGCGGTATAGTAACGACTGAGAGTGCTAATTTAGTTACAATTAATGTAGATAATGGTGAGTTAAATAGTACAATCACTTTTAATTGGCAAATAACAGCACGTAGTTCTTCTGAAGATCCGTGGGAAATAATTCATACGATTGGTGATCGTATTGATGACTTACACGAACACAATGAAGAGTTATCTGCTAGAAATTTTAAAGGGCATCGTTTTAATATCAGAAGATCAAATAGGCGTTTTATTTCATACTATTTATATCAAGCCGCCAGAAAAAGCTGGAATGGAAGGTCTGACTCTGCAATCAGGTCTTTAAATTACGTATTATCGAACCTAAATAGAAAAATGCGATCAGGTTCAGAACGTGACTTACTTAGACAGAATATTTTGCAGGAAAAAGCTAATTTACAAGCTTTATTAAGGGCTGATTTTTAAAATCAAATAATAAATTGTAGTAACAGTATAGTTTTTCTAACCATCTGTTACTATAATTTTTGTAGTTCTATTTTTTTAAATGGCTTTCTTTATTTTATCTAATGCATTTTTCAGATTTTCCATACTGGTAGCAATAGAAATTCTAATATGACCAGGACAACCAAATGCAGAACCAGGGATTAATGCAACACCTGCCTTTTCAATTAAATATTCAGCAAAATCAAGATCATCATTAATGCCTTCTAATCTTTCAAGTAATTTTTCTACATTAGGGAACACATAAAATGTTCCATCACTTTTGATGCAATCAACGCCATCAATTGTATTAAGTTCATCAACAACGTAATCATGTCGTTTTTTAAATTCAACCAGCATTATTTCAATGCAGCTTTGATCTCCTGAAATTGCCTCAACAGCAGCAACCTGGGAAATGGAAGTGGGATTAGAAGTACTTTGTGATTGAATTTTTCGCATCGCAGCAATTAATTCAACAGGGCCTGCTGCATAACCGATTCGCCAACCCGTCATAGAATAGGCTTTAGATATGCCGTTTAACACCATTGTACGGCTATACAGTTCTGGACATGCGTTTAGGATATTTACAAAACTACCTCTCTCCCAAAGAATATGTTCATACATATCATCAGTTGCAATAATAATATTTGGGAAATCTTTAAGAACATCTCCCAATGCTTTAAGTTCCGCTGAAGAATAAGCGACACCCGTTGGATTAGAAGGACTATTAATAACAAATAAGCGTGTTTTATCAGTAATTGCATCGCGTAATTGGTCAGCAGTAATTTTAAATTGCTGGGACTGTTTAGTCTCAACAATAATGGGCATACCGTCTGCTAATAAAACCATGTCAGGGTAAGATACCCAATAAGGCGCTGGGATGATGACCTCATCTCCCGAATTGATTAAAGCTTGGGTAAGATTAAAAAAGCTTTGCTTACCACCACAAGAAACTAGGATTTGGTTTGCTAAATAATCAAAACTATTATCATTTTTAAATTTATTAATAATAGCTTGCTTTAATTCAGCTATCCCATCAACTGCTGTATATTTAGTAAAACCTTCATTAATTGCTTTGATTCCAGCTTTTTTAATATGATCTGGCGTGTCAAAATCTGGTTCTCCAGCACCCAAACCAATAATATCTTTACCCGCTGCACGCATTTCTGCTGCTCTAGCAGTAATTGCTAAAGTTGGTGATGGTTTAACAGCGTTAACCCTATTAGATAGTTTAATACTCATAATTCCTTTAATTTTATACAATAAAAATGATGTCTGTATTATACGCGAAGGTATAAAGATTGAAATACCATCCTCAGGATAATACTTTTGATCTTAAATATAATAGATCTTCTTCTTTCATATCAACAATTAGTCGAGGTATGATTGGATATGTCTAGTGGAATTGATTTGCCTAATAGAAGATTATCTCTTGACAAAAAAGGTTTTGATGACTCTATAATACGGAAATAACTCGTTTAATTAATTTTGGCATAGAAGTAGCTGCTCTAAGCAGTAACTTAAATGTATAAGCAAATCGAGAAATAAGCCATGAAAAAAGAATCAGTAAATTTAGCAGTGGTAAGCAACAATACTTTAGATACAAGAAAAGCTGTTAGCCTTGAGCATTATGATATTAGTAGTGCATTACAAACCACACTGGAATTTTCTGAACTAATACATATATTCAGTAACAAAATTCAATCATATATTCCGCATAATGCTTTTTCGTATCACAATGATGAATTTAATTTAGAGATAACAAAAGGCATAACAACTAAATACTCTTGTACATATGCTTTAAAAGTTGAAGATATACAGCTGGGTAACTTAAAAATAATGCGTAATCAAAGCTTTAATAACGAAGACATTAAATTACTGGAAGTCCTTCTTTGCTGTTTAATCTACCCGCTAAAAAATGCTACTTTGTATAAACAAGCCTTAAGCATGGCATATACAGATCCTTTAACAAAAACTTATAACAGAGCGGCTTTTGACGATTCTTTATTAAGAGAAATACAGCTAGCCCATAGAAAGTCTAATCATTTATCTATGATCTTTTTTGATATTGATCATTTTAAAAATATAAATGATGCTTATGGACATGAATGTGGAGACATTGCCTTAGCATCAGCAGCAGCTTGTATTAAAGATATACTAAGAGGAAGTGACGTTGTCTATAGATATGGTGGTGAAGAATTTATTATTTTGCTAAGTGATACTACTATTGATGGTGCAAAAATATTAGCTGAAAGAATTCGTAAAAGTATAGAAAAGCACTCAATAGCCTATGGTATGAAAATAATTAAACTAACAGCAAGTCTTGGCATTAGTACTTTAAGGGGCAACGATACCAGTGATTCACTTACCAAAAGAGCTGATGAAGCAATGTATCGAGCAAAAAATAATGGAAGAAACCAAGTCCAATTGGAAAGCCCTGTTCAATTAGTTTAATATGAATTTTCAAGACTATTTAAAATAAAAACAAACTGTCTAAGCAGCTATACCGTTATTTTTCAAGGCTTAGTCTATAAATTTCCTCTCAGATTATTCGCGAATAACATTCTTAAAAAACAGCATAGAATAAAGCTATGTCTACGCAAGCCTTTCATCCAGCGATTCAACATTGGTTTTCCAAAACCTTTAAAGCTCCTACTGAAGTCCAAAATCAGGCGTGGGAGTCTATCTCTCAAGGACAACACACATTATTAGCTGCACCGACTGGTTCAGGTAAAACTCTAGCAGCTTTTCTCTGTGCTATAGATGCTTTAATCAAAGAAGGTTTAGGCCAAAGGTTGTCAAATCAAACGCGTGTACTTTACATTTCACCGTTAAAGGCTTTATCGAACGATATACAGCTAAATCTACAACAACCCATACAAGGTATCCGTGATGAATTACAGGCACTGGGACAGTATGATTTTGAAATTAACGCTTGGGTGAGAACTGGTGATACCCCTCAGTCCGAGAGAGCAAAAGCAGCTAAGAAACCGCCACATATTTTGGTGACTACACCTGAGTCAATTTATATTTTACTAACATCAGAATCTGGTCGAGCAATGTTAAGCACGGTGCAAACGGTGATTATTGATGAGATTCATGCAGTAGCAGGCAGTAAACGTGGCTCACATCTGAGTCTTTCATTAGAACGGTTACAGGCATTAGTTACACAGACCAATCCGAAATTTAAACTTCAGCGTATTGGTTTATCTGCCACCCAGAAACCAATAGAAACAATGGCTCATTTTTTGATAGGTCAGCGTGATGAATATTGTCAGATTGTTGATACAGGCCATTCACGCCAGCGAGATTTAGCACTGGAAATACCTGATTCCCCACTAGCTGCCATTATGTCTAATGAGGTTTGGAATGAGATTTATGACAAGCTGGAAAAATTGTCAAATGAGCATAAAACGATGTTGGTGTTTGTCAATACTCGTCGGTTAGCTGAACGTGTTGCGCGATTTGTTGCAGAACGAATTGGTAATGAAAATGTGATGGCACATCATGGCAGTTTGGCGAAAGAAAAGAGACTTGAAGCAGAGCAAAGATTAAAACAAGGTGAACTAAAATGTCTGATAGCCACGGCTTCATTGGAATTAGGTATTGATATTGGTGATATTGATCTGGTTTGCCAGTTAGGTTCACCTCGCTCTATTGCCGCATTTTTACAACGAGTTGGTCGATCTGGTCATGCAATTAGCGCAATTCCGAAGGGGCGGATATTTCCTTTAACGCGTGATGAATTAATTGAAACTACAGCTTTATTAAAAGCGGCTAACCATGGTGAACTGGATCGAGTAACAATACCTTCCCAGCCGCTAGATGTTTTAGCTCAACAAATCGTAGCAGAAGTCAGTAGCCGAGAATGGTCAATTGATGAATTATATCAGTCGTTCAAAAGCGCATGGCCTTATCGGGGTTTACAACAAAGTGATTTTGATACGGTTATAAAAATGTTATCTGATGGTTTTTCAACACGCAGAGGTAGGCGTGGTGCATATTGTCATTTCGATGCGGTTAATCGGCAAATCCGACCTCGCAAAAATGCACGGCTAGTTGCATTAACGAATGGCGGTGCTATTCCCGATCAATTTGATTGTGATGTTATGTTGGTTCCTGAAAGTCTTCGTATTGGTACGATTGGAGAAGATTTTGCCTTTGAGAGCATCCCCGGAGATATTTTTCAGCTAGGCAATAACTCATACCGAATTCTTAAGACAGAAACTGGAAAAGTTTTTGTAGAAGATGCAAAAGGTCAACCCCCTAATTTACCTTTCTGGCTAGGTGAAGCACCTGGGCGTTCTAATGAACTGTCATTAGCTGTATCTAATCTTCGTCAATCAGTAGACTCTCAACTGGAAAAGGGGGTAGCATCAACCAAACAATGGTTAGTTAAATATTACCAAATACCTAGTAATGCAGCTGATCAATTAACCACTTATCTGGCAACGGGCAGAGCCGCATTGGGCTTAATACCGACACAGAAAAACATAGTTTTTGAACGTTTTTTTGATGACGTGGGTGATATGCATTTTGTCATTCATTCCGCTTTTGGCTCACGTATTAATAAAGCATGGGGGCTTGCTCTGCGAAAACGCTTCTGTCGTAAATTTAATTTTGAACTGCAAGCATCCGCACTAGAAGATAGCATTGTCTTGTCATTGTCTGCAACTCATAGTTTTGCTATGGAAGAAGTGGCTAAATATCTGCATTCTAACTCCGTGCGAGATATATTAATTCAGGCTTTATTAGATGTTCCCATGTTTCCCATGCGCTGGCGCTGGAATGCGACTATAGCATTGGCTGTATTACGCAATCGTTTTGGTAAACGCTCGCCACCCTATTTTCAACGCTCCGATGCAGAAGATTTGGTAGCAGTCCTCTTTCCGGACCAGATTGCCTGTGGTGAAAATATTGCGGGTGATCGGGTTGTCCCAGATCACCCTTTGGTTAATCAAACCATCAGTGATTGTTTACATGAAACCATGGACATTGATGGTTTAATTAAACTTCTGCAGAACATAGAAAGTAATGAAGTCTCTATTACCTGTTGTGATCTTATCTCTCCATCACCTCTGTCTCAAGAAATAATTAATGCCAGACCGTATGCTTTTCTTGATGACGGGGCTGCGGAAGAACGCCGTACTATGGCAATAAAATCACAGAATTTTACCCAAGTATCTGATGCGGCAGAATTGAGGCATCTGGATAGTGCCGCCATAGAAAAAGTACGCGAAGAAGCATGGCCGACCATCAGAACAGCTGATGAATTGCATGATGCATTGATGGTGTTAGGTTTTATCACTGAAAAGGAAGCTGAAAAAGGTAAAAGCAGTGATGTACTTGATCTTGGCTGGCAGTCTTTTTTTAATCAATTAGCCGAAAGCTCACGAGCAACCAAGCTGACTCTCCCAGAAGGAGGAGAGATAATTTTAGTTGCCGCAGAACGACTTGAGGAATTTCAACAACTATTTCCAAAAGCAACTATTCAACCTGAAATACAGGTGATAGCAAATGACAATCACGATGAACCACTGACAGAAATAGTTCGAAGCCGACTTGAAGGGTTAGGGCCTGTCACGGTGGCTCAATTAACTACTCCCCTAGCGATAGAAGCAATGCAGATTGAAACAGCCTTGTTAAAACTGGAACAGGAAGGTTTTGTTGTGCAAGGTCATTTTACTGATAATAAAATGAAAGAGTGGTGTGAGCGCCGATTACTGGCTCGTATTCATCGCTACACAATTAACCAGTTAAGAAATGAGATTGAACCGGTCAGTCTCGCAGACTTTATGTGTTTTTTATTTGAATGGCAAAATATCAACGAAAAAGGAGAAGGCATAGAAGCCCTTGCTGCTGTATTACAACAATTAGAAGGCTATTCAATCCCCGCGCAACTTTGGCAAAGCAGTATTTTACCAGCAAGAATCAATATGTACTCATCTAATATGTTAGAGAGTTTGACCCTTAGCGGACGAGTAAGTTGGCTAAGGCTTAATGTGACAGCTAGTGAAGATAAAATAAAAAATTCTCCTGTACGATTAACCCCTATTGCATTAATCCAGCGCACACACCTTGAATATTGGCAAACACTATCATCTAAACCTAACAAGTCAGAACAAAATTTAACGGGCATTGCTGAAAAAATTATCGAACTATTAAAAATAAAAGGGGCATTATTCTTTAGTGATATTGTCCAGCAAACAAGTGTTTTAAAAACACAGGTAGAAAATGCACTGGGTGAATTAGTGAATTGGGGGTTAGTTACTTCAGATAGTTCGGCCGGATTACAGGCTTTGATCACACCTGCATCAAAACGCCCTCGATTCGGAGTAAGAAGAGGACGTAAAACAAGCTTATCACTATTTGATAATGCAGGTCGCTGGAGTCTTATTCATCAACATGACCAACTAGACAAAGTTGATGCTGAGGATATGGAATTCATCGCTAATGTCTTGTTACAGCGATATGGTGTGGTTTTTAAAAAATGTCTGGAACGGGAATCGAAACTACCACCTTGGCGTGACTTGTTAAGAGTTTACTGGCGAATGGAAGCGCGAGGAGAAATTCGCGGTGGACGTTTTGTAGAAGGGGTAAGTGGTGAACAGTTTGCTTTACCAGAAGCCATCGGTACACTGAGGAAAATTCGAAACGGTAAAAAAACGGGACAGCTAACAGTATTATCCTCTGCTGATCCTCTAAATCTTGTGGGGATATTTTTGCCGGGTGAAAAAATCGGCTTGTCTGCTCATACACATATTTTATTTAGAGATGGAATAGTGATTTCAGTAAGGCATAAAAATGAGATCAAATATTTATCTGATTTGGATGTGGAAACTAGAAAAAATATAGCAATTGAGTTTGGGAAACTAGCTGCTATCCGACGTATTTATGAAAGTCACAGTTAATAGCAGGCTATTAATATGGTTTTTTAAGCTATCCCTCTGCATTTTTCTTTAGAACCTGTTCAAGATCTCTTGGAACCATTGAATCCTGTAGAAATAAAATTATGT
>CAZHUE010000125.1:0-8047 GCA_964535875.1 uncultured Methylomarinum sp.
AGAGGCCATCAAACTTGGGGCGATACACTATTTAACCAAGCCAGCTAATGCTGATGAAATTGTTAATGCCCTCTATAAAAACGAAGGTGACTCTTCCATTACTATTAATCAAAACCCACTCTCTGTTAAACGATTAGAATGGGAGCATTTACAAAAAGTTTTGATGCAACATGACGGTAATATATCGGCAGCGGCACGGGCTTTAAAAATGCATAGAAGAACTTTACAAAGAAAATTGGATAAACGGCCCGTTAAAGAATAAAAAACGTTATTTTTCATTCTTTAACTCTATTTTAGCCTCATCCCAAAAGGCATCTAATTCTTGTAACTCACACTCTCGTACGGTTCGTCCAGAGGCATCAATTTTCTGCTCAATATAATTGAAGCGTTTGCTAAATTTTCTAGTTGCTTCTTTAAGTGCTATTTCGGGGTTAACTTTCAGATGTCGAGCCAAATTAACCACTACCAATAATAAATCACCAATTTCTTCTTGAATATGGGGCTGATCCTCTTCCACCCAAGCTTCTTTAACTTCATCTAACTCCTCCAGCACCTTATCAAAAACCGGCTCAACTTCAGGCCAATCAAAACCATGGTTAGCAGCCTTATCCTGAATTTTTTCACATTGAACTAAAGCTGGAAGGTTAATAGCAACGCCTGATAAAATACTTTCACTTATATTTTTAGTTTTATTTTTAGCTTTTCTTTCCCTAGCCTTCAACTCATCCCAAGCCTGTTGTCGCTCTTCATCACTGTTATAAATAACGTCACCAAAAACATGAGGATGCCGATTAATTAGCTTCTCTGAAATTGCCTCAGCTACTTGTTCAAAATTAAACAAGCCTTGTTCTTCTGCTATTTGAGAATGAAAAACTACCTGAAATAAAAGATCCCCTAATTCCTCTCGCAAATCTTCTAAATCATTTCGCTCAATCGCATCAGCTACCTCATAAGCTTCTTCGATGGTATAGGGAATAAGGCTATAAAAGTCTTGTTTCAAATCCCATGGACAACCTTTCTCTGGATGCCGTAAATGTGCCATGATAGACAATAACTTTTCTGTTTTAGTTAAACTCAAAATTTTAAACGATCAGATAGGTGTAATTACAAATAAAGAAAGATAAAACATCTATCCCTTTTGCTTCTGTACTCCTGAAATTAGGGAATACACAGGAATTACTACTATGGCGTAGGTTGGGCTAACAGCTCTATCGTTAACCCAACAGAGAACATACCCTGTGTTGGATTGCAAAAGAGACCGCTACCCAAACTACAAGTGCGTTATTTCTCCACTTTTTTAACCTTCACTCCGGTCAGGTATATTATTAGTCATAATCTACATTTTTTAAAAAGAGCATCCAAAACTTTCAACATAACGTTTTTTGAAGATTTCCATAGTGAAACTGTGATTTTGAGTACCATGGTGCTCTATTTTTATAGAGCCTAACAATGATGCTATTCGACCTGTTGTTTCCCAGTCAAATTCATTCATAATGCCATATAATAGACCTGCTCGATATGCATCACCACAGCCCGTAGGATCAGACAATGTTTTTGCTTTTGCTGAAGGAATTTCTATACATTTTTCATCAGTGTAAATACTAGACCCCTCTCCACCCCTTGTTACAATAAGAGCATCAACACATTCGGCTAGTTGTTTTAAGCTCAAACCTGTACGATCTTGCATTAATTCTGACTCGTAATCATTAAAGGTTGCATAAGTTGCTAAATTAATTAGTTCTAGCAGTTCATCGCCATTAAACATCGGCATACCCTGCCCAGGATCAAAAATAAAAGGGATACCTTGCTCTGAAAATTCCCTGGCATGTAATTGCATACCCTCTTTTCCATCAGGAGAAACTATCCCAATACTAATATTCAAATCTTCAGGTACTGAATTTTCATGTGATGAATTCATTGCACCAGGATGAAATGCTGTTATCTGATTATCATCTTCATCCGTTGTAATGTAGGCTTGTCCTGTATAGTGATCATCACATATTTTGATAAAGTTAGTCGATATCTGGCAATGATTTAACCATTGTGCATACGGCTCAAAATCATGTCCAACAGAAGCCATAATATTAGGAGCTTCACCTAATAATTTTAAATTATAAGCAATATTTCCCGCACAGCCTCCAAATTCTCGACGAATCACAGGCACTAAGAAAGATACGTTTAACATGTGGACTTTTTCCGGCAAAATATGGTTTTTAAATTTATCATGAAACACCATGATGGTATCATAAGCCATTGATCCACAAACTAAAGCACTCATTTTTTCTCCTTTTAAACTAAAATAAACAACCAGATTGCTATTGCCAACATATTTGCCAACATAACCGCGGCTGACCCAATATCTTTAGCTCTTCCAGCCAACTCATGGTATTCAACACCTACTCTGTCAACAATTGCCTCAATAGCAGAATTTAATAACTCAACAATAAGTATAAGTATAATCGATGCAATCAATAATACTATTTCTATCTTATTTTCACCTAACCATACCGCCAATGGTACTGAAACTAAAAAGACCAAGACCTCTTGCCTAAATGCTTCTTCATGTTTCCATGCTGCTTTAAATCCTGCAAAAGAAAATAAAATGGCATTAATAAACCTCTTCAATCCTTTTTCATTGTAATAGGTCATACCACTTTCCCTCCTAAGCAAATTTTAAAAACATCACTCTACTCATCTATCATTTTCTGATAATCAGCAGCATTCATTAAGTGATCTAGTTCACTCAACGTTTCGGCTTTTATACAAAACAACCATGTTTCATAAGCATTATCATTTACTTGTTCTGGTGCATCTAACACTGTTTCATTTACGGCAACAACTGTTCCTGTTACCGGGCTATATAAATCAGAGGCTGTTTTTACGGATTCAACAACTGCACACTGACTACCAACTTGTAATTGCTTACCAATTTCTGGCAATTCTATATAAACCAAATCCCCTAATTCTTCCTGTGCAAAATCTGTTATTCCAACACGAATAACATTATCGTCTTCTATTTTTGACCATTCATGGGATTTAGCATATTTCAGATTTTCAGGCATTGTATTCATTTACTGTCTCTCCACATCTAATTTTGGTTAAAATAGGATAAAGGATAACCTTTTATTTACAAAAAATAACAAAAATTATTTTAGGTATCCAGATTTACTTCACAAAACATATAACTCAATATCGCTAAAATCAATTATTTTTTATGATTCATTTTTTATTATTTTTTGATTTTTTTTATATCAGCTTACCCTACCATTAATTAATGCATCAGAAACAAATGATGATATTCAAGAGCCGATCGAATTTCTTAATGGTCATCCAGTTCTTTTATGGATGAAGCAACTCAATAATTTTCTGGAATAAAAACACTCAACGCTGTAGAAATTGAATTTAATCCTGAAATTATTTCCTATGGTAAAGCTATCAGTGTAAATCCTCTACTTACGAATAGAAATAACTATTTAACGTCTCTTGCTCAACAAAGTGACTTAAAAGCTCGACTCTCTCAAATGGAAAAAAATATTTCACGATCACGTAAATTACATCAAAGTGAAATCGTCTCAACAAAAAAACTGCAAAAACAATTGTCCCAATGGTACTCTGAAAAAACTGTTTATGATAAAAACATCTATCAGAACCAACTCATTCTTGCAGCCAGAAAATTAAAATGGGGCGCGCAATTAACTCAATGGGCAACTAAAAAAAATTCCCCACAGTATGACAAGTTAATGAGTGGAGAGTCTACTCCATATAAAAATCACAGTGCTTGCCAACAGGTCATTACCTTCTGAAATTAACAAAATCAATATCAGCCCCTCGGGTAATCGAAGTTCAGCAGTTGAAGCCTCGTTTATTTGTATCTTACCCTTAATTGATAATTTTTCCCAAGGACTACAATATATTTTCTTGTCTAATGCTTCAAAAATCAAAACAGGTATGAATTTACTGCTTGGGTACTTCAACAAAAGAAGAATCAAAAAGGAATTGTTATTCCAGGTTCATTACTTGTTTGGCATCTTGGACAATCTTTAGTTTTTATCCAAATAGATGAAGACCACTTTGAACATCGAAATATTTCCCATCCTATAAAAACAATTAATGGCTATTATATTGGTAAACAGATCGCTGAAGGAGAAAATATTGTTGTTCAGGGGACTCAAATGCTTTTGTCTTATGAGTTTAAGTCAGAAATTCCTGATGAAGATGGAGACTAAAAAAGAAGTATGGATTTCAAACTTTACTTAACTGAACGAACTTTTGGATGAATTTTTCTACTTTTTCAACAGAAAGAGGCTTACTAAATAAATAACCTTGTGCATAATCACACTTGTTTTTAAGTAAAAATTTCATTTGCTCTTCAGTTTCTACCCCTTCAGCAATAACCTCCATATTCATATTATGAGCCATTGCTATTACTGCCTGTACTATACTTGCATCATCTTGATTATTTGTAACATTAGCAATAAAAGACTTATCTATTTTCAGTTTATCTATAGGCAGCTTCTTCAAGTACTCAAATGAAGAATATCCCGTCCCAAAATCATCAATCGCAATAGAAATACCCACCGATTTTAATTCGTCCATCACCTCAACAACCAGGTTTATATCCTGAATTATCATACTTTCAGTAATTTCAAGTTGTAAGAAACTTCCTGCTATACCATACAACTCAATTTCCTGAATTATCATGTTAACAAGATCTTTTTGTGAAAACTGTCGTGCAGAAATATTGATCGCTACTTTAATTAACGGTAAGCCGTTATCTTTCCAAATTTTAAGTTGTCGGCAGACGGATTTTACTATCCATTGCCCCATGGGTATTATCAAACCAGATTCTTCTGCTAGAGAAATAAATTGATCAGGATTAAGCAGACCTTTTTTTGTATGTTTCCATCTAATTAAAGCCTCCATCCCCGCTATTCGACTACTGGAAAGACTAATCTGAGGCTGAAAATAAACCTCGAATTCATCATTTTTTAATGCCTGTCGCAACTCGGTTTCTAATAATAATCTTTCTTTGGCTTCAGTTTCAAGACTTTGAGAATAAAAACAGAAATTATTACGACCACTCTCCTTAACGTTATACATTGCAGCATCTGCTTTGTCTAACAGAACATTAACGTTTTTGCCATCATCTGGAAAAAAGCTAATACCAATACTTGGTGTCACAAATACTTCCTGATTATTGAGTGTATAAGGCTGGGACAAACTGTATTTAATTTTTTCTACCACATGAGATACATTCGATGTGGAACCCATTTTGTCCAACATAATAATAAACTCATCCCCGCCCCAACGTGAAATCGTATCTGATTCTCTAGCCCAATTACTCAATCGGTTAGCAACTTCCTGCAATAAAAAATCACCACCGGTATGGCCCATCGCGTCATTAATTTTTTTAAACCCATCCAGGTCGATAAATAAAACAGCAAACCCTACATTTTCACGAGTTGCATTTTTAATTGCTTGTTCCATTAATCCTTGTAGTAGAGACCGGTTAGGTAGCCCTGTTAGTAGATCATGGGCGGCCGTAAAAGCATTTTTTTTACTTATATCATTAATTTCTGTTAAATCACTTAGGGCATAAACAGTTCCATCCAGTAAACCACTTTCTGCATAAACCAATTGACTAGAAAAACGAACCGCATATTCTTCGTCATGTCGATTCTTAATAAGCTGAACTTCTACCTTTGTCTCTTTGTCTTCATCAATTATGGTGTCACTCCCTACAACCGTCTGTTCATCCTGTTCTGTAATTTCGTAAAGCTTTGAAAATGGAGATAATTTAACCTCCGCAAGTGTGTAAGCAAACATTTTCTCAGCAGCTGGGTTCATATATTCTATCTCTCCTTGCTGATTAGTCACAATAACCGACTCTTCAATTGCTTTCAGGATTGCACTGGCCTTTTCATGCTCCTTGAATAACGAGAGATTTAATTGTTTCAACTTCCGCAAACTCCACAGCGGATAGCTGAGCATAAGACAAAGCAAGGTAGATAAAGGGGCAAACCAAAGCTGAAAAACACTCAGCAAAAGAAAACTACTTAGACAAGTCAGAGCTAAAAAACCTAGTGCTAAAACTAATGTCATCCCTAGCTTACAGAATCTATAAGTCAACACTGGAATAACAATCAACAACATGGATATTAGCCAATATTCTGGCGATTTTAGAGGTGTAATAACCGCCCCTGTGTATAGGGCATTCAATGCATTCGCATGAAATTCGACACCAGACATTAAACGGGATTCTCTTGCTCCTGGTGTTGCGAGGCTAGACCCCAAACCAGGCGCAGTCACACCAACTAATACTACTTTCTCTTTTAAACTTTGACGTACATTTGCATCCAGTAACACGTCCGCATATGAAACCACCTGAAATTGCCCAGGTGGATTAGAAAAAGCAACAAATATTCTGTTTTCCTCACTGTTCTTAAAGGCTTTTGAATCCCCTTTGGTTTTTTGAAATAGAGCTAATGCCATTGATGGAAGCTCTTCGCCATTGTTAAGGGTGATGTTCAAATCAAGCTGACGAATAACCCCTTGCTCATCAAAAATCATGTTCACATGAGACAATACAGCTGCGTCCATAATGTGCTCCAAGGTTTTTGTATTCACGATGCTATTTTCTTCCATATTGGTCAAAACAGGTAAAACAACTCGACCATTCCTTTTAATAGCATCTAAAAGCTGCTTATCATCATCTGGTTTCAGAGGGTCAGGCTCCATAAATAAAATATCAAACCCTATTGCTTTTACATCAGTTTTTGTCAGTTGATCTAAAAAACGGGCATGGACAGCACGTGACCATGGCCATCGACCTAATTTCTGAAGGCTGTTATCATCTATTGCCACGATAACGATATTATCATCCACAGGAATTCTTATTAATGATGATTCGAAATCGTAAATCAGATTATCCCACTGTTGTAGCACCTTAGATTGGTTCAAAAATATCGACAAAATAACCAGCAAAATAGCCAACCCTATATCAAAAAATAGTTGCTTTCCCCCCAAAGACTTAATTTTTTTTAAATTCGTCATTTCTTTAAAGTGCTATTAATATTAATAGAGGAAGTAAGGTCAAAAACCAATAATAATTGTAAGGAACTCTAAAGCTTTGCGGCTTGGAAAATGGTCCAACAAATCCATCCGAATCGATTGTGCCTATCCGAATAAAATATTCCCCCCCTGAAGGTCTGGGAATTTTTAATTTCGGTTCATTAGTATGCTTATCGACTAACAATTCACTAAAAGATTCATCTTCGGCTATTTGAAAATGATAGGTTTGACCAGGCAATCCAATTCGTGAACGAATAACTAGTGAATCTTCTGAAATATCTGGTGCTTCTATTTCAGGGGCAGGCTTTATACTTCGAAACATTTGCCCCTCACTAAACGGCCCATCACCATCTTGATCAATAGCTGCCACTCGCCAGAAATATTTGCCCACATCCATTGAGTTATCAATTATGAGTTTTGATTGATCAATCGCTTGCTTATCAATTAATAAATCAGCAAATTTTTTATCTTTAGCTATTTGAAAATGATACTTTTTTGCCTCCTTCTGCTTTGCCCAACTAAACTCAGCACTTTCTTCTATTAAAAAACCCTGTCCTGAATCAGGTGATAATAAAAAAGGAGGTTCTGGTCGAGCATTGATTGAAAACTTGAGTTGTGCATTAAGCCCTTCTAATTGCAGCTCATCAATACCTCGAACACGAATATGGTAATCACCATCAGGTAAGTCTGGCCCCCTAATAGTCGACGAATCAACCCTTTTATCAAATAATATTTCCTGAAACATTGAAGTTTTAGCAATTTGAATCCGATAACCTTGCCCTTGTTCAAGAGCAGGCATAGCAAACTGAATAGGAACCTGATTAAAAGTTTTAGGTATTTGGCTTACATCTGGCGCGGGCAACAATTTTACTGGCGGTAAAGGTTCCTGGTCTTTTACTGAAACTGTGCCAAAACCAGTCGTCACAGAGCGGCTTGTTTTCACTCCTTTTACATCTACTTCCCTTCGATAACCTCA
>CAZHUE010000126.1:0-8041 GCA_964535875.1 uncultured Methylomarinum sp.
TTTAAAAAGTTAGTGTGCTTTAGCAGAAAAACAGTGCATTTTATATGGAAAAAATGGTTGGAGGTGGGCTTGCCTTTTGCTAAGGAGTTACTTAAAAAGAAAGACGAGAAAGTAGACGATAAAACTTAAGGTATATCAATTAATAGAGGCACTCTATAAAGAAGTTAAAAAGTATGGGATAGAATAAAATTTATTTTTTGTCATATAATTGTCACACTCTGCATTTACTCTGTATGTAACAATTTAGTGGAGACAAAAAGATGAAAAAAAAATCAATATTAGCTGCAATTGCTTTAATAACTTCTACTTCTGGGGTAAGCTTTGCAGCAGGTCGTAACCATATTGAAATCGTAGGATCTTCTACGGTTTATCCTTTTTCAACAGTCGTTGCGGAAACTTTTGGTAAAAGAACTAAATTTAAAACGCCAAAAATTGAGGCTACTGGCTCTGGTGGTGGTTTAAAATTATTTTGTTCAGGTCTTGGGGTAAAGACACCAGACATCACTAATTCATCTCGTCGTATTAAAAAGGGTGAAGTTGAGCTATGTGCTAAAAATGGTGTGAAGAATATTACCGAAGTACACGTTGGTTATGATGGGATTGCGATTGCTAATGCAAAAAAAGGTAACGTGTTTAACTTAACGCTTAAAGATTTGTTTTTAGCGTTGGCAAAAAAAGTGCCTAGCAAGATTGAGGGTGAGTTGATTTCCAATCCTTATAAAACATGGAAAGATGTAAATCCTGAATTGCCAGCTACAAAAATTGAAGTACTTGGCCCCCCTCCAACATCGGGTACGCGTGATGCATTTGCAGAATTGGCTTTAGAAGGCGGGTGCAAAACGTTTGAGTGGATTAAAGCGATTAAAAAGCTAGACAAAAATAAATATAAGTCGATTTGTCATGCTGTTCGTGAAGATGGTGCCTTTGTTGAAGTGGGCGAGAATGATAATTTAATTGTTCAAAAATTGGAAAAAAATCCTGATGCATTAGGCATATTTGGGTTTAGTTTTTTAGATCAAAATTCGGATAAAGTAAAAGGTGCAAGTATTGATGGGGTAGAAATCTCATTTGATAATATTGCTGATGGTTCATATCCTGTTTCACGCCCTTTGTTCTTTTATGTCAAGAATGATCACGTAGGTAAAATCCCTGGAATGGCTGAGTTTATCGCTGAATTTACGGAAGAAGATACTTGGGGTGAAGATGGTTATTTGACTGAAAAAGGGCTTATACCATTAAGTGAAGATAAGCGCAAAGCGATGGCTGAGTCTGCTAGATCGTTAAAACAACTAACGGTTATCTCTGAATAAAATACAATATAAAATGTAGGTTGGGCTAACGGCTTTATCGTTAACCCAACATTTTTAGCATACGTTATGCTGGGTTGCCTGCCAGATTTAATAGCAGTGAGTTCTAGCATACAAGATAAGTATTTTTATCGATAACTAACAAGGAGTTGGGATGCCAATACAAACTCTTCTAATTACATTAATAGCCTTGCTATTATTTAGTTTTTTTATTGGAAGTAAGCGTTCTCTTGCTGTTTCTAGTGTGCGAAAAGGTAGGCGCAACCTTCATTCACGACCCAATTATTACGGTTTTATGGTCGCAATATGGGCGGGTCTACCGGCAATTTTGATTTTGATTTTATGGTCTGCTTTTAACGCTTCGGTTGTTACTTCGTTAACAATTGCTGGTCTTCCTGAGTCCATGCAGATCCAATCCAAGGATGAGCTTGGATTGATAATTAATGAAATAAAAAACTTATCAAGTTCTGGAAAAATCGAGGCTGAAACTGATGAAGTAAAAAGAGATGCCGCATTACATTACCAGCAATTAGAGCAGATTAGTACATTAGCAAAAACAGCGATAGTCTTTGTTGTTGCACTTTTAGGTCTACTCTATGGGCGGAGCTTAGTTAAGCCAGAAACGCGCGCCAGAAATATGGTTGAAACTGTGGTGCTCTGGGCAATGATTATGTGTGCATCTATTGCCATTTTAAGCACTGTCGGCATTGTTATGTCTGTTTTATTTGAATCTATTCGGTTTTTTGATGCTGTGCCACCAACTGATTTTTTATTTGGTACGCATTGGAGTCCGCAGACATCAATGCGAGCTGATCAAGTGGGTAGTTCAGGCTCATTTGGTGCTATCCCTCTTTTTGTCGGTACATTGCTAATTTCAGCAATTGCCTTAATCATTGCCGTGCCCTTAGGGTTGATGGCCGCTATTTATTTATCTGAATATGCAAGCTCGGCGGTTCGTTCTTTTGTTAAACCAACTTTAGAAATTCTTGCTGGTATTCCAACCGTTGTTTATGGCTTTTTTGCTGCTTTAACTGTTGCCCCTTTTATTCGAGATATGGGGGAAAGCATAGGATTAAGTGTTGCTTCAGAAAGCGCATTGGCTGCAGGTTTAGTCATGGGCGTTATGATTATCCCTTTTGTCTCTTCGCTTTCCGATGATGTTATTTCTGCAGTGCCTCAAGCAATGCGTGATGGATCTTACGGGATGGGTGCAACAAAATCTGAAACAATTCGTCAAGTAGTTATTCCTGCTGCATTACCTGGTATTGTGGGTGGTGTTCTTTTAGCTGCATCCCGTGCGATTGGTGAAACCATGATTGTGGTGATGGCTGCTGGTTTATCAGCTAATTTAACAATAAATCCCTTAGAAGCAGTTACGACAGTAACAGTGCAGATAGTGACCTTGTTAACTGGAGATCAGGAATTTGACAGCCCCAAAACATTAGCAGCTTTTGCTCTTGGTTTAGGATTATTTGTGATTACATTAATGCTTAATATTGCTGCATTACATATTATTCGTAAATATCGTGAACAATATGAATAGGCTGGATTTGGAAATATAATGAGTGATTCAACTACAAAAATAATTCAGGCTGGGTTAAAAAAACGTAATGCCAGAGAAAAACGGTTTCGTTTTTTTGGTTTAATGTCTATTATTATCAGTTTTGTGTTCCTACTTGTGCTTTTAGTCACTATTTGTAGTAAGGGGTGGCCTGCTTTTCAACAAACCTATATAAAGTTGGATGTAGAGCTTGACGAAAAAATCTTGGGGATTAATAAGTTTTCTGACGAGGGTGCTTTATTTTCTGCTCGATACCAAAAAATAATTAAGAGTAGCCTTAAAAATAAATTTCCTGATGTTAAAGGTCGTAAGGAAAAACGAGCACTCAAAAATCTGGTGAGTAAATCAGCTCAATATGAGTTACGTGATAAAGTCATAGAAAACCCTGAATTATTAGGGACAACACAGTCATTTTGGTTTCTAGCCAAAGATGATGTTGATGTCTTTATGAAAGGAAATATTGATCGAACACTACCCGAATCTGATCGGCGTATTAAAGATTACCAGCTTGTCTGGATAGATCAGTTAATTGCTGAAGACCGTCTGGAAAAACATTTTAACACCCAGCTTTTTAGTGCGGGTGACTCAAGAGAGCCAGAACAGGCAGGATTAAAAGGGGCTATAATGGGGTCGTTATTTACCATGTTAGTTACCTTGGCATTGTCGTTTCCTATTGCTGTAGCAACAGCGGCGTATCTAGAAGAGTTTGCACCACAAAATAATCGCTGGGTCGATATCATTGAAGTCAATATTAATAACCTTGCCGCCGTGCCTTCCATCGTTTTTGGGCTATTGGGCCTAGCTATATATATAGGTTTATTTGGTGTTCCTCGGTCAACACCATTAATTGGTGGATTAGTGCTTACATTAATGACCTTACCAACCATTATTATTGCTAGTCGAGCAGCGATTAAATCGGTACCGCCTTCTATCAAACAGGCCGCTGTTGGATTAGGTGCGTCAAAAATGCAAGTTCTATTTCATCATACTTTACCGCTAGCAATGCCAGGAATTCTCACCGGTACGATTATTGGAATGGCTCAAGCTTTAGGAGAAACAGCACCTTTGTTGATGATCGGGATGGTTGCTTTTGTTGCCGAAGTTCCAGAAAGTATTATGGATCCCGCAACAGTGATGCCTGTACAAATTTATCTCTGGGCAGATAGTCCAGAGCGAGCTTTTTCAGAGCGAACATCAGCAGCCATTATGGTATTGTTAGGTTTTTTGGTTGTGATGAATTTAATCGCTATCGTGCTTCGTAGAAAGTTTGAACATCGTTGGTAATAAGGAGCGAAGATATTAATAATATCCTTGAGCTTAAATATTCTATTTTGAGTAAGTAAATATGACAGATCTAATTGGAAAACTTCCGGGTATGGCAAAAGCATCACTTGAATCAGAAGAGAATAAACCTGCTGTGGTTGAAACTCGTGATGAATTTGATGTGGAAATTTCCGGTACTGTGGGTAAACCTCTGGTACAGAATGCCAAAATGAGTTCACGTAATTGTGATGTTTTTTATAGTGACAAACAGGCAATTTTTAATATCAATTTAGATATTGGAAAAAATGAAATTATTGCGATGATCGGGCCTTCTGGTTGTGGAAAATCAACGTATCTACGCGTATTAAACCGAATGAATGACACCATTCCTATTTGTCGCGTTTCAGGAGAGCATACATTAGATGGTGAAGATATTTATGCTGACGATCAAGACCCGGTTTTACTCCGTGCTAGAGTCGGGATGGTTTTTCAAAAGCCAAATCCTTTCCCAAAATCAATTTATGATAATGTTGCTTATGGGGCAAAATTACATGGGCTGGCAACGAATCGGTCAGATCTAGATGATTTGGTGGAAGCCAGTTTGATTAAAGCTGGGTTGTTTAAAGAAGTTAAAGACGATTTGTTAAAGCCAGGAACAGGACTGTCTGGAGGACAGCAACAACGTCTTTGTATCGCCCGTGCGATTGCTGTTGACCCAGAAGTTATATTAATGGATGAGCCAACCTCGGCACTTGACCCAATTGCAACAGCAACAATTGAAGAGTTAATGGATGAGTTGAAAGAAAATTATACGATAGCTATTGTGACTCACTCTATGCAACAGGCGGCTCGTGTTTCACAACGTACTGCTTATTTTCATCTGGGAAAATTAGTGGAAGTGAATGATACCAATCAAGTGTTCACTAATCCTGAGCATCAATTGACAGAAAATTATATTACCGGTCGTTTTGGATAAGGAATAACTATGCAATTAGGAAAACATATTTCACAACGTTATACTCAGAATCTGGAAGACATACGGAATAAAGTGCTTGTGATGGGAGGTTTGGTAGAAGCCCAAGCGGATAATGCAGTCAAGTCCTTACTGGATGGAAATGTAGAATTGGCGGAAGAAGTCTCAAGTTCAGATTATAAAGTCAACAAAATGGAAGTGGCAATAGATGAACAATGCGTACAAGTGATTGCACGGAATCAACCTGCTGCAAGTGATTTAAGATTAGTAATCGCAGTAGTAAAGGTGATTACCGATTTAGAGCGGATTGGTGATGAAGCTGAAAAAATTGGTCGTTTTTCAATAAAATTGGCAAAATACCCTGCCGTTAATCAATTACATGCAGAGTTAACTCACTTGAGTCAGCTTGTTTTAGGGATGTTGCACGATGCATTGGATGCATTTGCTCGTATGGATACGGAGCTGGCTTTAAAAATTGTTGCAAATGGTGATAAGGTCAATAAGGAATATAATAATTTATCTCGCCTGTTGATCACCCATATGATGGAAGACCCCAGGAATATCAAAAGTGTGTTAAGGGTGACATGGTGCGCCAGATCATTAGAGAGAATTGGCGATCATTCAAGAAACATTTGTGAGTATGTTGTTTATTTCGTGAAAGGTAAAGATATTCGGCACACCAGTTTAGATGACGTGCTTGCCGATCATTTTCCTGGTGAAATGGAACGAAAGGAATAGAGATTTTAGAAGAAAGGAAAGTTGGGCTACCCTCTCTCTATGGCAACCCAACAACAAACTAAATAAATAAGTTGGAATAATGATAGAACCGTTAGTCCAATTAACAAAAACAATTATTTTAATCAGCCCATGCTAAATCTATTAATAGTAGAAGATGATCATGCGATTAGGAAAATGCTTTATCAATTTCTTTCAACTAAAAATTTTAGCGTTAAAGAAGCTGAAGATGGAAGGCAAGCTTTAGCCATTCTCAATGAAAGCAACCCTGATTTAATTTTAATGGACTGGATGCTACCTGATCAAACTGGCCCCCAAATAATCAAAAAAATCCGTAAAAACCCAATACAAAAAGATATTCCCATTATCATGCTAACGGCTCGTGCAGAAGAAATGGACAAAATTGAAGGGCTGGATGCAGGGGCTGATGATTATATGACCAAACCTGTCTCTCTTCAGGAATTGCATGCGCGTATTAGAGCATTGGTGCGACGCTTTCAAGGATTAAATGAAGAAGAAATTCTCCAAAAAGGCGATCTTTCTCTGGACATTGAAAATAATGAATTAAAAATTCAAGGGAAAAATGTAAAAATTGGACCTACTGAATTTAGACTACTACATTATTTAATGCGCAGACCAAATCGTTTACATTCGAGATCACAATTGCTGGATCAAGTTTGGGGGCAAGGAATATTTATAGAAGAACGGACAGTAGACGTGCATATTCTACGATTAAGAAAATTATTAAAACCATATAATGCAGATAAAATGGTGATGACTGTTAGGGGTGCAGGTTATCGTTTTATAGAAAATAATAATGAATAAAAATTATTGGAGCATTGAATACTGGCGAATAGTTCTAGTCCTGTTTTTTGCTCTACTAGGCGGAATGCTCAGTGGACAGTGGGGTGTTAGTTTAGTTGCCTCATTAATTGGCTATATGATATGGTTAATACTTAAGCTCCATGAGTTAGCCAAGTGGCTGGAGAAAGGAGCAAACCCACAACAATTACCCGATAGCAATGGGTATTGGGAATATATCACACTACAAATTCAAAACTTGCAGAAAAAAAGTGATAGTCGAAAAAAAAAGATGGGGAAGTTACTCAAGCGTTCGCAAGATATTATAAAAGGACTGCCTTATGCTGCTGTTGCCCTTAATGAGCATAATGAAATTGACTGGGCGAATAAAGCATCTTTAGAGTACTTGAATATTGATCATAGAAGAGATCGTGGCTATCGAATTGATAATCTATTACGTTTTCCAGAGCTGCAACAATTTCTTACCAAAAAGAAACCTAAAGCAATCGAAGTATCGTTGCCACAAAGTGACGGTCGTCAATTAGCACTACAATTAATTCCTCTTCAGAAAAAAATGAAACTTCTTATCGCAGAAGATATTAGTGAACGAATGCAGGTTCATCAAATGCGGAAAAATTTCATCGCTAATGCTTCCCATGAACTACGAACACCATTAACTGTTATTGCTGGGTATTTAGAAATTATACAAGAGGATGAGACCTTGCCAGAACATTTGCAAACAGCCGTTGCTTCAGCAACGGAGCAATCGTTTAGAATGCAACGAATTATTGAAGATTTATTGCTACTTTCTCGCTTGGAAAATTCAGAACTAAACGATGATGTAAGCACAACTATTAATATCCCTTCAATTTTACAAAAAATTTGTTCAGAAGAGGTGACATTAATGATGGGAGATACTCATACCCTTGAAACTGAAATAGAGGCTAACTTAAAAATAAAAGGTATAGAGGCAGAAATCGTCAGTGTGTGTAGCAACTTGATTCATAACTCAATACGTCATACAGATGATGGAACACAAGTTACTGTTGAGTGGAAAAAAACACCTTACGGTGAGGCCTGCTTTAAAGTAAAAGATAACGGACAAGGTATTCCTGCTGAACATCTCTCTCACCTCACAGAAAGGTTTTATCGGGTAGATAAAGGTAGGTCAAGAGATAAGGGCGGTACAGGGTTAGGCTTGGCCATTGTTCAACATATTATCCAGCGACATGCTGGAAGGCTAGATATAAAAAGCACAGTAGGGAAAGGTTCGATTTTTTCAGTCTGTTTTCCTGCTGAAAGAGTGGTTAATTAACTATCCAACAGCATGGTTGATGCATCATAAGCTGATGCAAGCAATGGCTGAACGTGAAGACCATTCCCTTCTTTCAGGGGATGTAC
>CAZHUE010000127.1:0-5383 GCA_964535875.1 uncultured Methylomarinum sp.
AAGCGAAAAACACTCAACTATCTGGTGAGAGCATAAAATCTATCTTAATCATATTTATTTAACACGTTACAGCGGAACTTAGCGATCAACTAATTTTTTAGGTTTAAGGTGACTCGCAATAAAAAGCACAGAAACAGCCCTTTATTTCTGGATTTTTTGTTTGCTATGAAAAGTTATCTTTGCGACAAAGCCAAGGAGTGGAATGAAGGTTTAATACTTCACAAATGATATTGGGGACTAAATTCATGCACAGCATCTACCATTACCTTAACATGCTCTGGATTTACATCAGGCAGTATACCATGCCCCAAATTAAAAACATGACCAGAGCCTTGCCCATATTTTTGCAGAATTTCTTTAACTTTTTCTCTTATCAATTCTGGCTCTCCATATAATGCTATAGGATCCATATTTCCTTGTAATGCAACTTGTTTCCCTACTCTATTTCTAGCTTTAAAAATATCTGTTTGCCAATCCAACCCTAAAGCACTATATCCTGATTCGGCCATTTGCTCTAGCCACAAACCACCACCTTTTGTAAAAAAAAGAGTCGGAATTTCTACGCCATTTATATTAGTCTTAAGTAAGGAGCGAACTTGTTTTGCGTAATTTAACGAAAACTCTAAATAGTCTTCGGAAGATAACATTCCCCCCCAGGTATCAAAAATCATTACGGCTTGCGCGCCAGCTTCTATTTGAGCATTCAAATACAAAGCAACAGATTGAGCAAGTTTATCCAACATAAGATGCATTAACTTAGGCTGCTGATACATCAACCCTTTAACTTTCTCAAAACTCTTGCTACTACCACCCTCAACCATATAAGTAGCAAGCGTCCAAGGACTTCCTGAGAAACCTATCAAGGGAACTTTACCCTGCAAATTTTTTCTGATTAAACTTACTGCATCAATAACATAACGTAAATCACTACCAGGATCAGGGATCGGTAATTTACGAATATCAGTTTCAGATCTGACTGGATTTCTAAACTTAGGCCCTTCACCTTCACTAAAGAATAAACCGAGACCCATAGCATCAGGAATTGTTAGAATATCAGAGAATAATATTGCCGCATCAAAATCAAACCGTTCTAATGGTTGTAAAGTTACTTCACAAGCCAGTTCTGGATTAGTACATAAATCTAAAAAACTACCTGCTTTTGCCCGGACAGCTCTATATTCAGGCAGATAGCGCCCTGCCTGTCTCATCATCCAGACAGGAGTTCTATCAACCGGTTGTTTAAGGAGTGTTTTAATGAAAATATCATTTTTTAAAGCAGTCATATTAAATATTATTTTTTAATCATCTCTTGTAAACCTCTAAAACTTCTTATCCATGCTTTTCTAAAGCGAGGTGGTAAAGATTTCATTTTTAAAGAAGCTGTTGCAGCATCTTTAAACGAACCATAGATAACAACATATTGATTATCACCCTTCTTTCTTTTTCTAAAAAATTTAAGGTTATCAGAAAGACTGGTATATTCTGACAAGAACCCTGACACTGCGTCCTGTGTCGATAAAACGATTAACTGCATTGTGTAAGAATTTTTTGGCTGCTTTAAGACCCACATACTATCATCGGCCCTTATGATTGCATCTTTTTTTAACTCTTTATTATTTTCATCCGCTTTCTTTTTAGTCTCTATAGAAACTGTTTTAATTCTTTTTTTATCTACTAACTTTTTACTTGTTTTTTCAGGCTCTATTTTCTTCTCTGCACTTGCACCAAGTAATTCAATAATTTCATTTTTTTCTTGTTCATCATGAAATATGGAGGTTTTTTTCTTATGTTGAATAGAGTCTTCAAGGGTTATCTTTTCAGCTTTTTTTGCAACCCCACTATTTTTATGTTCAGTTTTTTTAACTGGAATTTCACTAGATTGGTCTTCATTCGATTTTTTTTCATTGACGTTTTCAACCTCGATTATTTGAGGATCATTTATTTCTACGTCTGTCTCAGGTCGGACGTAGTAAGGTGTTATTTCTACCTTCTCTGATTTATTATCCGATATGCTTTCTTCTCTGCTCTGTTTTGATTCAGGTTCATCATTAAATAAAAAACTAGCAAACGTAGTCAATAACAAAGCAACTATTATGACCAATCCAATCCATTTATATTTCCACAAGCTTACAATATCAAAATTATTTCCTTTTGATGCTTCAGAAATTATTTCCCCGGGTACTCCATCTGTTTTTTCATATATTTTTTCTATTAATTGATCATTAATATCATTAAATTCCAGATTAGTTCCTGGTTGCGCAGACAGGCTTCTTAAAAAAAAACCACATTGTTTTTTTGTTAGAGGTGGAATATCTATAAAATGACAATCATCTATTCTACGATCAGAATTTTTTTTCAATTGCATTTCATCAAGAGTCAAAGAAAACACAATTTTTAAACTTTGATTTTCGCTAGCAAACTGAATAAGTGTATCAATCAACCCAGGCATTAACCGCCCAGCATCATCAATAATAATAACGACTTTCTGGTGATTCTTATCAAGCATAGATAAAACGTCGGAAACATCCTCGTTTTCAGCATCAAAACCAAGTTGATTTTCTAGCAACCTAACTAATTGATATTGAAGGTTCTCAAAACTCAAATCAGATGATGCCTGAATATTAACTAGTGATAATATATCCTTCTCACATTTTGTTAATTCATCTATTAAAGCTGTTTTCCCTATACCCTTAGGTCCACAAATGACTAAGGACTGCTTAAGATTTGTAATTAAGTGGATCAACAAATGCAATTTTTGGGCACGTTCTAATGTTAATAAAGCTGACTCAACATTCTTTAGCTTAGGCATGTGAATTTTATTCATACTTAAAACAGGTGATTCACTATCCAGCATAATAATTCAGGGTCTGTTCAAGAAGCAACTGATCCACACTAACAGGTAATGTTGCTATGCCAATAGATTCAAGTAGTATCAGTCTTATTTTTCCATCAATATTTTTTTTATCTACTGCCATTAAATCTAAAAATCGGTTAACACTCATGCCTTTAGGTGGACGCACGGGCAAATGAGCTGACTTTAATAAAGCAATAATTCGATCCATATCTTCAATCGTTATCCAACCCATTCTCTTAGAAAGATCAGCGGCATAGCCTATTCCAATTGCGACGGCTTCACCATGAAGATATGTCCCATAGCCCATGCCTGTTTCTATTGCATGGCCAAATGTATGTCCTAAATTTAGGGTAGCACGAATTCCTGATTCAAATTCGTCTTCTGCAACGATTTCAGCTTTATTCTGGCAGGATCGTTCTATCACATAGGCGAATGCATCCTTATCTCTAGCAAGTAATAAGGTTATATTTTTTTCTAGCCACTCAAAAAACTCTAAGTCTCGAATCAAACCATATTTTATAACTTCTGCAATACCAGCCACTAGTTGACGATCATCTAAGGTATCCAATACATCCATATCTGCAATAACACACTGCGGCTGATAAAATGCGCCTATCATATTTTTACCTAAAGGGTGGTTTACCCCTGTCTTGCCTCCAACGGATGAGTCCACTTGTGCCAAGACTGTTGTTGGTATTTGTATAAAAGGGATACCACGTTGATAACATGCTGCCGCAAACCCCCCCATATCACCAATCACTCCGCCACCTAATGCGATTAATGTTGCATTTCGGCTGTATTTATTCTCAAGTAACTGATCAAAAATTTTATTGATATATTCCAGGTTTTTATATTGTTCACCATCAGGAAGTTCAATAGTATCTACTTGAAACTCAGCCAAACTATTTTGTAAATGGGATAAATAGTAGGGTGCTATCGTAACATTAGTCACAATTAACACTTGTTTGGATTTGATATGCTTTATCAATAACTCCTTTTGTGTTAGTAATCCAGAGCCAATATAAATCGGGTAACTATTTTCTTTTAACTCAACACGCAACTCTTTCATACTAGCCTAATGAGTTTCGTTATATTCATTCAAAATATTTTGTACAACTGCTTTACTCTGCATAATACTTGTTTCTATTGTGAAGTCTGCACAACTTAGATAAAAACCTTCCCTTTCTGCAAATAATGCCTCAATACGTTCTCTTGGGTCAGTGGTTTTAAGCAAAGGTCGTTGGCTGTCTCTTTTGGTTCTTTGCAATATTTTATCAACCGAACATTGTAAATAGACAATAAACCCATTGTCTTTTAAAGCGTTCCGATTTTCTTCAGTTAAATTGCCCCTCCTCCCGTTGCTAATACTATTCCATCAATTTGTGTAAGCTCTTGAAGCATATTTCGTTCTCGAATTCTAAAACCTTCCTCACCCTCATATTCAAATATTGTTGAAATATCTACACCAGTCTGTTCTTCTATTGCTTTATCACTATCATAAAAAGGTAACTGCAATGATGTGGCCAATTGTCTACCTATAGTAGTTTTTCCAGCCCCCATCAGACCAATTAAATAAATATTTTCTGCTTGCTTCCCCATCCTAAAACCTCAATTGGACGCTATTTTTAATATAAATTTTTGCTCAACCTAAATAAACTCAGTTGAACCCATAAGTCTAGCTGTAACTTTAAGGTACCTCTATCAATAAATAACATATTTTATTCAGTTTTTCATCACTTACAAAAGGGGTGAATGTAATTTGTCTCACGGTTTTGTTAAAAATTGGGTAAAACCCGTTCTCAACTGATTTACATAGACCCAATATAACATTCAACATTGTTATTCGGTAGTTAGAATCACAATTTTATTCTGTATATTTACATTTACCAAATAACCAATCCATTAAACTCACGCCATTAAGGCTGAAGATTTAATATCTTCCGAATTTTAACTTGCCTTATGATTCCACAGAAGTGCGAATAAAAAAGGGGGCATCGAGCCCCCTTTTTATTTATTATACGTTATCTTCCATCATCTAGTCGATAAGGTGTTTTTTACTATTTTAGGTGTTATAAAAATCAACAATTCTTTTTTCCTTTCACTCTCAATATTCTTTTTGAATAAAAACCCTACGCCTGGCAAATCAGCGAGAAAAGGAATTTTATACACATTTTTCCCAGAACTCCCTTCATAAACCCCACCCAGTACGATTGTCTCTCCATCTTTTACACGTACCATTGTATCAATTTCTCGTTTATCAATACCACCGGTTGCCTCATCAGGTGAATCTTTTTTAATTAACAAATCCATTATCACATCGCCATCAGGTGTGATTTGCGGCGTAACATTTAATTCTAATACCGCATCAATAAGCTCTGTTTGTGTGCCATCCTGACTAACCGTTGTATAGGGTATTTGTATGCCCTGTTTAATATAAGCTATTTCCCTATCTGATGTCATCACTCGAGGATTTGCTAATACCTCCCCTCTATTATTATTCTCTAGTGCTGATAGCTCTAAATTAAGAAC
>CAZHUE010000127.1:5395-7887 GCA_964535875.1 uncultured Methylomarinum sp.
AGCTAAAGTCATTCCTAACGCACCTGCAGGGTGATTCGAAATTGCACTAGCACCTAAATCCACCAAATAACCAGCCCCATCGGGAACGGATACGAAAGAGCCATCTGAATCAGGAACTAATTCTCCATAAGTATTTTGTCCGGCACCCATTGCAAAAACCTTTCCAGAACCGACCTCAGCTGCTTTTGCTATTCCAAATCTGACGCCAATTTCCTGGGCAAAACTAGTATCTGCAGTCACAATTCTTGCCTCAATCATAACTTGCCTGACAGGGATATCCAGAATTTTAATCATTTCTGCAATATTTTCAAGTTGTTTTGCTGTTTCCGTGACAATAACGGTATTAGTTCTGCCATCAACCGTTGCACTACCTCGAGAAGATAACATACCTTGCATTTCAGAAGATTCTGTTGATCTTGAATTATTTCCTCCAAAACCTCCTCCAAGCCCCCCTCCGTTACTTCTCTCTGAACCTGAATTATTCATTTCAGTGACTGATTTCACAACGTTTGAACCAGTTAATAATGCTAAAATATCTTCAGCTTTTGCATAATTAATTTGTAAATATTCAGTTCTCAATGGTTCAAGCTGTTCAATGACTTTTTTAGCTTCTAACTCTTCTTTCTCAATCTTGATTATTTCTGAAGAAGGAGCAACTAAAACAACATTTCCCATCTCTCTTTTAGCCAAGCCTTTAGATTTAAGTATTAAGTCTAAAGCTTGATCCCAAGGCACATCGTTTAAACGTAAACTTACATTTCCGCCTACTGAGTCTGCCGCGACGATGTTAAGCCCAGTAAAATCAGCAAGAATTTGTAAAACCGATCTGACTTCAATATCCTGAAAATTAAATGTTAGTTTTTCACCTGAGTAAGGGAATTTATTTTTTAGGATTGCTTTCTTTTCTGCCATTGACAGCGGAATAAAATCTACTGTCAACATCCCCTCGGATTGAAAAGATGAGTAATCATAGTGCCCACCATCTAAAGAAACTGTCAATGTCACTCCATTACCTCTGGTTTGTGCATCTATTTTTTGTACAGGTGTTGCAAAATCCGATACATCATAACTTTTAGCCAATCTTTCTGGTAGCTTAGTATTTAGAAAATTCAAAATAACTTTTCCACCCTGTTCCTTCATATCTACTACTGTGTTAGGGGATGAAAGGTTTATAAGTAAACGTCCAATGCCTTTTGGCCCTCTACGAAAATCAATATTTTTAATTGCTTGCTCAGGAAATAGATTTAATTTTCCAGACTTTGATTTATTCTTCAAGCCAGACGACTTATTAGCTACAAATTTTGATTCAATAGAATCATTTTTCTTCGCCATCAAATCAGAATTATTCTTGCTCTTTAATTTCGGGGACTTCAATTGATATTCTGAACTAGCCAAAGCTAAAGGCTCCAAAACTACCTTAACCTTATTTCCAACAACCTCTAAATCATAAGAGGCTGTTTCAGAAAGTTTAATAACGACACGAGTCCTACCCCTGCCTTCCACAACATGGACTGCCTTAACAGCACCTTGATTCACCTTATACATTTTTTTGTCTAAATTACTATGTATATCTGCAAAATCAAGAAAAATCCTTGCCGGATTATTGGTTTGAAAGACTTTAGGTGTATCAACAGCTCCATTCAAAGCCAACTCAATCTGAACTTTATCCCCTGATAGAGAAGAAAAATTCAGATCTGTAATCGCTTTATCATCAACCCATACATCTAAATTTGATGTGGAAGTTAATTCTGTAATAGCTGTATTACCCGCTATTACAGAAGGAACTTGCGCCATTGATAAGAATAATCCTGCGGCGACACCACCACAAAGGCGAAGTGCTTGTACTTTCTTTGTTCTATTGTTTTTAATACTCATTATGTAACCCTTAATCACTCAGCCAGTTGTAATGAAGCTTGCTGTTCAACCCACGAACCTGATTTATCAGGAACTATTTCCATTAACTCTATTTTGCCACCTAAAATCCGAATAATTTCACCATAATTTGTCCCCATATGGTTTCCTCTTTGAACTCGATGTATCGTTCCATCACTTGCCTTAATTAGGCCCCACAGCCTTTCTTCCATTGTTAACGTTCCTACCATTTGTAATGTATCTAAAGGATAAGCTTCTAACTCTTCTTTCCTTCTTGAAGTGTCAGGGGCAACCCCAGTACCTAAAGAAACATCAGTCGATGTTTCTTTCTTTGCTTTTTCTACCTGCCTAAAAGGATCCCTCAAACCATCAGGGTTAAAAATAAACGGTTCAACTACTTTTGTCTCTGGTAGTGATTGAATTGTTCCTTTTGGCCGAGCCTTAATTTCCTGAACATACTGGCTTAAATCACTAACATCGTCATTAATACAACCAGATAAGCATAAAACGAAAACACTTAAACCAAGACGCCTTACTTTCATTTTATTTTGCAACCATTTTTTTTCAGTCAAGATCATCACTATTTCCGCCTATTTTTTTTCGCTTTCTTATCACTATCT
>CAZHUE010000128.1:0-7842 GCA_964535875.1 uncultured Methylomarinum sp.
CGAATAATAACTATAAAGCAGCAATAATCGCCTCTCCCATTTCCGTTGTTCCTATTTTTGAACCTGGTTTTAAATCAGGAGTGACGTAATCACCTTGCTCAACAATTTTTTCTACTGCATCTTTGATTTTTTTAGCAGCAGACATTTCTCCAAGATGATTTAGCATCATCACACCAGCCATAATTACAGCTGTCGGGTTTGCAATGTTTTTTCCGGCAATATCAGGCGCGCTCCCATGAACAGCTTCAAATAATGCGGCATTTGTTCCAATATTAGCACCTGGAATCAAACCTAAACCACCAACTAAACCAGCAGTTAAATCAGACAAGATATCACCAAACATATTAGTTGTAACCACAACATCAAATTGTGAGGGATCCATAATCATATGCATACACGTTGCATCAACAATTTTCTCATCAAATTCAATTTCAGGATGCCGATTAGCTACTTCTCTAGCGGTTTCCAAGAATAGACCTGAGGTCAGTTTCAAAATATTAGCTTTATGACAGACTGTCACTTTTTTACGTCCATTTTCTATAGCGTATTTGAACGCATATTCTACGATACGGTCTGACCCTTCTTTGGTGATAACGGCTAAACTTTCCGCAACATCTTTCTGCCTAGTTAAATAATGCTCAAGCCCCATATATAGACCTTCAGTATTTTCTCTAACAATAACAATATCTACATTATCAAATTTAGTTTGTGCACCTTTCCATGTTTTAGCAGGGCGAATATTGGCGTACAAATCATATTTCTGGCGTAATGCTACATTTATGCTTCTAAATCCTCCTCCAACAGGTGTCGTTAAAGGTCCTTTAAAAGCAATTCGATTTTTATCAATTGAAGCCAAGGTTTCATCTGGAATCGGCGTACCATATTTATCAAAAGCAGCTAATCCAGCCTCTGCATCCTCCCAATTAATTTTAACACCTGTTGCATCAATAATTTTAATGGCCACGTCCATAATAGATGGCCCAATACCATCACCTTTAATCAATGTAACATTATGCATTATTCAATTCTCCAGAGGTTCAAAATGAGTATAATAATACACAAGTTGACTATTTTTTGCTGAACACAGTGTGCTTAAACTATAATAGGTTCAGATTTTTAATTTTATATATAAATTCCTGTTAATTAATTCGAGACAATTATGGAAAAATCATTCATCTTACATATGTTAACCACAGCTAAAAACTTAAGCCCATTTGACGTAAACATGGCGATGGACGCTGGCTGGGTTTCAGCGATACCCTATACTAATGTTGAAGCCAGCGAAGTAAAAGGGTTAATTCAAGATGTTATTTTTTCTCGCAGTCCTAAGGGCCTTAAGAGAACAGGGATATTTATTGGTGGCAGAGACTCAAAACAAGCCAGAGATATGCTAAAAATAGCTAAAAACTCTATGTTTTCACCCTTTGAAGTTTCAGTTTTTGCTGATCCTAGTGGAGCATTTACAACTGCTGCAGGCATGGTTGCCGCAGTTGAGAAAGAACTGGATACAAAATTTAACACATCATTCGAAGGAAAAAATTTACTCGTTTTTGGTGGGACTGGGCCTGTAGGCCAGGTCACATCAGTCCTGGCTGCTCAGGCAGGTGCTAATGTCAAAATCATTGGCCGGCAATTAGATAAAGCTCAACGAATAGCAGATCTTTGCAATGAAGAATTTGGTGAGGGAAAAATTACTATTACTGCCGGTGCTGATTTAGATAAAGCAGAATATATTAAAACTGCTGATGTTATTTTTTCAACGGGGGCAGCCGGTATTGAGTTACTCAATACAGACCAAATATCTTCAGCAGCACAACTTAAAGTTGCAGCAGATATTAATGCAATCCCACCATCAGGAATTGCAGGGCTAGACCCTTTTGATAATGGTAAAGCAATTACTGGAAACACCAGTGGAGCAGTAGGATTAGGGGCATTGGCAATTGGCAATATCAAATATAAAACTCAAAGCCGTTTATTAACACAGATGATTGAAAATAATGAGCCTGTTTATTTACATTTTGAACATGCTTTTGAAGTTGCTCGTGAAATTATAAAATCCATAAAATAAAAGGAAGTAAAATGCCAAAACGCAGTATTCTTCATATGTTTGACCCTATGCCAAATAATAGCCCGTTTGACATCAATATGGCACTTGATACTGGTTTTGAAGTATTGATGCCTTATAACAATGTAAAACTTGATAGCATCCATGACTTAACACAGGACGTTATTTTTTCTCGTAGTCCTTCAGGAATTAAACGCACAGGTATTTTTATCGGCGGCCGAGATATTGGCTTAGCAATGGATATGATCAGCAGTGCAAAACAAGCAATGGTTCCACCTTTTGAAGTCTCAATTCTTGCCGATCCAAGCGGAGCATTTACCACAGCAGCAGCATTAGTTGCCTGCGCTGAAAAAGAATTAAAAGAAAAACACAACAAGGATCTTGCTAACAGCAAAGCACTTGTGTTCGGAGGGACAGGCCCCGTAGGCATCGCCACTGGCGTTATTGCTTCTCTAGCTGGGGCGACCACCTCTCTAGTCGATCACATGTCAATTGATACCGCCAATGATGCTGCAAAAGAATACAATCGTCGTTGCCAAAGCACTCTAACAGGAGCTATGGCTGGTTCAGATGAAGAAAAGGTTTTGTTATTAGCCGATGTCGACATTATATTTTGTACAGCTAAAGCAGGCATACAAGTATTAAGCTCAGAAGTCCTTAATCAGGCAAAGCAACTTAAAGTTGCAGGTGATGTGAATGCAGTTCCACCCGCAGGTATTGCAGGTGTTGGCGCCAATGACAATGGCTCCACCCTTGACACACCTCAACCAGCCACTGGAATTGGAGCACTTACGGTAGGAAATATTAAATATAAATTGCAACACAAATTATTGGAATTAATCTTAGAAAATGACAAACCTGTTTATCTGGATTTTAGAGATGCTTTTTCAATGGCTCAAAAATTAGTCTAATTTTTAGGCTTGTAATGCCAGTGGGGTTATTCTACTGGCTGTACTGTATCAAACTATGGATATTCCAATTCAGCTTTGCACCACTAGTTAGAAAGGATTCCACCCTTACCTCTTTTAAAATTTTAGCTTCCCCTTTGTTCGCTACAAACCATAGCAGCTGTTATTTAATTCTTGTTTTGAATGACATAGGTTTTTTATAACATACTATTTTTACTTACACTTTTCACACTTTTTCATATATTTTGCTATTATTAAATGATCTATAGCAATAATAAGAAAAAAATGACATCCTCTGCAAAAAGCTCTATCAATTACTCAACTGCATTAGGCGTAATATTTAGCGTTATCCTCGTTCTTTTTATTATTCTATATGCAGCAAATGACCCTTCAACATTTCTAAACCTCAATGGTTTTATTATTGTCTGTGCTGGCACTACAGCAGCAGCCTTCTTAAGTTATCCCTTAAGAGACATCAAGCAAGGAATAAAGTCAATTAAACTCATATTCTTATACGAAAGTTTAAACCCACAAACTGAAGCTGACGAAATCACTGCCGTTGCAAAAATGTGGTTTCAACGCGACTCAGTTGCAATACAAAATGTTATTGAAACAATCAACAACCCCTACTTAAAGACTGGTTTTCAGCTAATTGTTGATAAAACACCAGTAGACGACATTCTTGCATTATTAAAATGGAGAATTGCACGCTTAAGAGCTAAAGAAAAGGCTGAATCAAATATTTTCTATAGCCTGGCATCTTATGCCCCTGCTTTCGGTATGCTAGGTACTTTAGTCGGATTAATCAATATGCTTCAGATTATTGAAATACGTGATATCAGTGCGATAACGTCCAATATGGCTGTTGCATTGATTACGACTTTTTACGGCCTTCTCCTTGCAAATCTAATATTTAACCCAATAGCGGTAAAATTAGAAAGGCGCACTGAGCAACGAATTATGATTATGAGCATGGTAATGGAAGGTATCACTCTAATTGCAGATCGTAGAACCCCTTCTTTTGTACGCGAAACATTAAAATCATTTATTGCGACACATGAAGATGAACTAAAAACTAAAAAGTATCATGAAGAATAGTTCTTTTCAGAAACATCATGCCTCTTTATCCATTGAAGACCTGACTGAACAGCCCGATTATGCTCAACAAAATTGGCTATTAACTTATCTAGATGTGTTCGTGCTAATTATTATGCTTGTAATCACCTTAATGGCTTTAAGTGACTTTGAGTCTGACACTCCGTCAAAAAAATCAAAAAGCCCTAATAAAAAAACAGTTCTTGCTAAAAAGGTTATCCAAAAAACAAACGCTAAAGAAATAAACTTAAAAAAACCATTTTCAACTACTGCAATTACCCAACAAGAAATTCATCAGTCCTCAATTGAAAAATTCTCTAATGTTAAAAACATAAAAAAACCTCGGGATGAAAAAACCGCAGCTATTAAAGCATCCACTAAAAACAAATTACAAAAGCAGTTAACAAAGATAATTAAAGATCTAGGGTTAAACAACGCAGTTGATATGAAAGTTACACTTGGCTATGCACAACTTGAAATACAAGACAAAATATTATTTAAATCTTCGGAAGCCAAGCTTTTAGATAATGGAAAGTCTCTTCTTAAAAAACTAGCTCCATTATTAGATCAATCATTAGGTTTAATTTTTATAGAAGGCCATACTGACAACCAGCCAATTAAAACAGAAAGATTCCCTTCTAATTGGGAACTAGGAGCAACACGGGCAACCAATGTATTACGTTACTTAATAACAGAGAATATTGATGCTTCCCGTTTAAGAGCCATGAGTAGTGCTGCAACAAAACCTCTAGCTGATAACTCAACTAGTGAAGGAAGAGAAAAAAATCGCAGAGTTAGTATAATGATTCAGGTTGCTGACAGAATTAATTAACCCATCAATTGATGAGTTAATTATAATAAATAAGCGCACCCCATTAATTTGATTCTGGAGCGTTAAATTTAACTTCTGTATTTTTTCTCAAGCTTTCGAGAATACTAGCAAATTCTGACTGACCAAATGCTTTAGCCATATTGGTTTCAGCCAACTCTATCTTAGCCTTGTCATCTTTAGTCATAGCACCCTCATTAACTGCGATTACATTAACCACTATTTGTTTACCTGATGGCTCTTCTATTGCGAAAACAGTAGTTTTACCCTCTATTGGTTTAGCTGCTTTAAAAATACCCTGAGTAACTAGCCAAGAAACATCCTTATTGGATCTTGCTAAACCAATAATTTTTTGTATTTTTAACCCTTGACCTTCTATTGCCTCTTGCATAGTTTTTCCAGACAGAACACTATTTTTAATTGTTGTTGCTTTTTCTAATGCTATTTTCTTAGCCTTTTCTTTTAAAAGTGTTGCAACAATTACGGGTTTTACTTTTTCTAATTCTTTTGCTTTAGCGGGTAGATGCTCAGTCATTCTCAAAACAACCAACTTATCAGTTCCAATCTCAATAGGTTGGCTATTATTTCCTTTTAATACATCTTCAGAAAATGCTGCATTTACAAATGCAGTTTCATTCAAGATATTCAATTTATCAGAAGAATCAGGTTTAATATTTTTATTAAATAAACTTGTTTTCTTAACGTCAAGGTTTAACTCATCAGATACAATTTTCAGGCTATCAGGATTTTCGTAACTTAACTCTGTTAATCTCTCACCCATCTCATAAAAAGTATTTTCTGCATTGGATTTTTGATATGTTTTAGTTAATTCTCCCTTAACTTCATCAAACGATTTAACCGTTCCTTCCTTAAGCTCTGTTACTTTAATTAGATGATAACCAAAAGCCGATTTAACCGGTTCAGAGACTTCTCCCAATTCCAAAGAACTAGCAACATCTTCAAATGCTTTTTCCATAACCCCAATATTAAAAAGACCTAAATCTCCTCCTTTAGCGGCAGTCAATTTATCATCAGATAACTCTTTCGCCAAAACAGAAAATTCTTTGTTTTGTAAAGCCAATTTTGCTTTTAAAGCTCTATCCAACTGTTTCTTATCATCGTCAGAATCTTTGGTAAAAGCAAACAGTATGTGACTTATTTTACGACGTTCCTTAGTCGTATACTGCTCTTTTTGTTCATCATAATATGCTTTCAATTGCTCACTAGTAGGCTCTACTTTTTTGGCTAGATCATCCAAAGATAACTCAACATATTCAACAGCAACTTGCTCTTCAGATAAAAATAAATTCTGATTAGTCTGATAATATGCCTGAATTTCCTCTGCTGTAGGATCTTCTTTTACTTGAGGTAAAGCAATAGACACAAGCTCCACATCCCTAGTCTGATTTTGTATTTTGAAAAAATTCTCAATATCCGCATTAGTTGCAAAACTGCTTTCTATGATAGTTCGTTGAAACTGCTCCATCATCAAAGCTTTTTTGATTCTGTTAACAAATTCTCCAGCTGACAACCGTTGTGAAGCCAATAATGATCTATATTGCTCATTATCAAATTTTCCATCTGTTTGAAAATATTCTAGCCCTTTAATAAATTGTCTAGCTGATGTATCTGCTATAACTAACCCTTGGTTTTCTACGTGCTGAAATAACACTTCATCCTGAATTAATTTTTCTAACGCTTGTTTTTTTAATGAGCTCTCATCAATATTCATTCCAGCTAAATTCTGGCTGAACTGCGAATAAGCTCTATTTAAATCATCTTGAAAAAAGTCTTTATCACCAACACTGACAACAGCTGTTTCTGTCCCTCCTCCTACATAATTTTGAATACCCCACAAAGCAAATGGCACACAGATCAATAATAAAATAATCCATGAAAAAACACCCTTTGATTTTTCTCTAATCTTTAATAACATATATCTTGTCCTGAACAGAGTATAAGTAAAAAGGAATATACAAGAAATAACTTGCATTTAACAACAGATATACTGGCGTATAACAAGACAGTCAAAAATTGTTGGCGTAATATTCCTTTGTAGGTTTCAAAATTATAAAAACACGATGACAAAAATGTCACTATTTCTGCACTGAAACCTGCTTTTGCACATAAATATTATAATCAATAGTCACAAATCGCTGATGCATGAATATAGCATAAATAACAAGTAAATTTTAAGCAAAAAAAAACCCCAAACCAAAAGATTCAGAGTTTCTAGTTTTGGCGGAGCGGACGGGACTCGAACCCGCGACCCCCGGCGTGACAGGCCGGTATTCTAACCAACTGAACTACCGCTCCAAGATCTGGTGGGTGCTGAGGGGTTCGAACCCCCGACCCTCGCCTTGTAAGGGCGATGCTCTCCCAGCTGAGCTAAGCACCCGACTAAAAAGAGCTAGTTTACAGCATCTTTTAAGGTTTTACCAGCCTTAAATGAAGGGATTTTTGCAGCTTTTATTGTTATTTCTGCACCTGTTTGTGGATTACGGCCTTTTCTTTCTGCTCTTTCTTTCACTGAAAAAGTTCCAAAACCAACTAAAGCAACTGAGTCCCCACTAGTTAAAGCGTCAGTTACTGCACTAAGAAAACCATCTAAAGCGCGGCCAGAATCTGCCTTAGTTAAGCCAGATGCATCTGCCATAGCATCAATAAGTTCCGATTTATTCATTATTCCCCCTTAGGAAGTAAAGTGATCTCAAGTTTAAATTATTATTAAGTGTGGAAAAGCTTTCCTTAGTATGCCGGCTAATAACCAAAAATAAAATGCCAAGAGAAGCGAGCCTACTTATACAATTACAATCATCAAGTGTCAAGATAAAACCGCCGTATCCAAAGTAATGTAGAGGCATCGGGCGGCTTTATTTTCTGCTTTTTACTAAAGAATAGAAAATAAATAATGGTCTCAGTAAAACATGGCTTCTGTTTAAAAA
>CAZHUE010000129.1:0-7818 GCA_964535875.1 uncultured Methylomarinum sp.
TGCCAAATTTAAAAGGAAAAATTATTTTTGAACTTTTACCCTTATCACAACAAGTATATACGGTTGGCTATATAGATATGGACGTTAGTTTTGATTCAAAAAATGAACGCTATAAAGCTTTACTTTATAGAGTAAAAATTGACGCTAAAGAAAAAACATATATATTAATGGCTTCAGGATCATATAGGAACGGAGACATTGTTCGTATGTTTATGAAAGATAAAAATTTTCCTGTTATGCTTGGAGGTGGAGGGAATGTTGGGCAAGGATATTGGCAATTTGAGTGTAGACGCCTTGATGAAGAAAAAACATCTCAACAAATTAACAAATAAAGGATTTATTTTTTTACAGCTAAATACACTTTCCCTAGTCATGTGATCGCGGTTTTTATTACTATTTTTTTGTTGGTAGGTGCCTTAATAGCTAAGTGGTTTTGAGCGATTTTTTTTGCATTACGCGAAGAATATCCTAAAATTTTTTCTGCATTAATACTGTCTTTTTTAAAAAATCAACTTGATATTTAATTGGGTATCTATGACAGATGAGCTTCTCATGAGGAGTATATGGACAAAAGTTGTGGGTTTTTTCAGAGAAACTAAATGATCACTTGAAAAGTTTTGTCAGCATGGTACCTTGTCCATTCAAATTATAATTATAAAAGAATATAGAATACTGTACAAAGAATATGGTGAATTGATATTTTTGAAATAATTCTTGATTATTATTATAGAATATGGAATTTATAATTTTTTTTGTATTTTTAAATATATTCTGAAGGCTTTGAATATAAGAGGAAAAAAATGAGTAATGATGAAAATGAGAATAAAAATAAAACTGACTCTGTTATTGAGCAAGCAGAAGAAATAGTAGAATCAGGTGTAGATCAAGCTGAAGAGGTGGTGGAATCAGCTGTAGATCAAGCAGAAGAAGTTGTCAGTGATGCAGTTGAAACTGTTACTGAAACTTCAGAGAATATAACTTCAAAACTAATGGCTTTAAAAGAATCTAACCCTAAGTTATTATATGGAGCAATAGGTGCTTTAGCATTTGTTGTTCTTGGACTTATGATGATGGGTGGAGGAGATAAGCCGTCTCTTCCTGCAGCTAAAGTTATGAATTTGGCTGTTGGCCAAACGTATGCTTTAAAAGGCGTTAATACTTACGATCCTGATGCAACTGTAAGGTTGGTAGCGGTTCCAGGTTCAATTGCTGCTTATGATGACACGGAAGAAGAAGATCGAAAAGGTGAATGTAAGCATATGCCACAAGGAACAAAAATTAAACTTTTGCAAATACAAGAAGCTTTTGGTAAAGCAAAGTTTGTTGAAGTAGAAATGCTTGATGGTGAGTGTTCAGGGAAAAAGGGCTGGACAGTTTCTAATAATTTAGATTAAATGATTGACGAAATAAGATTGTTAGTTATAATAGCGTGATAAATTGTATTGCGGGAATAGCTCAGCTGGTAGAGCACAACCTTGCCAAGGTTGGGGTCGCGAGTTCGAATCTCGTTTCCCGCTCCAAAATTAAAAGAAGCCGCGAAGTACGCGGCTTTTTTGTTTTTTCTTTTTATGTTCTTTAAGGCTGCGTAGCAAAGTGGTTATGCAGTGGCCTGCAAAGCCATCTACACCGGTTCGATTCCGGTCGCAGCCTCCAAACATGATAATTTAGATTGATGAATCTATTTTATTTCAAAAACTATTTCTGTATTGTTTTATTAAGTTATTGTTAAGTAAAGAGTGGTACATTACATTTCAGACTGCTTTAGTTGCAATTTTCTTGTGGCTTTAGCTAAAAGTTTTGATGGTTAAGCTTAAGTAAGGCAATTGGTTTTAAATTGAAATCCATGAATCATAAAAGTCGAGTAAAAAAAAGATATAAAAAGAATAAGAAAATAAAAGTAATTGTTTCTTATCTTAAAGTTTTCTTTATATTGTCGATTTTTGCTTATTTTTATTATAAGGTGACACAGCCAGGTATCGCGACAGAATGGTCTGAAGTAGAAGTAGCCAAGATTAATACGGTAGAGTTACCAAAAGATGATGGGCACCATTCTGACGGGATGGAGTGGTGGTATTATAACGGTCATTTAGTAACAGAATCTGGAAAGGAATTTAGCTTTCATTTTACTACATTTTTACTAAATAATTTAACCACTCAAACAGTCTTTCATAGTTCACTAGCAGATCATCAGTCTGGTTACTATTTTACAGACCAAACCCGAGTTGGTGGGAATTTATCTGTGGGATTTAAAAATAAATTTAATTTCAGCCATGAAAACTGGGTTATGCAAGGTGGAGGTGGAAGTGACAAGTTAAAAGTGGCGAATGAAAAGTTTGCTTTTGACCTGGATTTGGAAAGTACACGGCCAATTGTTCTTCATGGTGACAATGGCGTTTTACCACTTGGTGCCTTAGGTGAAAGTTTTTATTATTCCCGTACTCGTATGAGTATTTCTGGTGTATTAGATGTCGGAGGGATAAAAGAGTCAGTTAAAGGCGTGGCTTGGTTCGACCATCAATGGGGTGATTTTTATACTGGTAAAATGTCTTGGGTTTGGTTTAGTATACAACTAGATAATGGTATGGATCTGATGATCTATCAGATTAAAGACAAATACGGAAGACCAGTGAGTTATAATGGCAGTATTTCAAAAAATGGAAAAACTGAGATATTAAATAAAAATGATTTTATTATCACGCCTAAAAAAAGTTGGGTTAGTGAAAAAACATCGAAGAGCTATCCTGTAGAATGGGAAATTAAAATACCTCAGAAAGAAATAGATTTAGTCGTAAAAAGTGTTGTTGAAAATAGTGAGTTTGATGCTAAATTAACAACTTATCTAGTGTACTGGGAAGGCGCGATGCAGGTTTCTGGAAGCCATAAAGGAAAAGGTTTTTTAGAATTAAACGGATATATTGAGCCTAAAAATAATAAAGCTCACTGACTCTGAAGAAAACTAGGGAAATTTAAAATTGTTTAATAATATACTTGTGGTTTGTGTAGGTAATATCTGTAGAAGCCCAATGGCAGAGGCGATATTAAAAAAAAGCCTAGCCAAAATTGGTAAAGATAATTGTTTTGTTAGTTCTGCGGGAATCGGTGCCTTAGTTGGACATAAGCCAGACCCAATAGCCATACAGCTTATGAAAGACAAGGATATTGATATTTCTGGTTATCGTGCAACACAATTAAATCAAACTATAATTAGAAAGTCAGATTTGATACTAGTAATGGAATCAGGGCATAAAACGCATATAGAAAATAAAGAGAGCAGCGCGAAGGGAAAAGTCTTTAAGCTAGGTGAGTGGGAAGGGTTTGAAATACCCGATCCTTATAAAAAAGAAAAAAAAGTATTTGAAAGTTCATTACACTTAATAGAAAAAGGTGTTTTGGAGTGGGTTAAAAGAATCTGATTTTTTCGCGAAGCAAAACCTACTGACTACTTGTTGTCGTTACATTAGTCAAAAAGATTTAAAACCAATGGTTTTTAAATCAAATCAGCCCTGTCTTATCATACTTAATCGTTTGAGGCAGGGTAGTTGATCTGTTTTTAATAATAGCTCATTGACTTTAAATTTATAAAAAAGGTATTCTTTTCGAAATTGGTTTTGAATTAAAAATAAATTGTAATATGTTGTATATGCTTAAAATCTAATGCGATCTTTTGTTTGTACTGTTATTATTATGGGGTTCTGCTAGTTTATAGGATAACTGGATAATGCTCCCTAGTAAAATTATTTTCACTAAATATTAAAAATAGGATAAAAAATGCAACTTAACTTTTTGATGTTTTTATTTGTTTCCTTGTTGCTGTCGGGTTGTTCTCTTATACCTGGTATGCATATGAGTCCATTTTCTGATGAGTCAAGTGCTGAAATGCCGGTGACGGAAAATGATAAAACGACTTTGCGACCTCTTAATATTCAAACGATAACGGCTCAAATGATTATCGATATTGAAAAAGATCTTAATAATCGAAGTTTAGGCGCGGACAATGTTGCAAATCATTATTTTGATTATCGAATTGGCTCAAAAACAATTAAAGGGACGCCATTAAAAGAAAATTATGATCAATATAAAGTAGGTCCTCGAGATATATTGAATATTACTGTATGGGATCACCCAGAATTAACCATTCCTGCTGGGGAATTTCGCTCTGCGGAAGATTCTGGCAATGGCAATGTTGTCGGAGAAGATGGAAATATTTTCTTTCCTTACGCGGGTATAATTAAAGCTGCTGGGCGAACTGTAGAAGAAATCAGAAAAGAGTTGACTCGTAAGTTGTCAAAATATATTGAGCGTGTGCAACTAGATGTCCGGGTAGCATCATACCGAAGTCAGAGAGTTTATGTTGTTGGTGAAGTTAAAGTGCCAGGTGTCCAGCTAGTTAAAGACATTCCATTAACAGTATTAGAAGCAATCACTAATGCAGGGGGTGTGACTGCTGAGTCAGATCGGAGAAATATCACCTTAACTCGAGATGACAAGTCATACAGTATTAATTTGTTAGCTCTGTACGAGGGAGGAGAAACAAGTCAAAATGTGATGCTTCAACATGGGGATGTGCTGAATATACCTGATAGACAATTTAATAAAATATTTGTGCTAGGTGAAACGGCTGGATCAGGAACGGGATCTGCAAGATCGCGCACTCTTTTTATGAATAAAGGAAGAATGACATTGACCGAAGCCATTAGTGATGGAGGCGGTGCTGATCAGGATGAATCTGATCCAGCTAGAATATTTGTTTTTAGGGGAGGTCTTGGAAAGTCACAAATTTTTCATTTAGATGCAAAATCACCTGATGCATTAATATTAGCGGATCGTTTTCCTCTACAACCACGCGATGTAGTCTATATTAATCGTCAAGAAGGTAAGCGTTGGAATCAAATTATCGATCAGATTAGACCTACCGTTGATCTGTTAAATGTATTTGATGCATCACCAACATTAACGCCTATTATAAAATAGTTTGGTAAATAGAGAATAGATAACTATTTAATAAATTTTTTTTAAAAAACTGAGCAATAATTTGGTTTGTTGTATAGCAAATTTTTATTTAATGGGCTATACAATGTTTGATACTAGATGTAAGTTCAGACGAACTTGGTTTGCTCATCTTGTTTTCTTAAAGCCGATAAACAAGATGTTTTAATCAGTTTTTTCTACGCTGCTATAATTGCATTATTGAACTTGGCAGTATGCTTGTCAATCTCATACTAAAAATTTGAAACCTCTAAACTAGGTTGTTATTACTTGGCATAGTGGTCTGTGTTTTAAAAATCAAATATCCAAATATTTTATTGATTTTTTTGAGAAAAATTTCTTGGTAACTGACAACTATTTCAATTTTTAAATGGAATGCGAACTATTGCTAAAGCACTTATAGTATTTATATAAGTGCTATTATTGTTCAATAAAAGGGTAGTATAGGATCAAAATGTTATGATTTATATTCAACAAACTTCTAAAATTAAGCTAAGCAAATGACTGACGAATTATCGACTACCAATCAACCGCATGATAATTATCAAAATAGAGATGATGATGACGAAATTGATTTAAGACAATTAGTTGGAATCTTACTTGATAGTAAATGGTTGATTATTACTGTACTTGTAGTCTCAGTAATTTTAGGTCTAGCAAAAGCACTGCTAAGCTCGCCAATTTATAAGGCTGATGCTATGTTGCAAATTCAAGAGTCATCTCAACCTTTAGGTGCTTTAGAGCCAATGGAAGCACTATTGGGAGCAGGTACGGTTCCTGTAGAGGCAGAAATAGAAATTGTTAAATCAAGGAAGGTTTTAGGAGAAGTTGTTAAGAGTTTAAAATTGGAAATTATAGCTGTGCCAAATTTTTTTCCTGTTTTTGGTAAATCTATTGCTAGAAATTTTCAAATTCGAAATAAAAATAAAATTTCTGCTCCATTGTTTGGATACGTGGAAAATGCTTGGGGAGGGGAATTAATTAAAATTGAAACTTTTAATGTTCCTCCAAGTTTCATTGGTGAAAAATTTACTTTGATTTCTGGTAAAAAAGGGTTGTTTAAATTATTTGATGAGGAGCAGCAATTTATATTAGAAGGTAAGGTCGGGAATCAAGTTACCAAAAAACTGAATGGTGAAGATGGTGAGTTTCAGTTGTTTTTATCATTGTTGAAAGCAAGGTCTGGAACAGCTTTTACCCTTTTTAGAAAGTCCCATATAGATGCTATTAATGAGGTTCTTAAAAATTTGTCTGTGGCTGAAAAGGGAAAGCAAACAGGAATTCTTGATCTTAAAATGGAATCAGAATCTCCCCGTTTTGCAATGAAAATTCTTAATAAAATTGCTAATACTTATGTTCGGATGAATGTTGAGCAGAAATCTGCAGAAGCTCAAAACACTTTAGAGTTTTTGGATAAGCAACTTCCAACGATAAAAAATCAGTTAGATGCAGCAACAACAGCGTTAAATGAATATAGATTGCAAAAAGGGTCGGTAGATTTAAATATTGAAACACAGGGTGTATTGGAAGGAGTGGTAGAAAAAAGAACTCAAATAACACTTTTACAACAAAAAAGAGATGAATTGCGTCAAGGCTTTACTCCATCTCATCCGACCATTGTTGCTATTGATAAACAAATTAGTAGACTAGATAATCAGATGAAAAAAGCTAATAAAAAAATAACTGAGCTTCCAGAAACACAGCAAGTTATTTTAAGGTTATCTAGAGATGTTCAAGTTAATTCAGAGCTATATACAACACTACTTAATCATTTACAAACAATAAAAGTTGCTAAGGCAGGTACTGTTGGTGATGTAAGAGTAATTGACCATGCTGTGTTACCAGTATTGCCAGTTAGACCAAAAAAAACACTTATCGTCGCAATTTCTTTAATTGTGGGGCTTGTGCTAGGTATGATAATGGCTTTTTTGCGAAAAGCAATGCATCGTGGTATTGAAGATCCGGATTTAATAGAAAAACACCTTAATGTGCCTATATATGCAACCGTTCCGCATAGTGACATTCAAAAAAAATTGAGCCAGCCGAAGAATATGAATGACACAGAGTTTTTTTCTGTATTAGCTGTTGAAGATAGTGAAGATATGGCAATAGAAAGTTTAAGAAGTTTACGTACAACGTTACACTTTGCATTTTTAGAAGCTAAAAATAATATTATTATGATTACTGGTCCCAGTCCCGGGATTGGTAAAACATTTGTATCAACAAATTTAGCTTTTGTTTTAGCAAACACCGGAAAGAAAGTATTGTTAATTGATGGGGATTTACGCAAAGGTTTTATAAATAAAAATTTAGGCTTGAAACGTAATAATGGTTTGTCATGTTTGATTTCAAATAAAATTACAATTGAAGATGCTGTTAAAACGATAGAAACAACTGAGGCAAGTATAGATTTTATTCCTACTGGGGATATTCCACCAAACCCTTCTGAATTATTATTACACGAACGTTTTAGTAGTTTATTGGAGGCACTTAATAATCAGTACGATCAAATAATTATTGACTCCCCTCCTGTATTAGCTGTTACAGATGCTTGTATAATTGGTCGCTTAGCAAGTGTGACTTTGATGGTTGTTAAAGCAGGTGCGCATCCGTTAAGAGAGCTGGAACAAAGTGTAAAACGATTAAAACAAAATGATGTCAATATTAAAGGGATAGTCTTTAACGATTTATCAGCAAGAGCATCTGGATATGCGTATGGAGGTTATGTATATCAATATAGTTATCAAAAATAGATGCTTTTGAATATAGGTGGTTAAGTTAAATTTAAGGTTGTAGTTTATATAAATTAAGGAAACAATCATTGAAAATTTC
>CAZHUE010000130.1:0-7773 GCA_964535875.1 uncultured Methylomarinum sp.
CTCTCTTTAGAAAAACATCAAAAATTTAATGCTAACATAAAACTATACTAAATTAGCAGTTCTAAAAAAGAACATTTAGTCCAAAAAATAAATAAAAATTTCTCTATTTGGTTCAAGACAAGAAAAAAACCATCGTGGTATAATTGTATAGTTTCGCTGATTGAAATTCAGCTCATTAATTTAAGTTTATTTGTAGTCAAAATTTAGCTCTTTACTTATCAACAACACAAAGACTACAAAACATTCAATAATAAAGGATGGGATAGCCATGATTAAAAGCCCCCTAAAAAACCACAAGATTCAAATACTTTATGATAAAGATTTATCACGAGATAGCTGTGGTGTAGGTTTTATTACTCATAAAAAAAGCAAACAGACACATGATTTATTAATTAAATCTCACGAGGCACTTTGCACCATTCCACATCGTGGAGGTATGAGTGCCGAAGGTGTAGGAGACGGCGCAGGGGTTAATATTGATTTATCTCTTAACTTTTTCCGCAAAGCAACGGGAATTAGTGACCTTGAACTTGGACAATTTGGTGTTGCCAATTTCTTTTTTCCTGAAAAACATGGATCCTATGACTCCGCAGCAACCGACCTAGTCGAGCAGCATTTAAAAAAAATTGACCTGCCTATAATTACTTGGCGGGATGTGCCTGTAGATAATAAGGTTTTGAACGATGCATCTGTTAAATCTCAGCTACCTATTAAACAAGTTATTTTTTCCAGACCTCCCTTTTTAAAAGATGCATCCTGGGAAGAGTTTGAAAAACATATTCAAGTTGCGTTGCTAACGATAGAAGCTGAAGGTTTTACGCGTCATGAATTAGATGGCTTTTACCCTTTATCAATGAGCTCTCGTACACAGGTTTATAAAGGCCGCCTTAATTCATTTGAAGTCATACCTTATTTTACCGATCTGTATGATGTAGATCATGAGATATGTACTTTATTTTTCCATACCCGTTTTTCAACGAATACTGCACCTGCAACGATGATGGCTCAGCCATTTCGCTATATAGCACATAATGGTGAATTAAATACTGATAAAAAAAACAGACTGAGTGAAAATGCAATTGCCAGGCAAAACAATAAAGAAGTTGTTTTTCCTATTGGACAATCAGATTCCGGTCGATTAGATCAAACATTAACACGTCGAATTCACGAAGACGATCTCGATATTGTGACTGCAATTTTAGCAATGATGCCCCCCGCTTGGGAAAATGATAACACTCTTCCTGTTGATGTTCGCGCCATGCTGGAATATTTCAGTTTGTATGAAGAAAAAAATGACGGTCCTGCTGCTATTATTTTCAACGATGGTATACGAGTAGGCGCACGCCTTGATAGATTAGGTTTAAGACCTTTACGCTCTATTGAAACTGAAGAATATCTTGTCGTAACATCTGAGGCAGGACAAATTGATTTTCCTGCAAAAGATGTTTTAAGACGAGGAAGAATTGAAGCAGGTGGCATGCTGTATTTTGACCACAGTAAAGGCGAATCCTATGATAGCCATCAAGTAATGGAACGCCTTGCTAAGGAAAAAGACTATCGCTCTTTATTAAAACAGAAAGCTATTCACATTTCAGATTTAGACAAAATAGATGTATCTGAAATTGATAACAAACAGGCTTTAAACGTTGACCAATGCCATACCGCTTATTCTCTAAACCAGGAAAGTTTCAAATTCTTACTAGACCCAATACTAACTAATGGCTTGGAAAAAGTTTCTGCCATGGGCTATGGCCTTACGCCAAATGCTTTATCAAAAGCAGAAGGTGGTATGTCACATTATTTTAGTCAGCGTTTTGCTCAAGTAACCAACCCACCTTTAGATTCATTGCGCGAGAGTGACGGCATGACTTTGCGAGTAGCTTTAGGCGCAAAACTAACTTTTGCAGAGCAAAAAAGCAAGCAGCTAATTATTGAATCCCCTCTTTTACAAAACACTCAGCTTGAACAAATACGCAGACAAAATACAGTCAACCATATCACGCTAGATATATTATTTAAGCCAAATTATACCGATACAAAAAAGAATGTAAATGGACTAGATCTGGCTCTACTAGGTATTTGTCAACAAGTTGAAAAAGCAGCGAAAGACAATATTGGCATTATTATTTTAAGCGACAAAAATATTTCTAAAGATAAGGCGGCGATCCCTGCCTTATTAATGATTGCCGCCGCTAATCAACACCTTGTATCTCAAGGTTTACGCTTCAACTCTTCTCTGATCATGGAAACAGGGCAAGCTGCAAGCCCGCATGATATTGCGACCATTTTAGGTTTTGGCGCATCGGCAATCAACCCACTTAGTGTACATAACCGAGTTGTTAGTCAATATTCAAATACTCTAGACCAACAAAATGCATTAGACCGCTTCCAAAATGGTATTGCTAAATCGTTAATGAAAACTATGGGTAAATTTGGTCTTTGTACCGCTGAGAGTTACATAGGCGGTGAGTTTTTTGAGTCAAACTATCTTGATACAGATGAGCCAAAACTTAGTACTTACTTCCCTAATATCCATTCCTCTGTTGGAGGGGTTCGTTATGCTGATATTGCGGCAAGCGCAGCAGAGTGGCACCATAAAGCACTTTCTATTAATGAAGAAAAAGATATTCCTTTTCTAGGATTGTTTAAGGAACGACAAGAAGGTGCTGGTCACACTTTTGGTAACACCGCCGTCAGGGAATACATCAATATGACGGATGAAGATATTCTATATATCCCACAAAATACAGATCATAAATCAGATCAGGTAAGCGATACATCTTATCTTGATTTTGGCTATGATAAACGCACATCTAAGCAAATTGATCAATTTGGTATTACCCCTGCTTATCGTAGTTTCACCAAAGAGCTTTATCATGAGCGCAATAACCGTCCAGCAGCGATACGTGACATTGTATCTTTTCCAGCAGATATACGTTCTGCCGAAAGCAAGGAAGATTTTGATCGAATTCTATACAAACAAAATTTATTGGGTAACAATAATTATTTGATTCTTGGTTTAAAAATTGAACCTACAAATGCTATTGGGTTTTCTCTGTCTTTCACTGAGAACTCCTCATCTAAACGTATAGAGTCTCTTGCACAACATATAAAGGGTCGTTTTGCTAATATAGATTTTAATTTAGAAACAGATGACAAAACGATAAGGATTAAAACAAAAAGTGCGGCCAGTTTAATTAGTAATTACCTGGATACGATCAAAACAGCACGAAACCCGATTAAGTTATCAAAAGTTCAACCTGCCCATGAAATTACAGCCACCTTAGCATCGGGTGCGATGAGCCACGGTGCTTTATTAGCTGAAGCACACGAAGCTGTTGCTCAAGGCACTAATATTGCTGGTGCTATGAGTAACTCAGGTGAAGGTGGCGAACATTCAAGTCGATTTAATACAATAAGATCCAGCAAAATCAAACAATTTGCTTCAGGACGTTTTGGCGTTTGGGCGGGGTATCTAGCTGATCCAAATATTGAAGAAATTGAAATTAAAATTGCTCAAGGCGCAAAACCTGGTGAAGGCGGTCAATTACCAGCAGCAAAAGTTTCAGTGGAAATTGCATCATTACGTGGTGGCACACCAAAAGTTGAATTAGTTAGCCCTCCCCCGCACCATGATACTTATTCAATCGAGGATTTAGGACAATTAATTCACGATGCTAAAGCAGCGCGAGTAAGAGTTGTAGTAAAACTTGTTTCTTCAGAAGGAATTGGCACAATTGCGGTGGGTGTTGCAAAAGCAGGCGCTGATGTTATCAATGTCGCAGGAAATACTGGCGGAACAGGTGCTGCAGCCGTTACCAGTTTAAAAAATTCTGGCCGGTCACCAGAAATCGGCATTGCTGAAGTCCATCAAGCACTTGCAGCTAATGGCTTACGTGACAAAGTTATATTGCGATGCAGTGCGGCACACCAAAGCGGTCTGGATGTTGTGAAATCTGCCATCATGGGCGGCGATTCCTTTGAATTCGGCACCACAGCATTGATGATGTTACGTTGTGTTATGGCGAAAAACTGTAATATCAGATGCCCGGCTGGCTTAACAACCATACACGAAGAATTCAAAGGAGACCCTCGTGTTTTAGCTCAATACTTTTTAAATGTTGCCCATGAAGTGAGAGAAATTTTAGCCAGCTTAGGTTATTGCAGTCTTGCTGAAATTCGTGGCCAAGCAGATTTGTTACATTTAATTGATCACCCAACCATGGTAGGTCAACTTGACTTCAGAAAACTATTGGCTCAAGTTAATGAAGTTAAAATTGATAATCCGGTTTATTTGGAAGCCAACTTCGATATTGATGATAGAACGATTGAGCAAATCAAAACTTCAATTATCAAAGGTGAACAAATTATTCTTGAAGGGCCTGATTTTAAACTCAATAACCGCAACAAAACCGTAGGTGGACAAACAGCTATAGATATTGAACGGATTCTTGCTTATGAAATAACTGATAAACAAGCGACTGAATCTAAACTTATCCATACAAATCAACATTATCGTCGTTATTTGGTACCTAATAGCGTTATTATTCGTACCACTGGTTCCGCCGGTCAAAGTTTTGCTGCCTTCAATAATGATGGAATGCGGATGGAGCATTATGGCACTTGTAATGATGGCGTTGGAAAATCAGCTTGCGGTGGAACCATAATTGTCAGTTCTCCTGGTGGCGGTTCAAAAGCACCAGGTGAAAACGTTATTATTGGTAATTTTGCGTTATTTGGAGCTATGGGTGGTAAAGCTTTTATCAATGGCGAAGCCGGTGACCGCTTTGCTGTCAGAAATTCTGGCGCAATGGCGGTTGTTGAGGGTGTAGGTGACTTTGGTTGTGAGTATATGATTAATGGTGCCGTATTAAACCTTGGTGATTTTGGTAAAGGTTTTTGTACAGGCATGTCTGGGGGCAATGCTTATCAATACGACCCCAAAAACCACTTAGAAGACCAATATGACTCAAGCTCGGTTGAAATTCGTAGTCTCACTGAAGAAACCGAAGTTTCTAAAGCACATGAACTGTATATTTTGTTTATGTTAGAACAACATATTGAAGCGACTGATTCAATTGTAGGCAAAAGAATCCTAAAAAACTGGGAAAGCGAAAGAAACCACTTTAAATTCGCTATTCCTCTATGGTTATATAAAACTCAGACAGCAGAATATCTAAGTAAGGAACTTGATCGTAAAGCCATGATTGAAGAATTATCAATTGAGTACGCTCAAAACCAAATTAAACAGGTTAAGATAGCTTATCAAAGCAATCAGGTTTTATTTGACGGTCAAATTCCTGCGTATGGCACGGTAGACTCTGAACTAACGTTTAAACTAGTTAACAGTTTTTCAGTGATTCAAAAAAACAGAGTTTGCGCTAAAGATCAGTTAAAAAAATCGGGGCAAACTAACATTACTGAAGAGCAAATCGACCGCCAAGCTGAAAAAATGTTAACTCAACGGCCTCGAAAGTTACAAAACTCTTTAGTTAAGACCATTAGAGAAGCCTACAATAATTATACAGATGAACAACTTGCGGCATTGTTAGCAGAAAAAAGATTAAACGATTACAAAACTGTATTAATTCAACGTGATGTACAAAGCATCTATTCTATTGGATCAACTGCCTGGATCATAAGACAGAGTCAGGAAAATAAAATAGCATTATCAGATATTCCTGATATTGAAGAATATATTGCAGAGTTAGCCAGTCTTGATATTGTCCAAACCATGCTGGAAGAAGATAAAGCAGCATAATTAATTGATAAAACACATATGGACACCTCTATTAATTGTGGATGAGAAATTTGAGAACCAAAATATTCAAGCTCAAGGCGAAGTTCGCACGTAATAGCAGGTTATTGCGAAGGATTTCAACACAGAGATTGAATAGTTTCGACTCAATTTTTCCACTCATCAATTAATAGAGGTGCCCATATACATTTGCTAGACGACAAACAAGTGACAAAAAACATGAAGACACCTAATATTCCACAAAATACACCCTACAGTGATCAGCAACGAGCTTGGCTGAGTGGATTTTTTGCCGGTATGCACAGTCATATGCTGCAAAGTGCAAATTCAGTCAATCAATCAGATACCCGCATTATCAATATTGTTTATGGGACACAAACTTGTAATTCAGAGTCTGTAGCAAATAATGCAGCAGCTTCAGCGAAGAAGCATGGTTTATTGGCTAATGTAAAAAGTATGGATGAACTTGAGCTTGATACTTTGGTAACAATGGAATATCTACTCATTATCACTAGTACTTATGGTGAAGGTGAAATGCCTGATAATGCACAGCTACTCTGGGATGCTATCTCTGCTGATTCTACCCCAAAAATGGAGCAAACAAAATATTCTGTCTTGGCACTAGGCGACACAAGTTATGACCTATATTGCCAAGCTGGTATTGATTGGGATAATCGTTTATCTGAACTCGGAGCAAACCGTCTTTATGATCGAGTAGATTGTGATGTTGATTTTGAAGAGCCTGCTGAATCATGGCTAAGCAGTGTTATTCCTATGATGGCTGAAGGTGCATCAGTCTCAACTGTAGAAAGTGATGCCGGAGGAAGCAGCAAACCTAAATACAACAAGAAAAACCCGTTTGTTACAAAAATAGTGTCTAATCGTTTGCTTACTTCTGAAAAATCGTCTAAAGAAACACGTCATTTCGAATTTTCCCTAGAAGATTCTGATTTGACTTATGAGGCAGGCGATGCACTTAATGTAATCCCTCAGAATTGTCCTGAGTTAGTGGCTAATATTATCACAGCAATAGACTGTAATGGTGATGAAGATCTGCCGATTAATAGCGAACTTATGACGTTATTTGAAGCCTTACGTACACATTTTGAAATCAAATTACCAAACAAAGATTTAATACAAGAATTTGCAAACCGTTCTGGTGACCAAGAATTAAATGAGTTGCTACAATCTGGGGATAAAAGCAAAATTTCTGACTATCTTTGGGGAAGAGACACGTTAGATTTACTATTACAATTCCCAACGATAGAAATTTCATCAACAGAATTTATAGCACTTTTAAAACCATTACAACACCGTGCTTACTCTATTTCTTCCAGCGGAAAAATGCACCCGGAAAGCGTGCATTTAACAATAGCCAGTGTTCGTTACCAAAGCTATAACCGAGAACACAAAGGGGTCTGCTCTACCTATTTGGCTGATTTGGTTAATGATAATACTGATGTTAAAATTTTCTTTTCTCCAAATACAAGTTTTAGAGTACCTGAAGATGACAACCTTCCCATTATAATGGTTGGTCCTGGAACAGGTATTGCGCCATTTAGGGCTTTTTTACAAGAACGACAATTTAGAAAAGCCGGTGGTAAAAACTGGTTATTATTTGGTGATCGCAATAAAGCAACTGACTACATTTATCAAGACGAAATTGAGGCCATGCAATCAAGTGGTTTGATTTCTCGTTTAGATTTGGCTTTTTCCAGAGATCAGGAAGAAAAAATATATGTTCAGGATAAAATGCGTGAAAATGGTGCTGAAATGTTTTCCTGGTTAGAGGACGGTGGATCATTTTATGTCTGCGGTGATGCAAATTATATGGCAAAAGACGTTGACAAGGCCTTGCATGAATTAATTGAAAAGCATGGCAATAAATCAACTGAACAGGCTATTGAATACATCAACAAAATGAAAAAAGAAAAAAGATACGTTAGGGATGTTTATTAAGGTAACACGTAATAAATAGCCACCCAGTATTGCGCAGAATTTTTGCTTGTCTTTAA
>CAZHUE010000131.1:0-7748 GCA_964535875.1 uncultured Methylomarinum sp.
AACTGTATTGGTGTTATTATTCCTTGTCATCGTATAATTGGCTCTAGTGGAGAGTTAGTCGGATATGCTGGTGGGTTACCAGTAAAAAAGAGGCTGCTAAATTTGGAGAGTAATTATAGTCTTTTTACGGTCAACTGAAGCAGGTGTTAGTCCAACCAGCAGATGCCTTAAATTAAACTTTTGAGTTTATACAAAACATCCTGTGCTTGTCTAGGGCTCAAATTATCCACATCAAGATCACCCAGTAAACAAACGGCTGGGTGCGATTCTTTACTAGAGAATAAATCTAATTGATTGCCCCCTGATTCGTGTTGTTGTTTTGTATAGGCACTATCCTCCAGTTGCTGTAATTTATTTTTAGCATTCTCAATAACTGATTTAGGCACACCAGCTAACGAAGCAACTTGTAAGCCATAGCTTTGACTTGCGGATCCATCTTTAACCGCATGCAAAAAAACTATTTTTTCACCATGTTCTTTGGCGTCCAAGTGAACATTATGTATATTTTTATGTTCTTCTGCTAAAGAGGTTAATTCAAAATAATGGGTGGCAAATAAAGTATAGGCTTTTGTATTTTTGGCTAGGTGTACCGCACAAGCCCAGGCTAAAGATAGGCCATCAAAAGTACTAGTGCCTCGACCTATTTCATCCATTAAAATCAGACTATTTTCTGTTGCATTATGTAAAATATTGGCAGTTTCAGACATTTCTACCATAAAGGTAGAACGTCCACTGGCTAAATCATCGGAGGCACCAATACGGGTAAATATTTTATCAATAGGGCCACAAGCAACTGATTCAGCAGGTACAAAACAACCTATATGAATCATTAATACAATGAGTGCAGTTTGGCGCATATAGGTTGACTTACCGCCCATATTAGGCCCAGTAATGACTAGCATTTTTCGTTGTTGATTAAACAATACGTCGTTAGCGACAAATGGAATATCAGAGACTTGCTCTACGACTAAATGCCGACCTTTTTCAATATTAATTCCTGGTTTTTCAGTTAATGCTGGTTGACATAAATTAAGTGTTTCCGAACGTTCAGCAAAGTTAACTAGAACATCTAACTCTGCTAATGCTGAAGCACAAGTTTGCAATGTAGATAATGACTCAGTGATTTGATTTAGCAAATCTTCATACAACGCTTTTTCAAAAGATAATGATTTTTCCTTTGCGCTAAGTACCTTGTCCTCAAATGATTTAAGCTCGGCTGTAATGTAGCGTTCAACACTTTTTAAGGTTTGTTTTCGAGTGTAATGGCTAGGTACTTTGTCTGTGTGTAAACGTGAAACTTCAATGTAATAACCATGGACTCGATTATAATTTACCTTAAGGTTATTGATGCCTGTGGATGCTTTTTCACGGTTTTCCATATCAATCAAAAATTGATCGGCATTTTGACTTAAGTTGCGTAAATCATCCAGTTCTTCATTGTAACCCGTTGCTATAACACCACCATCTCTTATTAAAATGGGAGGGTTCTCAATAATAGCTAACTGTAATAAAGCCAATAATTCGGGTTGTTCAGCAAGTTGTTTTATAAGTGCTTCAATATGAGGGTTTTCTGTATTTTCTAGTTGAATATGTAATTGAGGTAATACGGCTAAAGTATTACGTAACACAATTAAATCACGAGGGCGAGCAGATTTTAAGGCAATACGAGAACTGATTCGTTCAATATCTCCAACCTGATGTAACAGGCTTTGAATCTCTTCATAGAGGTGATTTTGTAAAAAGCTATTGATACAGGCATAACGACCTTTTAATGTAATTTGAGAGCGCAAGGGGCGATTTAACCACCGCCGTAAACAACGACTTCCCATTGCAGTTGATGTTTTATCCAAAACACCAAATAAAGTAAACTTTAGTTGGCCAGATGGATGGGAGTCCAGCTCAAGGTTTCTACGACTGGATGCATCTAAAGCAATACTATCATCACTGCGTTCAATTGATATGCCTTGAATGTGCGGCAGGGCACTTTGTTGAGTATCTTTTACATATTGCAATAAACAGCCTGCAGCACAAATTGCCAGGGTTAAATTCTCACAGCCAAAACCGCTTAAATCATGAGTATTAAATTGTTTTAAAATAAGTTGAGTGGAACTTTCAAACTCAAAATGCCAAGGTGGTCTTCTGCATAAGCCTTTAAGTTCTTTTAATTGAACAGGAAGAGCTAAATCTTCGCTAAATAATAACTCGGCAGGATCTAAGCGTTCAATCTCACTTAATAACTGCTCCTCTGACTTCACCTCTTGTAAGACAAATTTACCGCTAGTTAGATCAAGACAAGCAATTCCATAGGTTTGCGCTGATAAAGCAATCGAGACTAAAAAATTATCTTTTCTATCTTCAAGCAAAGCTTCATCGGTGACTGTTCCTGGTGTAACGGTGCGAACGACCTTTCGTTCTACTGGACCTTTGCTGGTTGCAGGGTCGCCAATTTGCTCACAAAAAACAACAGATTCACCTTGTTTAATTAACCGTGCGACATAGCCCTCAGCAGCATGATAGGGAATACCTGCCATTGGGATAGGTTGTCCATCAGATTTCCCACGACGGGTTAAAGTAATATCCAAAAGCTCAGCTGCTTTTTTAGCATCATTAAAGAACAATTCGTAAAAATCACCCATCCGATAAAAGATTAGCGTGTCGGGATGTTGTGATTTGATGCGTAAATATTGCTGCATCATGGGGGTGTGTTGGTTAGCGGTTTTTTGTTTGTCAGCCATGCTATTATTCTAACAAATTAGCAGGCGATATAGTGACTAATGCTTGTTGATTTGTAAGTTAAGACTATTGTATTTTTTGAATAAAAATAGGTCATACTCAAATTTATAAAATTGAAATGGATAAAGAAATAATTCAACTAGCTCAACAATTAGGGCAGGTATTAAAAGAAAAAGACTTAAAAATAGTCACGGCTGAATCTTGTACAGGCGGTGGAATTGCACAAGCAATAACAGAAGTTCCTGGAAGTTCTGCATGGTTTGATAGAGGATTTGTAACATACAGTAATCAAGCTAAAGTACAAATGTTACAAGTAAAGCAAAGTTCTTTAGATGAATACGGTGCTGTAAGTGAAAAAGTTGCCTTAGAAATGGTTAAAGGAGCATTAATTAATAGTGCTGCCGATATAGCTGTTTCTGTCACGGGGATAGCAGGGCCGACAGGCGGTACGAAACTAAAGCCAGTTGGGACTGTCTATATTGCCTGGAAAAAAGAGGGGGCACCTGCTAGTTGTAAAAAGTATATTTTTTTAGGTGACCGTAGAGAAAGCAGACAACAAACTGTGAGTAAGGCTTTAAAGAATTGTTTACTAAGCTACCGAGACTATAGATAATTCTGTGTAACTGCACTTTTAAATATGGCATTGTTAATTTATGTTTCGGAAAAACAAAGTTTCAGTTAATTTTTATTGACTTTTTATAAAAACCAGAGTTTTTGGTTTTTTTCGGCTATTATCTGTCATAAATTGCTTTTTTAAGCATTTCGTTAAAAAGACTGTTAATTAATGGACATATCCTGAAAAAAAGGCGCGATATTGCTATCAATAGAGCTGATTCAAGAAAAAGCAGATTGTAGCTTTGCCTTCACCAAAGTCAAAGGGCTGGGGATATGAGCAGTAATAGGTCAAGCGTTAACTCATGCTCCTTTTGACAAAGATAGTGGTGAATATATTATTGATACCGCTCATGCCGATGAAGAATATGTAAATGCTAAAAATTTAATTCCCAAACATAGTCGTAAGTATTATACCTATAAAGGTTCTTTAACAACGCCTCCATGTAGTGAAATTGTAGACTGGTATGTAATGCAAAAACCCGTTAGAATTTCTAAGGAACAAATGGATACTTTTAAGACAATCTTAACAGATACATCGCCAGACCATTATCCATTCAATAATCGGCCATTACAAAATCTGAATAAACGAATTATTGAAAGATTGACTCGATATTAATGATGACAGTAAATTTTCTGATTTAATGTCGTAAAACCAGTTCATCAGAATTTCTTTGCCTATGCTTAAAATATGGCAAGACAAGCGACTATGGAGAAAAACACAAATTAAGGATCTCTTGATTAATTGTGCATGAGAAAATTGAGAACCAAATATTCCTTCACTGATTAATAGAAGTGCCCTTAAGTACATTTAGTGTTTTTCTCCACCTACTTATTAGGATGGTGGTGATTATCCCAATATCGTGCAGCCAATAGCACTCAAGCTTTAAATTACACAATTCTCATAAGTGCAAGTCCTGAGTTTATAGAATTTATTAATCCCTCTAGGTGAACTTGATGAGTGTGTCTTTCTTTCTGACCACTTATCTACTAGATTTGCCCTCTTAGTTGATAAAGAGATGCCAAATGTAAGTTTGATGGTTTATGCTGTTTGTCAACATCTGAGGAATGGGGTGTAGATAATTTCAATAAAACTTAGTTGAACCAGTAGTTTGTACTTGAAATTATGCCCCAACTGTCTTTTCTATATTAAAGAGGTAGGCGCTAACTATGGGACCAATACTGTTTTTTCTATTTATTTTATTTTTTATTCTACATTTTTTAGCAAAAAAACAAGAAGCTCAGTTGGAATTTATTTCAGAGTATAAATTTAATTCATCAATAAGAAAGAAACTAACAGAAAAATATACACATCTGAGTAACGAGGATATAGATAAAGTTTTTGAAGCGCTGACAGATTTTTTTTATATTTGTAATCAAGCTAAAAAAAATGGTGTATCTATGCCATCACAAGTAGTTGATGTAACGTGGCATGAATTTATTCTTTTTACAAAAGAATATGACCGTTTTTCTGAAAATGCTTTTGATCAATTTTTACACCATACCCCTACAGAAGCTATGGAGTCTAAAACAACGGCTCAGGAAGGAATTAAAAGAGCTTGGAGACTCGCCTGTTCCAGGGAAAATATCAACCCAAATAAACCTGAGTATCTTCCACGTTTATTTGCAATTGATAGTTTTTTAAAGATTGAAGACGGCTTTACCTATTTGTTAGACTGTCATGATAAAGTATCTGCATCAGATAATAGTTTTTGTGCCAGCCATATTGGTTGTGGCAGTGCCAGCGGTGATGGAGGAAGTGGTGATGGGGGCTGCTCAGGAGGTGGATGTAGTGGCGGTTGTGCTGGTGGCTGTGGAGGGTAACATGCTCTGGAAGTGTCCAAATATGGGTAGGTTATTTATTTGAGCTACTTTATTGTAGCGAAAGTAGTTTTCAAAGCTATTTAACCTATAAAATCAAAAGATTAAAATCGCGCTCACTCCTCAGTTTGTATATCTTGACTTTAAAGTACTCACTTTAGGTGCTGACACATATGACTGAATGGGCTTTACACTTAGAATCAATAATTCAGCACTTCAATGCAACAGAAGGTTGGATTAATGGAGAGTTGATTTACGCGATGTTTCAGCGTGTATCAGTTATGTTTTTTATTGCCTTTTTATTTAGTAAATCAAAAGCATTTGAGTTGTTGATTAAAAACTCAATGAGAAAAAGAGACTGGTTGGCTTTATATGCAATATTTGCTGTTATTTCAATTATTGGCTCAGTCTTGGGTGATTTAGTTACTATTCAAGCTGAAAATAATACTTGGACTCAAGTGAACATCATTGATGTTGAACCGGCTGTTTTTTCTGAAGAATTATCTCCATCAGAATTACAGGCCAATATACAAGTAGAAAGCAGTGCTATTGGCGCTGTTTTAGCCGGCTTTCTGGGCGGTCCATTATTAGGATTGAGCGTTGGAGCTAGTTCAGGTTTTTACCGCTATCTAATGGGCGGCGATGCAGCTATTGGGGGAGCCTTTGGAACAGCCTTAGCCGGCTTAATTGCAGAGTTCGTCTATCTTATTGTGTTAAAGACACACCCAGAGCAACGATTTAACTGGAAGCTAGTTTTTGTCACGACCTGTGTTGGTGAATTCGTGATGAAAATATTGGTCATTATCAGTAATGCTCCTTTAGCTAAAGGTATTGCTTTGATTCAAATCACAACCGTGCCGAATATTTTAGGCAATGGAATAGGTGCGGCATTATTTATCACTATTCTTAGTGACTATGACCGTATTGGTAAAACTTTTTCTATACATGCTATCAATATGGCCGAACGTTTTGCCAGAGTTTTTAAACGAAAATTGCCCGTTGAATTAACAGCAAAATACATAGCTAAAACATTGAAGAGAGAAACGGGAGCAGCGGCAGTGGCGATGACTAAAAATCATGAATTGCTTGCATTTGTGGGTATTGCCTCCGATCATCATTTGCTGGGTGATGAGATTGCAACAGGATTGATTCACAAGGCGATTGAGACAAAAAAACAATTTATCTAGATGGCTATGAGGATTATTTTCACTGTAAATCTGATGATCGTTGCCCGTTGCATTCTGCATTGATTATTCCTGTTATTGTTAAATGACAAGCGGAAGGAACAATTTTGTTATTTGAATCCAAACATACTTTCTTTCCAAAAATCAGTCGAGAATTAGGTACAAGTTTAGCTAAATTGCTTTCTGAACAAATCCTGGCATCTCGTTACCATGATCAACTTATTGATACTCAGCTAAAACATCTGCATGCAAAAGTTGATTCTCATTTTTTGTCAAATTCATCAAATACGATTATTTCAATTATTCGTAAAGATAAAGACGAGGCTATAAATCTATTGAAACAACTGGCTTATCTGATGCGTGAACGATTGAACCCAGAAAATGAGAGTCATACTCTGACACATGAAATAGAGCTATTGAACAGTTATATCTGTATTGAAAAGGCTCGTTTTAAAGATCGGCTTCTATTTGCTGTTGACGTCGATAAAGCCGTAGGTGATGTTTTAATACCAGGGTTTATATTGCAGCTATTGGTGGAAAATGCGATTAAGCATGGTACAAGTCAGTTATTACCACCGGCTATGGGACAAATCCACGTACGCGCTTATTGCTCTAAAGACCTTGCGCTAATTAATATTGAAGTGTCAGATAATGCAGGGCTTTATTCAGAAGAAGAAAAAAAAGATGCTCAAAAAAAAGGAAGTTATGGAATAAAAATGATAGATGAACTGATTCGGACACAATTTAATTCTAATCAATACGGCCTGAAATTTGAGTGTGAAGTTGATAAATATACCAAAGCGATTCTAACGTTGCCTCGATATTTTGATGCAAATTAATCAGATTATATTAACCATTCAGACCTATATAGAACGTTTCTACCGGAACTGGATAAACCCTGAACTTATTTTCTCAGAAATTAGTTACGTTTGTGTGTTATTTGCTATTGTTTATTTATTTAATAAATATTCGCCTGCATTTTCATTTCTGGTAAAAAATAAACTACGTCGACGGGATTGGTTGTGGTTATATGGATTGTTTACGCTACTCTCCATTTTAGGAAACTTGCTCGCAATAAAAGTTCATATAGGCCATGAGGTCAGTGCTTGGGCGATGATCAACATACGCTCTATTGGTGCGATATTGGCTGGTTTACTGGGTGGTCCTATTTTAGGTGTTTGTGTTGGGTTTAGTGCGGGCTTTGTTCGCTACTTGGCGGGTGGAATTACAGCGGAAATATGTTTTTTAACGACCACCTTAGCTGGGTTAATCGCGGGATTAGTTTACCTCCTTTTATTAAAATTTAGGCCTGAAGAACGCTTTAGCTGGAAGATTGCCTTTTTAACTAGTACAGCGCCCAGTAAGTTAGACTAACAACCTCATGCTTCTAGAGGTTTA
>CAZHUE010000132.1:0-2102 GCA_964535875.1 uncultured Methylomarinum sp.
ATAAATGTTTTCTTGCTTGCTTGATTGATTGTTTCAAACAACTAAAATGTTTAAGCTGTCTAATTTTAAATAATAAACTTTCATAGATGAAAGAATATGGCTAGATAAAAAAATTGAAGTTATTATAGACTATAAAAAATGAATGAGTTTATTATGATAGATAATATCTTTACTTTATGAAACTGAAAAATTTTAAAGTATAACCTTAAAAGTGGGTCTAAAAGTTATGAATAATAAAAATAATATTTCGTCTATTTTAATTTCCTCCCTGTTTGCTTTGTGTCTATCAACATCAATGACGCAAGCGCAGACTGATCTATCTGATATTTCTGCGAGTCTGGCTCTTGATACAGTTAAGATTCTACCTCTTGGTGATTCAATTACTGACAGTCTTAATGGTAGAGCAAGTTATAGACGACCTCTCTGGCATCAATTAAAAGCAGCTGGTTATGATGTAGATTTTGTAGGAAGACCCAGTTATCGGCATAATACTGCTCCTGAGTCTTTACTAGATTTTGATATTGATCATGAGGGTCATACTGGTTGGGAGGCAGATCAAATTCGTGATAATATTTCAGAATGGATGGATGACTTTACTGCCGATATTGTCTTATTGCATATCGGTACTAATGATTTAGATAGAGGCTCAAGGAGAGGAGAGGAGGAAGTTGATACTATCGATGAAACATTGACTGAAATTGAGAGTATTATCCAAAATATACGAGCAGAAAATAGTTCTATAGTCATTCTCTTAGCCAAAATTATTCCTATGAGAAATTATGATACTGCTTTCTTCAATGATGAAATTGATGCTTTTGTCGCTGCTCTTACAACAACTACTTCTCCAATAATTATGGTTGACCAACATAGTGGATATGACCCTGCTATTGATAATTATGACAATTACCATCCAAATGAAGGTGGAGAGATAAAGATAGCTAATAAATGGTTTCAAGCACTTGAGCCCATGTTGACCATCTCATCAACTACCCTGACTCACCTATTGCCTCATAATAAATGGCATCAAATCAGTCTTCCTTTGAATCCAGGAGCCAACAATACAGTTGCTGATATATTTGCTGATGATGGGTTAGGTACTTATGGTTCCGATTTTGATTGGGTTTTATACAGCTATAATACGGATACAGACAACTATGTGAAATTGAAAATTACTGACACCCTTAGTCAAGGAGTGGGGTATTGGATCATCCAAGTAACAGGTGATGGCAAAACACTAGACATGCCTGTAGGAAGCACAGCTACTCCGACTACAAACCAAACTGGTTGTCCCACAGGTAAGCGCTGTTTTCAAATTCCTTTAGGTACTGAATCTGGTGCCAACCAGTTGAACATGATTGGTTATCCTTTCGATGTGAGTGGTTTGTTATCAAATAGTCGTATTGTAGCAACTACAAACATCTGCGGATCTGGTTGTGAAACAGCAGATGCAGATAATGATGGCGTTTTTCGAAACCAGATTTGGAGTTACAATGGAACGGAATATATAGAGAAAATAAATACTGATACTCTTGATCCTTGGGTTGGTTATTGGATTACTACGCTGAATAATGCTGATGGTAATAATCCCTCATTGTTGTTCTTTAAATAATAATTAGCGGGTAAATATTAACCTAATTCTCTTACATAGAAAAACAGTCGTACTTTTAAAACGAGGTGACGACTGTTTCACATGGTTGATTGAGCCAATGAAAAATATATTGATTTAAGAAAGTAATATCTATTCAGTTTCAAGAGCCTGAAAAAAATCTGGGGGGAGTTAGGCAGGCAGTCCCACTTTCCAGAAATTTTCCCAGACTAGTATGATAACCAACTCTGCGTTGTCTACTTTAGTTATGCTTTCCTAAACCAATCATAATATAACTAAATGAAAAAATATTATATTGGTTTGTCTGTTACCTACCATGATCCAGCTTTGGCAATTATCGATGATAAGGGAAAGGTGTTATTTGCTGAAGCAACAGAACGTTATATGCAAAATAAGCGGGCTTTTAATTGCGAAGCAGATCCTTTGCTTTGGGTTAAAGACTTATTAGAAGCTTATTGCCCATTTCCAGACGAAATTGTTATTGCTATAAATTGGC
>CAZHUE010000132.1:2121-7624 GCA_964535875.1 uncultured Methylomarinum sp.
GGTGGTAGCAGCTTTAGGCTGTTTAACGGCATCTGGGCTTTTGAAAAAAGGTATCAAACGATTAAATTCTCCTCTAAGTAACTATCAATTGCACCATATGGTTGCCAGTCAACGGAATAATATCCACAGTGCAGGGGTTAACCTAGTACGGATTATTACTGAATACTATCCTGATTGTTCTATTTTATTTGCTGATTATCATCATCATTTAACTCATGCTGCTACTGCTTGCTATAGCAGTCCATTTTCAGAATCTGCATGTGCAGTAATTGATTCATTTGGTGAAAATGGTTCCACGGGTTTTTATCATTTTAAAGACCAGAAACTTCATTGTCTTTATGAAAGTAAAGGGACAGGAAGCATTGGTTTTTATTACATGAAACTCACAGAATTATGTGGGTTTAATTGGTTAAAAGGTGAAGAGTGGAAGGTGATGGGGTTAGCCTCTTATGGTAAATTGGATCAAGGTTTCTATGATTTATTAAAAACTATCATTTCAATTGAAGGGTTTGAATGTCAGCATAAATCTAATCATCTTTTTTCTAATCTATCTGCGCTTGAAAAGTTTAAACATCATCAACAAAATCCAATGCAGGCTGCTGATTTGGCATTTACAGGGCAATATTTTTTTGCTGAGCTGATGACCGAACTATTACAACATTTGCAGAAAGTAACTGGATGTAAAAACTTGAGTCTAGGTGGGGGTTGTGCTTTAAATTCTGCATACAACGGGCAAATAAAAAATAGAACAAGTTTTGAACAGATTTATATTCCCTCTGCGCCTGCTGATGATGGTACTGCGCTTGGGGCAGCCTGGCTTGCTTTGAAACATAGTCATCCTGATTTAGTGATTTCAAGTAAAAACCACTGCTTATCACCCTATTTAGGCTCAACAATTTCTGATCAAGATGTGATGCGTTTGATTGGATATAATCGCGTTTTAGATATTAAGTATTTACCCAATAAAATTTGTGAGGTGACAGCAGATTTATTGTAAAAAGGCCTGTTAATTGGTTGGATACAGGGTAGGGCAGAGTTTGGACCAAGAGCATTGGGAAATCGCTCTATTTTAGCTGATCCACGGAAGTCAGAGATTAAAGATAAAATCAATAACTCAATAAAATTTAGAGAGAGTTTTAGACCCTTTGCACCTTCAGTTTTAGATGAATATGCAGATGATTTTTTTTTAGATTACCATGAATCACCCTATATGGATAAAACACTAAAAATTAAACTGCCTATGCAAGACAGAATTGCTGGCGTTTGCCATATTGATGGAACTGGTCGGTTACAAACTGTCAAACAAGAGTGGAACCCGAAATTTTATCACCTAATCAACTGTTTTTACCAACAAACGCAAGTTCCATTGTTGTTGAATACCAGTTTTAATGTGATGGGTAAGCCGCTAGTTCATTCTATGGAAGATGCGCTAGCAGTATTTTTAACAACAGGGATGGATGCGTTAGTTATTAATGATTATTTAATATGTAAACCTTGTGAAAAACAAAGCTGAACATCCTTTTGATCCATCACTAAATGCACTATATCAAGAGTTGCATGAGAGTCAGAGTAATTCTAAAAATGAGGGTATAAAAGATAGTTACCAGTTGTTTTATCAATTAAATCAGTCAACAATTTTTCAGGGTTGCTTGCCCAGTGCTTATAACTCTATTTATTTAGCATTAGATGAGGTGAGTCAGGCCTATTCGTCTTTGTTTATTAAAAATTCAAGCCAAGGTAATCTCTTATTATTGAAAGCTTTGCCTATACCGGCATTGGCAGGGCAGTTGTTGACCCAAACACATGTGCGCGAGTGTTTAAATCAGACCTCAAGCATTTTGTTGACACAGCCTTGTTGGTTACAAGGTGTTTTTCAAACATTTTCTAGTCAATCCAAGGTTGCTATAAAACTGATGTCTATTTATTTAAAATTGACACGAATGGGGCAGAGCCAACCTGATTTAAATAGAGTTTGTCATTCCTTGTTATTATCTTCTAATATCAAAATTCCTGCACTGCACAGTTATAACTATATCAAGCAAGCTAAAATACTACCTGCAATGATTGATTTTGCAAATATCCAATTAGCTTTGGCTCGATTTCCGAGAGTTCTATTTCCTGAAATACTTGGGTTTACTTTAGCTTATAGTCAAATGCCTACTTTGATTGAAGTTTGTTTTCCAGATCATCAGTTAGCAGGCAATTTTTTTAAACAAAGACAAAATAGTACTGAACAGCAATTATCTTCATTAGTTCGCTGTATCTCAGATTATTTAGATTTATTGATTGATCAACAAGAAAGTATATGGCTTCGGGTGCAAAATGGATTTTGGTTATATCATTTACAAATGCAACTTTGCAAAGATGCATTTGAACACTTATTGGAAAATTCACTATTACCCGATCAAGCAGTGGCTAAATTGTTCCAACAGAAAGTAACAGCAGCTATTGGACACCATCAGAAAATTGAATTGGATGGAAAGTCACTTGATTTATGGTTTGCTGGAATGCCAGAAAATAGTTTGGAGTTTTTGCAAGCATTAAAGCTGTCACACTATGTTAATCAATCATCACCAGAAGACAGTCTTTTACTTAAATTATTTGAGTTTAAAGGATCCATGTTTGGGGTTCTAAATGAATCTGAAATAATGCTTATAAAGGATTGGTTAACAGAAAGTGAAACGACGACACCAGGAAAATTAAATGAAATAAAAACCACATCCATATTACCTGAACAACCTCGACCAAAAAAACAAAATAATAAATTAAGCCAAAGAGAACTTTATTATTATTTGGTTAATGTAGATCTATTCCCAGATGTTTTACCAACTGCAAAGTCGAGAGTACGCAAACTTTTGCAAGCGTGTAGATTGTTTAGCCCCTTGCCTTTTAAACAATATAGTCATCAACAATTTGATCGATACGTTGTGGCAAAATATCAAGGAGAAATAAAGTCATATCAGCCTTTACAGGGGAAACCAAAAATATCTAAAGAAGCTTATGTTTGGGGGTTGGAACAAGTAGCACCGATGATATTGATAGATGGTTGCTGGCTGCAAAACAGTTTATCAATAAAGAATATAAATTCAGATATTGCTGATATTTTATTCGGTATTTACTGTGATGAATTAGGTAATGGGAATTTTAATCAAAGCCATCCGGTGATATTTCAACAGTTACTTGATAGCTTATCAATCAATGTTCCATCAGTTTATAGTCCTAAGTTTATTGAACATCCAGGTTTTATTAAAAGTGCCTTTGATCTTCCAGTTTATATGATGGGACTGTCTCATTTTTCAATAGACTTTTTACCTGAACTATTGGGGCTTAATATGGCAATTGAATTAAGTGGTTTGGGTAAAAATTATATGCGTTTAGTGGATGAGTGGACGTATTGGGGGATTGATCCGGCAATTGCTTCTGTCCATATCTCTATTGATAATGTGGCTTCCGGGCATACTTTTTTGGCAAAAAAAGCAATACAGATTTATATGGATGATGTAAGGCTGCGTACTGGAGATGCAACGATTCTCAATCAATTCTGGCGAAGAATATATACCGGCTTTGCTTCATTACGCTTTGTTGGCTGGCGATTTAAGTTAAGCTTGCCGGTTTGGTATTTAATCCATCAAATAAGCAAGAAATGAAATATTTATTAAGTTTTTTATTCCCAGGCAGTGTTTTGTGGTTTTTAACAACGGGGCCGCATTCTATCAACATTGCACTTGCTTGGACAATTCCTCTTTGGTTTATTATTTTAGTAGACTACTTAAGTCCAAAAGTTAATCTTGATCTACAGAAGTATATGATTTCAGAATGGTTTTATGACTCTATATTATATAGCTTGGCCTTGTTACAATTTCTGATTATTATTTTGTTGTTAATTAATGCTAGTCAATTGCAGTGGAACTCAACCGATGAAATTGTTGTTTCCGCTGTTAATCTTATAGTTATGCGGATTTTAGTGGGGACTATGTCAGGCAGTTCAGGGATTATAGTCGCTCATGAATTTATTCATCGGTCTAAAATTTATCAACGAATTTTAGGTCATTTACTGCTATATACGGTTTGCTATGATCATTTTGTTATTGCCCATATGCGAGGGCATCATTTAAAAGTAGCAACACCAGAAGATATAACAACAGCACGTTTAGGTGAAAGCTTTAATAGCTATTGGAAAAGGGTTTTTACAGGGCATTTTAAATATGCCTGGAATTCTGAACAAGAAAGATTGGATTTGCTCTATACACCTATTTATCATTATAAAGTGCTAGCAAATTCAGTTTTTCAGGGCTTAGTGATCGAAATTACTTTTATTATATTAATAATTAATATATTTGGCTGGGCTGCATGCTTTATTTTTCTTTTTCAAGCTCTGTCTGGCGTACGATTGCTAGAAACTATTAATTATTTCCAACACTGGGGCTTAGGGCAAAAAGAATCTGGAAAGGCTATGGCCTGGGTAAATCAATCCAGTTTTACTGAGTATGCTTTGCTTGGATTGGCAAATCATATTAGTCATCATCAAAATTCAAGCACATCATTTTTTGAAATTCCTTATTCAGATCAAGGCCCAAAAATGCCTTATGGGTATTTTGTGACAAATCTTTGGGTAAAGTTGAATAATAAGTTCTATAGAGAAGTGTCAACTCGAATTTTGAAATCTTATTTTAAATAGTTTCAGGTGTTATATCTTTTCAATTCTATAACCATCCGAATTCCATCGCAAAATTTGTGCTGAATCTTTTTCCCATTGAGCTAAAACAAACCGTTGAGCAGGCTTTCCATTAAGATCAAAATCATGAATGGCTGGACGGTGTGTATGACCATGAATCAATCGGTAACAATTGTGCTTTAACATTTCATCAATCACAGTTTGTTGATTAACATCCATTATATCTTGTGATTTTTTGCGTTTATGAAAATAGCTTCTAAAACGATACCAGCGTGCAGCTAATAAACGTATCAGAAGTGGTTTTGATAAAACATTCTGTTTCCATTCATCGGTCCGTGATTTTTTTCTGAACGCTTGATAGGGAAGGTCGTCAGTACAAAGCAAATCCCCATGGGTGAGTAATGTATTGACACCATTTAAATTGATAACTTTATAGTCTTTTAATAAAGTGATACCCGTTTCCATACAAAACTGCTCGCCCATTAAAAAATCTCTGTTGCCTTGCTGAAGAAATACATCTACTCCCGACTCAGTTAATTGCTTAAAATAAGTTTTAATTTTTTTGTTAGGCGGTGTACTATCATCATCACCAATCCAGGCATCAAATAAATCGCCCAAAATATAGACAGCACAAGCTTCGCGCGTCTGATTTTTAAGAAATGAAAGAAAACGGTTGGTTATCTCTTTTTTATTTAATGCAATATGCAAGTCAGAGATGAAAATTATTTCTTTATTCAATTAAAGTTGCTTATCTAATAAATTAATGTGTTACTGAATAATAAATGCCTTAATAGCGGATGTCCACCTTAAGCCCTTTTATTAAGTATG
>CAZHUE010000133.1:0-7623 GCA_964535875.1 uncultured Methylomarinum sp.
TGCATGCCTACCTCCCTCCCTTTTTTACCTTCCATACTTTTTCTATTCCTATTGTAAATATTGGTTTTTACTTATGAGGAGTAAGCAAAAGGTATGTATAATTAAAAGAATTTAATAGTTAGAGTATTAGGGCATTATGTCAGGAATTGATAAGGTTGTATTGGCTTATTCTGGTGGATTGGATACATCTGTAATCTTAAAATGGTTAGAAGATGTATATTCTTGTGAAGTGGTAACATTTACTGCGGATATTGGTCAAGGAGGAGAAGTAGATCCAGCTAGAGCTAAAGCTGTGGCGATGGGAATTAAAGAAATTTACATAGAGGATATGCGTGAGGAGTTTGCCAAGGATTTCATTTTTCCAATGTTTCGAGCAAATGCTATTTATGAAGGGGAATATTTATTAGGAACATCTATTGCTAGACCTTTGATTGCTAAACGGTTGATAGAAATTGCCAATGAAACAGGGGCTCAGGCTATTTCTCATGGAGCGACCGGAAAAGGAAATGATCAAGTGCGGTTTGAGTTAGGAGCTTATGCTTTACGACCTGATATTCATATCATTGCTCCTTGGCGGGAGTGGGATCTAAACTCACGACAATCTTTATTAGCTTATGCTGAGAAACACGGAATTGCAATTGAAATGAAAAAAGGTAAGGCATCACCCTATTCAATGGATGCAAATTCCTTACATATTTCATATGAAGGCGGTATTCTTGAAGATCCTTGGACTGAGCCTGAAGAAGATATGTGGCTCTGGAGCGTTTCGCCAGAAAATGCGCCTGATCAACCTACATATATTGAATTAAGCTATATTAAAGGGGATATTATCGCTGTTGATGGTATACCCCATAGCCCCGCTGAGGTAATGGAAAAATTGAATCACTTGGGTGGAGCTAACGGAATTGGGCGAGATGATATAGTCGAGAATCGATATGTGGGCATGAAGTCTAGGGGATGTTATGAAACACCTGCCGGTACCATTATGCTAAAAGCTCATCGAGCAATTGAGTCTTTAACGCTTGATAGAGAGGTTGCACATTTAAAAGATGAACTAATGCCCCGTTACGCTACTTTGATTTATAACGGTTATTGGTGGAGTCCAGAACGTAAAATGTTACAAGGGATGATTGATGATTCTCAGATCTCGGTAAATGGAAAAGTAAGAGTAAAGCTATATAAAGGAAGCGTTTCTGTTGTTGGTAGGGTTTCAGAAACCGATAGTTTATTTGATGAGAATATTGCAACGTTTGAAGATGATGAGGGAGCTTATAATCAAAAAGATGCAGAAGGATTTATTAAATTAAATGCATTAAGGATGAGAATTGCGGCAAAAAAAGCAAACAGGTAAAAAATAGTGTATCTAATGACAAGCCAAGTGTGAGAGACAACTAGTTAAAACATAGAAATCATTGAGTTTTACTGAGGGGGTCTCCAAAGTATAAAAAGAAAGTAGAACTTAGCATAGGCTCAAATTATTAGGGCATAGTTTTTTTAAACTTGTATAATGAGAATAATGTGTTTATTACAATTCTCAGTGTTGGGGGAATAACAATAATAATGAGTGTAATATGCGTGAGTTAAAATCAGAATTAGTTAATGCCAAAGAGCAGCGTGACATAGTAATTCTGCAAAATAATCCACAACACCAAAGTTTGGTTAAGGCAAATAGGTTTTTATTATTGTTGGCATCCTCATTAATGGTGTTTGTTTTCATCTTGGGTTTTTTATTAATACCCACAGATAATATGTTGGATGATTTTCAGTCTAACAAAAAAATGAAAACAGCGGCTGTATATACTATTGAAAATCCAGCGTTATCAGCAGAAATTAATGCTTTGAAGAGTCAATTTGTTGGTTTGATAAGTGGCTCTATTGAAAGTAAGTTGAAAATGTTAGAAGAAAGTATTCGTAAGGGTAGTGTTATTGCTTCTTTGGATGTTGTGGAAGACTTAAGATCTGATGTCAAGGTTTTACAGACTTATTCTGTACCAATTCGTTCTAATGAAAAAAGAGATCTGAAAAACCAGGGAAATGCAGATATATTGAAAGAAGTTTCACAGTTAAAAAGTTTGATTTATCTTACGTTAACATCATGTGGACTAATGATTGCAGCGATATGTGGCTTTTGGGTTAGAAGGCACTTTCGATTAGGTCATTCTGCTTCATCATCACTGGAGTATAGAGCTGGGCTAGTAGTAAAGAAGGATTAGGATATATATTAAACATAATCAAAGCCGCTTTGTGTTGTTTTTAATTACACACAAAAGCGGCTTTTTTGTAAAATTTACTTAAGAAACGTCATTTACTTAGGAATTTGTAAACAGCATCTATTGCCTGGTCTTCAGAGTAGCCTGCTTTTTTGACTGGACCAACAGCCATAATAGCCGCCATTGCTTTTGGCATGCCATTTTTACCATTTTTTAATGTATCTGAGAAACTTGCTTTATCAAGTTCACCTGCTTTAATTAAAGCTGCTAGTTGTGGATTTGAACCAATATCATGACATGCTCCACAGCCACGGCCAAAAGCACGATCATAGATTTTTTGCCCTACTTTTATTTCTTCGTCAGCTAATGCTTGTCCACTTAAACCAATTAAAGCAATTCCTGCTAATGTACCTAATATTTTTTTCATACTTCCTCTCTCATCGCGATTAAAATTACTAACTTACTAACTAAAGAGTAGTAAAAGTTAGTTCAAACAAATCATAAACCCTTAAAAGGATATTATATTTTAAAGTATAATTCAATCTAATTTATAAAATTTAGTTGTTAGATACACGGTTCATAATTATTACTGTTAGGACTGAATTTTACTGAATTATGGTTTAATTCGCCATTTTTGTAAAAAGCCATTAGTAGCAATACTTGAAAATTTCTTGTTGTTGTCAGAAAAGCCGAAGGATAAAATTGTTGCCGCTGTTGGTCGCCAGCTTTCTTCTTTTTTTGGTCGCCAATATTGTTTTTGTTTGCCTGATCTAACTTTCCAAAGTTCAATGCGTTCGCTAGTGTGCCCAAGGAGCAAAAACTTGTCGTTTCTTGAAAATTTAGCAGCGGAATAAGTGATCAGTTTAGGGCCAAGTTTTTTATGAAGTTTCCCATTTGAAATTTTCCACAATTGACTTTGGCTTAATGCTCCATTTGTAAAAACATATTTATTATCATGGCTTATGGCTACAGTTGACAGGTTATTTTGATGTTTCCATGTATATTTTATTTTACCAGTTGATAAATCCCAAAGTTTTGCAGTTTGATCGTCAGATCCTGTTAATGCATATTTTCCGTTATAAGATATATCAGTAACAGAGACCCTGTCATCATGGGTAAAAGCAAATTTTGTCCTACCTGATTGTAAGGACAAATAAATGGCCTTTTCAGATAACCCTATTAATGCAAATTGACCATCGGGTGATATTTTAATACTCTGAATATTGGCTAAGCCCCAGATCGATAATAATGTTCCATCCCTTATTCGCCACCAAGCTATAGAGTTTTTTTCTGCTGTAATAGCGAGTTCTTCGTTAGGGGAGATATCACTAGCGATAATCCCACTTTCTTGATCCGTATGTTTCCATTTATGAATGAGTGATGGTTTACCTTTGGTTTTCCATAATTCACCATAACCCTCCATAGTTCCTAATAAGGCATAGTTGGCTGATAAGGTGGCAGAAAACACACCATTTTTGGCTAATGAAGTGGTTTTCATTGGTTTAGGTGTTTGGTCACATGCAACCAGAATGGTTGTAAGAATGATAAACATTGATTTTGTTAGTCTAAGCATATGATACAAACATAGTTTATGAAGGTTGATTTACTTTAAACCAGTTTAATTTATCATGTAAAGTAACTACCGTACCAACAATAATCAATGTAGGTGCTTTTATATTCTTAGAGGAAGCGAGTTGAGGTAAAGTCTTTAGGGTTCCAGTAACTACAAGTTGATTAGGCGTTGTTCCTTGCTGAATAATTGCAATTGGGTGATTATTTGAACAGCCGTTGTCAATGAGGGATTGGCAAATTTTAGCTAGGCTAGAAAGTCCCATATAAAAAACAACAGTTTGATTTGCGGCTGTTAATTGCTGCCAATTTAAGTTAATAGTGCCATCTTTAAGATGTCCAGTTACAAAAATACAGGATTGGGCATGATCTCTATGAGTTAAAGGTATACCTGCGTAAGTTGCACACCCAGAGGCGGCAGTGATGCCAGGCACCACTTGAAAACTGATATTTTGATCTAGTAATGTTTCAATTTCTTCACCGCCTCGTCCAAAGATAAAAGGATCTCCCCCTTTAAGGCGGACTACCCGTTTTCCTTTTTTGGCAAGAGAAGCGAGTAATTCATTAATTGAGTTTTGTGGCAGGCTATGGTTCTGTTTTTGTTTTCCCACGTATATTTTTTCTGAATCTCGCCGTGTTAAATCTAGTATTTCAGGAGAAACAAGACGGTCATAAAGGACTACATCTGCTTGTTGCATGAGTCGCAAGGCTCTAAAGGTGAGTAAGTCAGGGTCACCAGGCCCTGCACCAACTAGGTAAACTTCTCCTACATGACTATCTTCAGTATTAGCTAATAGTTTTTTAAATTGATTTTCTGCTTCTTGTTGTCTGCCAGCAAAAACCAGTTCAGAAATTTTTCCTTGTAATGCCAATTCCCAAAAAACTCTCCGCTGAGAAGGATCTTTTATTTGCTCTTTTACAGAGTTTCTAAATTTTTCAGCTAATTGAGCTAGCTGGCCATAGGCCGGGGCAATGATACTTTCAATTTTAGCCCGTAATAGTCGAGCTAAAACAGGTGATACACCGCCAGATGAGACGGCAGCAATTAGAGGAGAACGGTCAATAATTGCGGGAAAGATAAAACTGCAAAGTTTTGGGTCGTCTACAACATTAACGGGAATGTTTTCTTCTGTTGCAGATTGAGAAACTAGTCGGTTAGTGCTTGAGTCATTAGTGGCAGAAACGATTAAGCGAAAACCTTTTACATCAGATGCTTCAAATATTTTTTCTTTTATGATTAGCCTGTTGTTATCTTGCATACTGGAAATAGTAGGACTAATTTCTTTGGCAATCACTGTAATGACAGCACCTGCTCTTAATAATAGCTCGATTTTACGGGTTGCAATCGTTCCAGCACCAACAACAAGGCAATTTTGTTCATCTAATTTTAAAAAAAGTGGGAAATAATCCATCGTTATTTTTGATTCTCGAAATCTTTTTAAGGGTGATATTATAAGTTAATCTTTGAGATAATTAAGTAAACAAAATTTATGATTGAAGTTGATTTAGAAGTTGATGCCAGTGGCTTAAATTGCCCTTTACCTCTTTTGCGCTTAAAAAAAGGATTGATGGAGATACAGGGTGGAGCAATAATTAAAATTATTGCAACAGACCCTGCTGCTCATTTGGATATCGGCGTTTATATTGAACAAACTGAGCATACGATGATAGAGTTTCTAAAAGACCAAGGGACACAGGTTTTTTATATTAAGAAGAAGGAGTAGTCGCTTAGGTCTTGAGAATTACGCATGTTTCATAAGACGTTCTTTGTCGCGTTGCCAATCTCTGTCTTTTGACGCTGAGCGTTTGTCATGTAATTTTTTACCTTTAGCTAAACCTATTTTAAGTTTTGCTCGGCCTCGTATCCAATACATTGATAGGGGAACAATGGTATATCCCTTGCGCTCAACACCACCAATTAATTTACTTAATTCATAGCTATGGAGCAGTAATTTTTTTTTTCGAATAGTATCAGGTACTATGTGAGTCGATGCGGATAGTAATGGAGATATATGGGCAGATAAAAGCCACGCTTCACCTTTATGAATACTGATATGACTTTCTTTTAGCTGGATTCTGCCCTCTCTTAAACTCTTGACTTCCCATCCTTCTAATACTAAGCCTGCTTCGAATTGCTCTTCAATAAAAAACTCATGACTTGCTTGCCTGTTTACGGCAATTGTATTATCTGTTTGCTTGTTCTTTTTTTTGGATTTTTTACCAGCCATAACGATGAAAATTATTTTTAAACTGACGAAATAGAATTATTCTGGTATTTTACTCTATTTAGCAAAGGGATGGATGTGGATTTTATAGCGAGTCGGCTTTTGTTGATAGCCATGTGTTTAAATTAGCATAAATAAACGACGTAACTAAATTTAGCGTTGTGGTATTGACTTAACCGAAAGACATCTGTAACAAAACCTGCGGGAATATAACGTAACTATTTTGGGGTATTAGGCATAACAATGGCAAACAAAAAATCAATACATGGTGAATGGTCATCTCGATTTTCTTATATTCTGGCGGCAACTGGATCAGCAGTCGGATTAGGTAATATCTGGAAGTTTCCTTATATTACAGGCGAAAATGGAGGAGGAGCCTTCGTTATCGTTTATTTGGCTTGTATTGTTGCTATAGGAATTCCCATTATGATTGCTGAAAGTATGATGGGAAGGAGAGGGCGACAAAGTCCTATTAATACCTTAGAAACATTATCAACAGAAGCGAATGCCAACAAAAATTGGCATTATCTTGGTTGGATGGGCGTTATAGCGGGTATTTTGATTTTATCTTATTACAGCGTTATTGCTGGCTGGGCTAGTGCTTATGTCTTTAAAGCTTTTTTTGGCGGATTTTCATCAGATGCTACGGTAGTAAAAGCAACTTTTGATAATTTACTTGCCAGTCCAGTTCAGTTGGTTTTTTGGCATACATTATTTATGGTTGCCACTATGAGTGTTGTTTCGCGTGGTGTTAAAGGTGGATTAGAAAAAGCGGTGCAGTTTTTTATGCCAGTGTTATTTGCGTTGTTAATTCTATTAGTGGGCTATGCCATGACAACAGGAGAAGCATATTTTAAAGGTTTAAGGTTTCTGTTTAGTCCGAATTTTAGCGAAATTGATAGTGATGCGGTTTTAACTGCCATGGGGCATGCCTTTTTTACCTTGGGATTAGGTATGGGAGCTATTATGGTTTATGGTTCATATTTACCCAAAGATGTCTCTATTGGTAAAACCAGCTTATATATTGCAGGGGCAGATACTGTAGTGGCTATGTTAGCAGGCATTGCTATATTTCCTCTTGTCTTTGCTAATGGATTAGAGCCAGGTGCAGGCCCAGGGCTTATTTTTCAATCATTGCCTATTGCATTTGGAAATATGACAGGAGGCTGGCTGTTTGGTATCTTGTTTTTTGTTTTATTGGTTTTTGCTGCATTAACCTCTGCTATTTCATTGATTGAGCCCCTTGTTGCATGGCTAGTTGAAAATAAAGATTTCTCCCGTACTAAAGCCAGTATTATTAGTGGAGGTGCCACATGGGCTTTAGGTGTGAGTGTTGCATTATCATTCAATATCTGGTCTGACTTTAAAATATTTGATAAAACTATTTTTGATTTACTGGATTATTTAACAGCAAACTTAATGCTGCCTATTGGTGGTCTTTGTATCGCAATATTTTCTGGATGGATAATGCATAAGAAACATGTGAGTGCTGAATTAGAGCTTCCAGACCATCTGTTTAAATTGTGGGGTTTTCTTATTCGTTATATTGCACCGGGTGCTGTGTTTTTAGTGCTTTTAGATGTGATAGGGTTAATTTAATGGCCCAAGTCAAAAAAAGT
>CAZHUE010000134.1:0-2715 GCA_964535875.1 uncultured Methylomarinum sp.
GCTGGGGTACAAATTATATTTATGGCACTTGGTCGGTATTAATAGGCCTTGAACAAACTGACATAGCTAAAACGGATCCTTTGTTTACAAAAGCAGCAAGCTACTTAAAAAGTGTACAACGTGAAGATGGCGGCTGGGGTGAAGATAACAAAAGCTATTATGATATAGAAAAATATGCTGGAAAATATCACTTTAGTACATCCTTTCAAACAGCATGGGCGGTATTAGGACTGATTGCTGCAGGAGAAGTAAATAGCCCCGAAGTCAAAGCAGGAATTGATTTTATTTTGCGCGAACAACAAGCTGATGGTGTATGGAATGACGAATGCTTTACTGCTCCAGGGTTTCCTAAAGTGTTTTACCTGAAATATCATGGTTACGATAAATTTTTTCCTCTTTGGGCTTTGGCACGTTATCAAAAATTGAGGTAGACGGTTATAAAAGGCTTTGGCACGTTATCGTAATGAGCTTAAAAAATAACTAGGTGATTACAGGAATTATTGTTGCTTTACCGGATGAAATTAGCAGCCTGACCAATAAAAAAATTATCAAAGGTGATTGCATTTTTATCAACGATAAAACATTACTTACTTGCTCTGGAGCAGGCTCTGAGAACGCAAAAAATGCGAGTCGGATGTTAATTAAAAAGGGAGTAAAAAGACTCATTAGTTGGGGGTGTGCAGCTGCGCTTAAAGCTGAATTAAAACCAGGGGATCTTGTTTTGCCGAAAAATTTAAATACAGAAAAACAAGAAAAAATCTCATTAGAGTCCCCATGGCTAACCCATACTCTTAATCATCTATCAGCACTTAATCCATTGACTGGTTCACTAATCGAAAGCCAAGTCATTGTTGCTGAGAGCATAGAAAAACAAACAATCCATTCCAAGACTGGAGCTATAGCTTTAGATATGGAAAGTATTGCCATAGCTAAAACAGCCATAAAACATAATATCCCCGCTCTTGTAATACGATCCATTGCAGACCCGATGACCATGAGCCTGCCAAAAGCTGTTAGCTTTGCATTAAATGAACAAGGTGATGTTATTTTAAGTAAACTACTCTGGTTTTTAGTAACCCACCCAACAGAGTTACCTGGCTTAATAAAACTTGGGTTACATTTTAAAGCCGCTAAAAAAAAACTAATTTTAGTCTCAAAACAACTTGATATAATAGTTGGTTTTGAGCAAAAGACAGCCATCAAATGAACTCACATTCTTCAATAATTGACAAGTTCTTATGCTGGTGGGGCACACAAGTACTCCGCTTTCCTTGGGCTTTGATCATATTAACTGTTTTGTTAAGTGCGGCAAGCATTCAATATACGGCTCAAAACTTGGGTATAAATACAAATCCATCTGAGCTTATTTCCCCCGACTTGCCTTTTCAAAAAAATCGCCTGCATATAGAAGCTGAATTTCCTCAGGATGCCGGTGTCATCATATTAGTTGTTGATGCACTTACACCAGAGGAAACAGCAAAGACAGCAAAACAGCTTGCTCAATTATTAAATCAGAAAACTGATGCTTTTACATCTGTTTACGTGCCAACAGAAAATGATTTTTTCAGGCAACAAGCTTTACTTTTTTTAGAAGTAAATGAATTGGAAGAACTAGGATCAAAATTGACTGAAGCACAGCCTTTTATTGGCCACCTTTCGCAAAACTATAATTTGGAAGGCTTGCTAGATATTATTTCCCAGGCATTACAAAGCAAAGATCAAAGTTTACCAATGGATCTTAATCCATTATTACTTGCTATTAATGATGCAATCAGCCATCAGCTTAACAAACAGCCTTATCACATCTCTTGGCAAAACCTATTAACACAAAAGAAACCCAATACAGAAATAAATCGTACGCTGGTTATAGCCAGACCCAAGCTAAATTATGATGAAATCCTACCTGCAGAACATGCGTTAAAGACTGCAAGAAGCACTATTAATCAAATTATGCAGGAAAACCCAGGTGTAAAAATCCGTATCACGGGGGAACCAGCTTTAGAACATGAAGAATTGGAAAGTGTGTCTGATGGTGCTGTTATTGCCGGAATAATTTCATTAATTTTAGTTTGTGCATCTTTATGGATAGGGCTCCGTTCATTTAAACTATTATTAGCAACTTTTATCGTATTAATTTTAGGTCTTATCTTAACTGCTGGTTTTGCTACACTTTCCGTGGGTCATCTTAATTTAATTTCTATTGCCTTTGCTGTGTTATATATAGGCTTAGGTGTCGATTATGCTATTCATATCTGCTTACATTATAGAGAATGTCGTGCCCAAGGGATGAAGAATAATGAATCAATTATTAATAGCATACAATCAGTTGGCTTCTCAATTTTTCTATGCGCCCTCACTACCTCAATAGGCTTTTTAGCCTTTATTCCCACTGATTATTCGGGTGTTTCGGAATTAGGTGTTATTTCTGCTGGCGGCATGTTTATTGGAATGGCTATTTCACTCACTTTGTTACCTGCTATTTTAGCTGTTCTATCGGTTAACAATGCACAACCCATCGAATCAACCATTAGTTTAGGTCGTTTTTCAACATTTCCTTTTAGACACTCAACCTCTATTCGTATTTTTTCTATTATTGTTGCTTTACTTTCTGTTTTTTTATTATCAAAAATAGTTTTCGATTCTAACCCTATCAATTTAAGAGACCCTAATAGTGAATCCGTTTCAACCATAAAAGAACTACTGACTTCCCAAAAT
>CAZHUE010000134.1:2725-7611 GCA_964535875.1 uncultured Methylomarinum sp.
CGCCTTTTGCACTCACCACTATGGCGTCAAATCTAGAAAGTGCTACAAAACTGGCTCGTCAGCTAGAACAACTGCCATCGGTTCACAATACTATTTTTCTTAAAAGTCTAGTTGCAGAAAACCAAGAAGAAAAATTAGAAATCATTGAGGATCTTGATCTTATTTTAGGCGATCAACTGGATAACTTTGATAATGAACTTAAAAAAGGAAACCCTAAAAAAGCACTAACTTCTTTTTATGCAGTAATCTCAGAGGTACTAAAGCAAGAATCAACTCATGCTCCAAAAGAGACGCTTAAAAAGCTACAAAATAACATTTCACATTTTATCTATTCCTCTATTGATACTGGCCGACAACCTTATTATTCCTTGGAAGAAAGCATATTAAGCTTACTCCCTATTACAATGGATCGACTAAAAAGTAGCTTAACAGCAACAGCTTATCAAATTAATGATATTCCAAACTATTTAAGGCAGCACTGGGTTAGCGAAAACGGGCTTTATAAAATCCTGATAACACCAGAACATGATCAAAACCAGGTAGAAAATCTGAAACAGTTTGTTTCGGAAGTCCTAACAGCAGCGCCTGCGACCTCTGGACTTCCAGTAGCAGACCAGGCATCGGGCACTGCTGTTGTTAAGGCATTTATACAGGCTTTTGCAGGTGCAATTATTGCCATTTCCTTATTGTTGCTTATTATTTTAAAAAATCTCAGACACACTCTTTTAGTCGTTGGCCCTCTTCTATTCTCTGCATTATTAACAGTAGCCACTAATGTGCTGCTCAACAACTCATTCAATTTTGCTAATATAATCGCACTACCCCTACTGATGGGCATGGGTGTAGACAGCAGCATTCATATTATGCATCGCTTAAGATCAGGCCTCATCAATAATGATGAAATTCTGAAAAGTAGCACAGCACGGGGTGTTTTTTTTAGCGCACTAACAACACTATGTAGCTTTTCAAGTTTAGCTTTTACACCACATGTCGGGACTGCCAGTCTGGGCTTATTATTAGCAGTAGGGATTTTCTTTACCTTATTTTGTACACTTATTGTCCTCCCTGCTTTTTACGGTAATAAAAATTAAAAGAATTTATTAGAGGTATTTCATGTCTTTCAGCATTGCCGAACTAATTTCTCAACATTTTGATAGCAAATTCGATTTACACGAAAAGCATCTTAATAACCAAATGGTTAGAGTGTTAAGAACGATTGGCTACGACAGAAATTATAAAAAAGCGGTGGGTCAATATTTATACGACGAAGAGAACAATGAATACCTTGATTTACTCAGCGGCTTTGGTGTTTTTGCTGTTGGCCGTAACCACCCAACGATTATTAGTGCCTTACAAGAAACGTTGACTCTGGAGTTACCAAACTTAGTGCAAATGGATGTATCGCTATTAAGTGGTTTATTAGCTGAAAAAATTTTAGCCACTACACCCGATAATTTAAGCAAAATATTTTTCAGTAACTCAGGTACTGAAGCAGTCGAAGCTGCTATAAAATTTGCTAGATATACAACTAAACGCGAACGTATTGTTCACTGTGAACATAGTTTTCATGGCCTAACATTAGGTGCCTTATCCTTGAACGGAGAAGAAATATTTAAAGAAGGCTTTGGCCCGCTTTTACCTAATTGTAACGCCATTCCTTTCAATAATTTAGATGCACTAGAAAAAGCCTTAAGCAGTAAAAATGTTGCTGCATTTATTGTTGAGCCTGTGCAAGGCAAAGGTGTTAATATTCCTGATGATAACTATCTTCCTGAAGTTGAACGCCTATGCAAAAAATACGGAACATTATTTGTAGCTGATGAAATCCAGACTGGGCTAGGTCGTACTGGAAAGTTCTGGGCTATAGATCACTGGAATGTTCAACCCGATATGATTCTGATGGCTAAAGCCTTATCAGGTGGTTTTATTCCTGTAGGTGCAGTTGCAATGACTCAGAAAATTATGGATACAGTGTTTAATCGTATGGACAGAGCCGTAGTCCATGGATCAACTTTTTCCAAAAATAATATGGCTATGGCAGCCGGTTTAGCAACTTTACAAGTACTGGAAGATGAAAAACTGGTTGAAAATAGTGCTAAAATTGGCGAAAACATTATTAGTTCTATTAATAAAATGGCCAGTCAATATGAGTTTCTTAAGGAAGCACGAGGCAAAGGCTTAATGATTGCAGTCGAATTTCAATCACCCAAAAGCTTTTCATTAAAGGCGGCATGGGCTATGCTTGAGGCCGCCAATAAAGGCCTTTTTTGTCAAATGGTGACTATTCCTCTATTTAAGGAACATCGTGTATTAACACAAGTCGCAGGCCATGGAATGAATGTAGTCAAACTTTTACCGCCATTAAATCTAACTCAAAAAGATAGAGACTGGATTGTTGATTCTTTTGATAAAACAATTGCAGAAACGCATCAAATTCCTGGATCAATCTGGGATCTAGGTAAAAACCTGGCTAGTCACGCTATCAAAAATAAAAATAAATAATTCATACATTATGATCTTATCAAACAATTATCCTCTATTAAGACATATCAATCTACCGTCTGATGTCCGTATGCTGGATAAGAAACAACTTAATGACCTGGCTAAAGAATTACGCGAATATTTAACACACACGGTAAGCCTGTCTGGAGGACATTTTTCAGCAGGTCTTGGAACTGTTGAGCTTACTGTAGCTTTACATTATATTTTCAACACACCTAAAGACCAATTAGTCTGGGATGTAGGCCATCAGGCTTACCCACACAAAATTCTGACAGGCCGTAAGGAAAAAATGCCTACTATCCGTACCAAAGATGGTATTTGCGCTTTTCCAAATAGAGCAGAAAGTGAATATGATGCCTTTGGCGTTGGTCATTCAAGCACATCAATTAGTGCAGCATTGGGAATGGCCATAGCATCCAAATTACGTGGCGAAAAAAAACGGATGGTAGCAATTATTGGTGATGGCAGCATTACCGGTGGAATGGCTTTTGAAGCAATGAATCATGCAGGCGTTGTTGATGCAAACCTACTGGTTATCCTAAACGATAATGATATGTCTATTTCACCTCCTGTAGGTGCAATGAATAATTACTTTACTCGAGTTATTTCAAGTAAGTTTTATGCCACTGTCAGAGAGGAAAGCAAAAAAGTTTTAAGCAAAATGCCAAGCGTCTGGGATTTAGCGCGTAAAACAGAAGAGCATGTTAAGGGAATGATTGTTCCTGGCACCTTATTTGAAGAGTTGGGGTTTAATTATATCGGCCCGATTGATGGCCATGATATTGATATGCTAATTGACACTCTAGATAACATTAAAGACCTTGCCGGCCCTGTTTTTCTACATATAGTCACCAAAAAAGGAAAAGGCTACGAACCTGCCGAAAAAGATCCTTTGGCTTATCATGGTGTACCCGCTTTTGATCCAACTCAAGATTCTTTACCTAAGTCAGCACCTTCTCCTCACCCAACCTATACCCAAGTTTTTGGAAGTTGGTTGTGTGATATGGCTGAAAAAGATGATCGCTTACTCGGCATTACTCCTGCAATGCGTGAAGGATCTGGACTTGTTGAATTTTCTGAACGCTTTCCAAATCGTTATTTTGATGTTGCAATTGCTGAGCAACATGCTGTAACTCTTGCTGCTGGACAGGCTTGTCAAGGTGGAAAACCCGTCGTTGCTATCTATTCAACTTTTTTACAACGTGCTTATGACCAATTAATCCATGACGTAGCCATTCAGAATCTGGATGTATTATTTGCTTTGGACAGAGCAGGTTTAGTTGGTCCTGATGGCCCGACTCATGCTGGAAGTTTCGATTTTAGTTATTTATGCTGTATACCGAATATGCTAATCATGGCTCCAGCGGATGAACATGAATGCAGACAAATGTTAACCACTGGCTATAATTACAAAGGCCCAGCTACTGTCCGATACCCTCGTGGCAAAGGACCAGGAAAAGTAGTTTCTGATGATTTATCTGAGTTGGAAATTGGAAAAGCAGAAATATGCCATAAAGGTGGGCGAATTGCTATTTTGGCCTGGGGTAGTATGGTTACTCCGGCAATAGAAGCAGGTAAGAAACTTGGAGCCACCGTCATTAATATGCGCTTTGTTAAACCACTCGATCAAGAGATTATTTTACAAATGGCTAAAAGCCATGATGTTCTAGTGACTATTGAAGAAAATGTCATCGCTGGCGGAGCAGGAAGTTTAGTCAATAACTATATACAAGCTCAACAGATATTAATGCCTGTGCTTAATATTGGCCTACCTGATGAATTTATTGAACAAGGAACTCGTGAAGAATTACTTGAATATTGTGGTCTAAATACTCGAAATATTTTGAAAAAAATTCAAATTTTTTGCGCTTAAGTAATTTAGTGTCCAATATTACTATATTATGCCTCTTGCTAGAGGTATAGAACCTTACATTTTAAAGCATCGAGCTTATTTTTTATTCCCGAAATAATCCAGATCAGAAATTAGACCTTTTTTTTGTACGATCCCCAAAATGGAATTAATTTCTTTAATTGAAAGCCCTTTCATTTGCTCAACGCTCAGACCAAAACGAATCTTAAATAATTTAGCCTGTTTATTGACAAGATATTTACTCAAAATACTCGCTATTTTCTTATCAATACTCTCTCTAGCATACAATAAATCAGCCATTACAATTTTATTTAATTTGTTTATCTTTATCGATTCGTTAATAATCTGAGTTTCAGTTGGTACTGTTTCTTCACCCATGGCTTTAGCCCGCAATTCCATTAGCCGAGTGCTTTTTCCATCGCTTAGTAAAGAAATACTAGTTACACTTGATTTACTATTATTTTGGCTCATAACTCTTTAGGTAACTCGAAATAAATAACCCATCAATTATGTT
>CAZHUE010000135.1:0-7608 GCA_964535875.1 uncultured Methylomarinum sp.
TGCACCTGTAATAATAAATGGTGCATAATTTTGCATTAATACATCATCACAAGTTTCAGTCTTAGGTCGGCATATTGTTGGTGATGTTACAACAATAACGGTCTATACTCCTTATGCCGAAACAGTCAGTTTTGGAGCCAAAGGCTCTGAACTATCAAGAATACCTAATTCTGATTTTTTTTACTACCAGACAACAGATGACACTCTGGACGAACACTACCAATTAGCCTGGACTGATAAAGACCAAAATAAACATTTAACTTATGACCCTTACACCTTTGGCCCTGTACTTCCAGAGTTTGACCAACAACTCTTTTCCGCCGGAAACCATTGGCATATCTATAAAAAATTAGGTGCTCATCTGCATACAATTGATGGGATTGATGGCGTTTATTTTGCTGTCTGGGCACCTAATGCTCAAAGGGTTAGTATTGTTCATGATTTTAACCGCTGGGATGGCCGCTGTAACCCCATGCGAAATTTAAGTGCTAGCGGCATTTGGGAAATATTTATACCAGGTCTAACCGTTGGCTGCGCCTATAAATTTGAAATTCTAAATGACAAAACCAATGAAATTTTGATCAAAACTGACCCGTATGGCCAACAATTTGAATTCCGCCCACAAACTGCTTCTATCGTTTCTGATGAAAATCATTACAAATGGTCAGATAAAAAATGGATGGATCAACGAAAGGAGCATGACTGGATACATGAGGCCATGTCAATTTTTGAAGTTCACCTTGGTTCATGGAAACGAGATGACCAAGGTCACTTCCTAAATTATAAAGAACTTGCTACTGATCTAGTCGATTATGTTAAATATATGGGATTTACTCATATCGAACTGTTACCCATTACAGAACATCCATTAGATATGTCTTGGGGCTATCAAGCCACAGGGTATTTTGCACCGACGAGTCGCCATGGTACGCCCGATGAATTTCGTTATTTTGTTGATCTCTGCCACCAAAACAATATTGGTATTATTCTCGACTGGGTACCCGCACATTTTCCAAAAGACAACTTTGCGCTTGCCCAATTTGACGGCACCGCTCTTTACGAGCATGAAGACCCTCGTAAAGGCGAACACAGAGACTGGGGCACATTAATTTATAATTACAGTCGTAATGAAGTTAAAAACTTTCTTTTAGCCAGTGCAAATTTCTGGTTGGAAGAATACCACCTTGATGGACTAAGAGTCGACGCTGTTGCCTCTATGCTTTACCTGGATTATTCCCGCGAAGAAGGTGACTGGGTAGCAAATATGTATGGAGGCAATGAAAACCTTGAGGCCATAGACTTTATGAGGCACATGAACTCTATCACCCACGAACAACACCCGGGTACTGTTGTTATTGCAGAAGAATCGACGTCTTGGCCTCAAGTAACACGTCCCACATGGACTGTAGGACTTGGCTTCTCAATGAAATGGAATATGGGCTGGATGCACGATATGCTTTCCTATATGCAACAAGACCCTGTTCATAGAATGCATCATCATGACAACCTGACTTTTGGTATGCTCTACGCATTTTCAGAAAACTTTGTACTGCCTTTTTCTCATGATGAAGTCGTTCATGGCAAAGGTTCTATGATTAATAAAATGCCTGGAGATGAATGGCAACGTTTTGCCAATTTACGCCTACTTTACACCTTTATGTTCACATATCCTGGTAAAAAACTACTCTTTATGGGTTGTGAATTTGGACAAGGAAATGAGTGGAATTTTAATCAGTCTTTAGATTGGCATGTTCTTGATTATCCTCACCATAAGGGACTTCAAACCCTGGTTAAAGATTTAAATCATATTTATGTAAATCATCCTGCACTGTTTCAACATGATTTTGATCATCAAGGATTTGACTGGATTGATTGCCATGATATTAATCACTCCATAATCAGTTTTCGCCGTAAAACTGATAACGATGAACTCATTGTCATTTTGAACTTCACACCAGTAGTACGAGAAAATTACCGCATAGGCGTTCCTTCAGAAGGAAATTACATAGAAATCTTTAACTCTGACTCCAGTTTTTACAATGGAAGTAATAAAGGTAACGCCACCGTTTATTCAGAATCAACACCCTGGATGAACCTATCTCACTCGGTTAACCTTACGCTTCCTCCTTTAGCTGGCATCATATTAAAACTATGAAGAAAATACTTTTTGCATGCAGTGAAGCCCATCCATTAATTAAAACAGGTGGCTTAGCAGACGTCGCTGGGAGCCTACCACGCGCTTTAGCCGATCTATCGCAAGATATAAGAATCGTTTTACCTAATTATCAGTCTTTAAACAAAACAGAAGACGTTCATTTTATCAGCACGGTTAGAGTTGACAGTCATGATGCTAATATCCTGGAAACTGCATTACCCAATAGTAACGTCAAAGTGTGGTTAGTTGATTGTCCTGCATTATTTAATACAGCTGGCAACCCTTATCTTGATGAATCTGGAAATCCTTGGGAGAATATAGCTGATCGTTTTGCATTGTTTTGTCGTGTTGTGGTAGAAATCGCCATGAATAGAGCTCATTTAACCTGGAAACCAGATGTTGTGCATTGTAATGATTGGCAAACAGGTTTGATACCGGCGCTTCTATCTATCGAAAGCAACACACCTTCCTCAGTTTTCACAATCCATAATCTGGCTTATCAAGGTATGTTCCCTGAAAGTACATTTTCTTCACTCCATTTACCACCGCAACTGTGGAATCCAAACGGCGTTGAATTTCATAATATGCTTTCTTTTATTAAAGGAGGCTTGTCTTATTCGAACCGTATTACTACTGTTAGCCCTACTTATGCGCTTGAAATACAGACACCTGAATTTGGTTATGGATTAGAAGGATTATTAAGCCACAAATACAGTATTTTATCTGGCATTATCAATGGAATGGATTTAGATCAGTGGAACCCCGCAGAAGATAAATCAATCAGTGAACCCTACGATAAAGATACGCTAGATAAAAAGATCATCAACAAAACATCATTGCAGGCCAGGTCATCACTTCCGGTTAATAAATCAGTTCCATTATTTGGTCTAATTAGTCGATTGGTCGAACAAAAAGGAATTGACCTTATTCTTGATTGCTTGGATGAAATGGTTAAGATGCCATTACAGTTAGTTTTACTTGGTAGTGGTGACAAGAGTATTGAACAAAAATTACTTTATTATTCAAGACTTTACCCAAAGAAAATTTCTGTAACTATCGGTTATGATGAAGCCCTTGCTCATCAGATAGAAGCCGGTGTTGATATTTTTCTTATGCCTTCACGCTTTGAACCTTGTGGTTTAAATCAAATGTATAGCCAGCGTTATGGCACTATTCCTGTCGTTAGAGAAACCGGAGGGCTTGCAGATACTATAGAAGATGCATTACCCAAAAGCTTATCAAATAACACTGCAACAGGCATTTCTTTTAAAGAAGCAAATTACGGGGCATTATTAGAAGCGATAAAGAGATCGATGCTGCTATATCACGATAAAAAAACATGGAAAAAAATCCAGATTTCAGCAATGGAAAAAGATTTTTCCTGGGAAAATAGTGCTAAACAGTATTTAGCTCTTTATGAAGAGATTTAAAGCATGAATTAAGAGGTTTTTTTATTCTCTAGTTGGTGTATTTTTGGCAATCCAATTTTTTTCACTTGATGTATTTGTTGGGTTAACGATAAAGCCGTTGGCCCAACACATTATATAAAAAACTTAAGCTTCCTTTTCTTGGTTGTCTAGATATTTCAATCGATTAATATGATTTTTAACAGATAAACCCGTCGATTATCTGCATGTAGCACTTCAAAACGAAAATTTCCAAACTCCAGCTTATCCCCTTTTTTAGGCATTCCCCCTAGCTGATGGATAACAAAACCTCCAATAGTCTCATGCTCATCATCCTCTAGGTTTGATGAAAAATATTCATTAAATTCATCAATCATCGTTATGGCTTTTACAGTATATCTTTTATCACTGCTTTTCTTAATATTGTCTTCTTCATCGGGCAAATCATGTTCATCCTCAATTTCACCGACAATTTGTTCTAATACATCTTCTATGGTAACCAACCCAGCAGCCATGCCATATTCATCAACAACGATTGCCAAATGATCACGGTCTGTTCGAAATTCTCTTAACAAAGCACTAAGCCGTTTACTTTCAGGAACTACACTAACCGGCCTCATAATATCAGCAACCTTTAGCTTTTTTCTATCTATTGCATAAGCTAACAAGTCTTTTGCAAGCAAAACCCCCACCACTTTACTTCTGTCGTCGTCTTCTATTACTGGAAATCGTGAATGACCTAATTCTAGAACCAAAGGAAAAATAGTTTCTAATTCTGCATCCTTAGGGACACTATTCATCTGAATCCTGGGGATCATAATATCTCTTGCCCGCATTTCAGAAAAATGAAAAACTCGTTCAATCATAGCCAAAGATTCAGCATCTAACAGGTGTTTTTCTTGTGCTTCTTTTAACACTTCCAAAAGCTCATCTCGATCTTGCGGTTCCCCAGTTAAAAAGTGTCCAATACGATCAATCAGGCTTTTCTGCTGGGGCTGACTACTTGGGGGGTTATCATCAGACATGATTAATATTTCTCCTTATATGGATTTTTTATTTTTATTGTTTTTAATATTTTAATTTCTAAAGCTTCCATTTCTTCTGCTTCTTTTTTCTCAATATGATCATAACCTAGCAAATGGAGTAAACCATGAACGATCATATGCGCCCAATGATGATCTATTTTTTTATGCTGCATCAATGCTTCTTTTTCTACAACCGGAGCACAAACCAATAAATCACCTAATAAATTATTTTATACTCCATCAGGTACATCAAAAGGGAAACTTAAAATATTAGTTGCACCCTTTTTACCTCTATATTGTTCATTAAACTGGATCATTTCCGGTTCGTCAATGATACGAATAACAAGTTCTGAGTTTTGTGCACTATCAGATAAAACAGCATCAATCCAATATTGAAACTGTTCTTGTGAAGGTAGTAGACCGGACTGAGATACAATCTGAATATCCACAACATTCATTCCTGGCTATTTTTCTTTTCGTATTGTTCATAAGCCAGCACTATACGTTGCACAAGGGGATGCCTAACCACATCCTTAGCGTTAAAAAAAGTAAAACTAATGCCATTAACTTCTTTTAAAACTTCAAGAACATGCTTTAAACCAGACATTTTTGCAGTTGGCAAATCGATCTGAGTCACGTCCCCAGTTACCACAGCTATTGAGCCAAACCCTACGCGGGTCAAAAACATTTTAATTTGTTCAGTTGTCGTATTTTGTGCTTCATCAAGAATAATAAAGGAATTATTTAAGGTTCGACCTCTCATAAACGCCAGCGGAGCAACTTCAATCACATTACGCTCAATCAGTTTTTCTACTTTCTCAAAGCCCAACATGGCATACAGAGCATCATATAAAGGCCGTAAGTAAGGATCTACTTTTTGTGCCATATCACCGGGTAAAAACCCAAGTTTTTCTCCTGCTTCAACTGCTGGACGGACTAAAATAATTCGCCTTACTTTTTCCGTCTGCAATGCTTCAACAGCACAAGCAACGGCTAAATAAGTTTTTCCAGTACCTGCAGGTCCTACGCCAAAATTAATATCATGAGAGAATATTTTTTTTAAATAATTTTGTTGATTATCACCCCGCCCTTTTATCACACCATCTTTAGTTTTAATAAACACGGTATCAGGCGTTTCAACAGAAGTAGAGTCTCTTTCTATCAGCTGATCAACAGTAGACTCTTGCAAAGATAAATGGACTTGTTCAGGCGTGATTGTCTCATCTTTAGTAGCATCAAATAATTTTTTCATAACAATGCAAGCAGCTTTAACTGCATTAGAAAAACCGGTAATTTTAAACTGATTACCCCGATTTGCTATTTCAACTTTTAAGCGACTTTCAATTTGATGTAAATGCACATCACATTGTCCACAAAAGTTGGACAAACGGCGGTTATCAACAGGTAGTAAGGTTATTTCTTGGGAAAAAATTGAATCTGCCAATGTTGTAGTTCTTACTTTTATAATATTTTATCAACGGAAGACTCGACTATTCGAGCTCTTAAGGAATTCGGTAACGCTTCGGTAATCATAACATCAACAAACTGCCCTGCCAATCGCGGATGAGCAGTAAAATTAACCACACGATTATTTTCAGTTCTACCCGTCATTTGCAAAGGGTTCTTTTTAGATACACCTTCGACTAAAATAGTCTGAACAGTATCTACCATGCTTTTCGAAATATCCATTGTCATTTCGTTAAGTCGGGTTTTTAATTTATTTAGCCTCTGTTTTTTTATCTCTTCAGAAATATTATCTTCTATGTCTGCCGCTGGTGTTCCGGGCCTTGCGCTGTAGATAAAACTATAAGAAAAATCAAAACCAACTTGTTCAATCAAAGCCAACGTATCTTCAAATTCTTCCTCAGTTTCACCAGGAAAACCAATAATAAAATCAGAAGATAAACTAATACCTGGTCGCACTGCTTTCATCTTTTCCATAATTTCAATATATTCAATTCGAGTGTACCCCCGCTTCATATTAGCTAAAATATTATTATTCCCACTTTGAACAGGCAAATGCAAATGATTGACTAACTCAGGTATTTCAGCGAATGCATCAATAATATCATCACTAAATTCAGTAGGATGAGAAGTAGTAAAACGTATTCTATCAATACCATCTACAGCCGCTACATAGTGTAAAAGCACTGAAAACTCAGCAATTTCACCATCCTCTGTTTCGCCTTGGTAAGCATTGACATTCTGTCCGAGCAAATTAATTTCTCTTACACCCTGTTTAGCTAAAGCAGAAATTTCAGCAATCACATCCTTTAGCGGCCGACTAATTTCTTCACCACGGGTATAGGGAACCACGCAAAAAGTACAATATTTACTGCACCCTTCCATAATTGAAACAAAAGCTTTGGGTCCTTCGGCTCTCGGCTCAGGAAGAGCATCAAATTTTTCTATTTCAGGAAAAGAAATATCAACAATACGCTGTTTAGTCTCACGGGCTTGATTTAATAACTCAGGTAAGCGATGTAAAGTTTGTGGACCAAAAACAATATCAACATAAGGCGCACGTTTTTGAATGGCCGCTCCTTCCTGACTAGCCACACAACCACCAACACCAATAATCACATCAGGACGTTTATTTTTAATCTTACGCCAGCGCCCAATGGCAGAAAACACTTTTTCTTGTGCTTTTTCTCTAATAGAGCAAGTATTTAGAAGTAAAACATCAGCTTCCTCTGGAATTTCAGTCATCTCCATAGAATGAGAAACTTGTAGTACATCCCGCATTTTATCGGAATCGTACTCGTTCATCTGACAGCCGTTAGTCTGAATAAATAATTTTTTCGTCATATCTTTATAAAATTCCAGCAAAAGCAACTGGATTCAAATTGGCAGATATTATACCTCACCTTACAATCTATCAAACTAAATTTAAAGGAAGAAACAGTGGAGGTATCCAAAAACAATCGTAGGTCGGGCTAACGACTTTATCGTTAACCCACTTTTTAGCATACCTTAATGATATTTATAATCTAAGTTGAAATCACAATTTGATATGGAAATA
>CAZHUE010000136.1:0-7548 GCA_964535875.1 uncultured Methylomarinum sp.
CGAGTTATTCTTAAACGCAATGAGAATACAATAGCTACTACGAAACCTTTCAAAAAACTAAACAGTCTTATGAAAACCTCTTTTGAAATTCAGAGGAGAATCTTCCATACTTGCGCACCTATAGTCTGAAAAACTTCAGATTATTGATTTCTTAAACAGGAAGCGTTTTTCAAAGTACGCAGTAGTAGCAAATTAGGGATAGTAGTTACAAAATTATTAATTAAAATAGAAATAGACAGCAAAAATAAATAAAAAAGTTTTCAAATATTAGAGTTTTATTATATTATAAGACGGTAGTATTATGTATTAGTTATTCAACCTCTTAATTTCTATCAATCCTCAATTATCATAAGACCAGGAGTTAGACCCATGCTGTTTAAACAACTATTTGATAAAGAAAGCTGCACTTATACTTATTTCATTGCAGACCTTGAAGCTAAAGAAGCCGTTTTCATTGATCCAGTCGATACACAAATAGAGACCTATCTTGATTTATTAAAAGAAAATGATGTTACTTTAAAGTATTCTCTTGAAACTCATGTACATGCTGATCATGTCACCGCAAGTGGTCTATTAAGACAAAAAATGGGGGCTAAAACAGCAGTAAGCTCACTTTGTGGTGCTGAAAGCGCTGACATTCAAATTAAAGATGGCGATGTATTTAAATTTGGCAAAGCTGAAACTGTTAAAGTTATTGCTACTCCAGGCCATACACCTGGTAGCACTTCATTCTTATGGCGTGATAGAGTTTTTACTGGTGATGCCCTCTTAGTGGATGGCTGTGGACGTTGCGATTTTCAAGGTGGTAGTGCAGAAGATCAATATGATAGCATTACTCAACGCTTATTCACCCTACCTGATGATACCATTGTTTCTCCAGGACATGATTATAAAGGTCGCTGGATTAGTAATATTGCTCAAGAGCGTACTAGCAATTCTCGACTAGCAGGAAAAACAAAAGCAGAATTTGTCGATATTATGACAAACCTAAACTTGCCAAAACCAAAGTTAATTGATATGGCTGTTCCAGCTAACCGCTATTGCGGTATTGATGAGGAGCAAGCTAGTCAAGCCGCTGAGCAACGCGTTGAAGGTTCTGACCCCAAACGCCAGACATCAAGCTTGGAAGAACTAGTTAATCAAGTGATGCCAAATATTACTGAAATCTCCCCGTCCAAAGCCCAGGATATTATATCCAATAGCGATGTTGTTATTCTAGATGTAAGAGAAGAAGACGAATTTAATGCAGGTCATATAGATAACACAATTTTGTTACCCCGGGGGCTATTAGAATTTAAAATCAATACAATAGCTGAACTTTCTGATAAATCGGCAGCAATCATCGTTTATTGCCGCAGCGGTAAACGTTCAGCGTTATCAGCGAATACTTTACAAAACATGGGTTATACCAATGTTTTGTCAATTGCTGGTGGATATGAAGCCTGGAAACAACACGTTTAAAGACTATAAACTATAAAATTCTTTAAATCAGCAGCTTAACCGACTACAATAGAGTTTTAACAACCAAGAGCAGAGAACAATGCCTGAAAAACACCATTCTATTCTTATTGTTGGCGGCGGTGCTGCTGGCGTTTCTACGGCAAATAACATGCGTCGTAAAAACTCAACTATTGATATTGCACTGATCGAGCCCTCTGAAAAACATTATTATCAACCCGGGTTTACTATTATTGGCGGTGGCGCTTATACACTAAAAAAAGCCACCAAAAATGAAGCAGACTTAATCCATCCAAGCGTCATTTGGATTAAAGATTTTGCAGAGAGCTTTCAACCTGATGATAATAAAGTCACGTTAAAATCTGGTGATGTTATTAGTTACGATTTTTTAGTCGTCTGTCCTGGTCTACAAGTAGATTTTGATAAAATTGATGGTTTAGTTGAAACATTAGGAAAAAATGGTGTTTGTAGTAACTATTCTGTAGATACAGTTGAATATACATGGGAATGTATACAAAAGACTGAATCAGGCAATACTTTATTCACCCAGCCACCCATGCCTATTAAATGCGCTGGCGCACCACAAAAAATCATGTATCTAGCGGCTGACCGTTTTCGTAAAAAAGGAATTGCGGACAAAGTTAATGTTGAATTTTGTAACGCTGGCCCAGGTATGTTTGGAGTCCCCTTCTTTGCTAAAGCACTAAGTAAAGTTGTTGCCAAATACGGTATTACAACAAACTTTGGTCATAATTTAGTCGCTATAGATGGAGAGGCAAAAAAAGCCACCTTTGAAGTAACAGATGCTAATGGCAAAAAATCAAAAGTCACCAAAGAATTTGATATGATCCATGTTACTCCACCACAAAGTGCGCCTAATTTTATTAAATCGAGTCCTTTGGCTAATGAAGGCGGCTGGGTTGATGTACATCAAGGTTCTTTACAACACAACAAATTCAGTAATATTTTTGGATTAGGTGATGTAGCATCAACACCTAATGCTAAAACAGCGGCAGCAGTTAGAAAACAAGTCCCTGTTGTTGTCGATAATATTTTAAAATTATTAGCAAATAAAGAAGTGATAGAGGGGTATGATGGTTACGGTTCTTGTCCCTTAACCACATCCTTAAACACAGTCATGGTCGCTGAATTTTCTTATGATGGAAAAGTAACGCCTTCATTCCCATTTCTTGATCCAAGAACCAATAGCCGTTTTTGGTGGTTTGGTAAAACAATTGGCTTTCCTTTTCTGTATTGGCATATCATGATAAAAGGTATTCGCTTTGACATCCCTCATAAAGCGTCCTATGTGGAAAAATTAACCAAAGAAGATTCATAAAACCTATATAATGAAGTTCCTCTTTAAAGATAATATTCTTGAACAGGAGCTTTTAATATCCCTTTATTAATATAAGGTAAACGAAATTTGCATCCTTCCCGCCTTAAATCTATACTTCACTCGGTCACGGATGCGGAATTTATATCAAGTTGATTTTTGTCGGTAGCAAGGCATTGAAACGGGCGCATAGTGGGTAAAACGCAACTGTTTCAATAACGCAGCCTATCGGCAAAAAATCAACCGCTAGAAATTCGTATCCGTGACTGCGTAAAGTATATCCATTCTAAAACATTTCAACTGTCTTTAAGCTATACTTAACAAGACAACTCTTCAGAAAATATATTAAATATTCATGGCTTTACAGCATACTGGTAATTGGCTTAACAAATATTTCCCAATTTCTATTTGGTTGAAAAATTACACTAGAAAAGATCTAAATGGTGATGTTTTTGCTGGTATTATTACTGCTATTTTATTAGTTCCTCAAGGTATAGCCTATGCAATGCTTGCAGGACTACCTGCTCAAGTTGGCTTATATGCCAGTATTTTACCCCCTCTTATTTATGCTTTTTTAGGAACAAGCCGGACTTTATCTGTAGGTCCCGTTTCTATTGCTGCGATTATGATTGCCAGTGCTCTGTCTGCACCAGAAATTATAGTACTAGGGAGTTCTGTAGAAAACGCAATCATTTTGGCGGCTGAAGGTGGTTTAATATTGTTATTAATGGCTGTTTTTCGAATGGGAGGACTCGTTAATTTTATTAGCCACCCTGTTTTAACTGGTTTTACTAGTGGTGCAGCAATACTGATTATATTAACTCAAGTACCCTATTTACTTGGCTTATCAAAGAACCAGTGTAGTTTTGATATAGCATGCTATAGCCATTATTTTCAACAAATCAATAGTTATACAGCAGGACTATCTCTCCTTAGTATTACTCTATTATTTTCTTTCGGCTCACCATTAGCAACTTTTCTTAATCAATTTAAGGTTAAAAAAAATATCATTACCGGCATAAGTAAATGCGCACCTTTATTGACTGTTGTTTTAGCTACTTTTCTGGTTAGATTTTATCAATTATCTGATACCCAGCACGTCACTATCGTAGGAGAAATACAATCAGGCTTACCAAAAATTAGTTTTGCTTTTCTCAACAATATAGACCAGTGGAAAGCTTTGTTACCCAGCGCATCATTTATAGCCATCATCGCTTATGTAGAAAGCGTTGCTATTGCTAAAGCCACTGCTAATTTAAGAAATCAAAAAATAAATCCAAATCAGGAACTAATTGCTTTAGGTGCAGCAAATCTTGCAACCGCATTTTCTGGTGGTATGTCAGTCGCAGGAGGCTTTAGCAGAACGATGGTCAATTTTTCAGCTGGCGCTCGCACTCAAATGGCGATGATTATAGCTGTCATCATTCTTAGTGTTGCCGTTATCTTTTTTACTGAACAATTCACTTACATTCCTAAAGCTGCCTTAGCGGCTATCATTCTTATCGCAATTTTACCTTTAGTAAAGTTACGAGAAATTATAACAACATGGAAGTATGACAAAAGTGATGGTATTGCGGAATTAATTACTTTACTCGGTGTACTTGCCTTAGGTATTGAAGAAGGTATTGCTCTAGGCGTTATTATTACAATTCTAAGTTATTTGCGCAGAACAAGCCGACCTCATATTGCAATAGTAGGAAAAATAAAAGATACTCACCATTTTAGAAATATTCAACGACATCAGGTAGAAACATGGAATAATCTGATATTGATAAGAATCGATGAAAATATCAGCTTTGCTAATATAAGTTATATCCTTGATTTTATTGAAAAAGAGACATTTAGCAATTCAAAATTAAAGCATGTTATTTTGATATTTTCATCCGTCAGCCATATTGATAGTACTGCATTTGAAGCTTTAGAAAACCTTATCAGCTCCTTAATAAATCAAAAAATTCTACTTCATTTAGCTGAAGTAAAAGGACCTGTTTTTGATAAATTAAACCAGACAAATTTTCTAAATCATTTAAACCCGGGTAAAGTCTTTTTCCAAACTATTGATGCTGTAGAAAACCTTGCTGATTGATTCAGCTTTCTTATCTATTTTTCTAATAACTCTATAATCAGAACATCACAGGATCCACAGCCTGTTGAAGCACCTGTTGCTGATGCTATTTTATCTAAATCATCAATTCCCTTCGCTATAAGTTGCTTAACTTTTTTTTCAGTTGTCCCCGTACAGGTACAGATGACTTTTTCTTGTGCGGTTGTCTGGTTTTTTTCCATCAGAAATTTTTAATATTCAATTTTTTGTCAGCTGTTTACATGATCTGAAACATACTTATTCCATACAAAAATCCTCTGATAACTGCCAGGTTGAACAATAAATTTATTTTATTGATAGACCAATCTAAATTTTTAGCAGCATAAACAGCGTTAAAACCTATTGCTCAAAAGTTTACAGTAAAATGAATATGTGCCTTCCTTCTTCAACAGCATACTCGGAATTATCAGGAAGTAAATTGATTACAGCATAATAACCGTCATCATATAGCCTCTATTTGACTTTTATTTTTAAGAGCAGCAAAACAAGAAACAAATTCATTTACTTCTTTTAAATTATATGTCTTTTTAATTATGGTATCCTGCACACTCTTTTTTTAGATCTATTTCCCAATTTAATTTATAAATACTTACTTGGTCATTCATTTGTGAACGACAAAAGCATATAAGAACCCGTTCAAGATCTACTACGCAACTGACAGCAGCTCGTAACGATCTTGAACAGGTTATAAGAAAGTAAAGGGATAGACTAGATAACTTAAATAATAATAAAAAATGCTTGAACTTAGTACAACTAAGCGTATTGAAACAGTTTCTAAAGAAAATTTTATTAATCAATATAAATCTCCTCAAAAACCAGTTATTCTTGAACGACTATCCCAAGATTGGCCCGCACATAAAAAATGGAACTCTGACTACCTAAAAAAAGTCGCTGGTGAAAATATTGTACCTTTATACGACAGTAAACCATCTACTGACTATAAACACCAATATGCTCCTGAGTCGAAAATGAAATTTAAAAATTATCTAGATTTACTTCAGCAAGGTGAAAAAGATCTACGACTGTTTTTTTATAATATTTTAGCTGAAGCACCTATTTTGACAAAAGATTTTTCCTATCCGGATATTGGTTTAAAATTATATAAAAAGCTACCCGTATTATTTATGGGTGGTAAAGGAGCCAAAGTTCAGATGCATTTTGACATTGATTATTCTGATATTCTACTCTGTCACTTTGGCGGTAAAAAACGTGTGTACCTTTTTCCACCAGAACAAACAAAATATTTATATCGAGTCCCTTTTTCATTTAGTAGTTTATTTAATATTGATTACCAAAACCCAGATTTTATAAAATATCCAGCATTACAACATTTAAAAGGCGAACTTGCTGAACTTAACCATGGCGATGTTTTATATATTCCATCAGGTTTTTGGCATTATATTGTCTATGATGACATCAGTTTTTCTTTGTCATTACGTGCCTTTCCAAGAAAACCAAAGATATTCTTAAAGCTGTTATACAATATTATTTTTGTTAAAAATATTGATGGGCTGATGCGTAAAATAGTAGGTCAACCATGGAATGATAGAAATGAAAGAATAGCAATTAATAAAACACATCAACTATTAAAAATAAATAAATAGAGTCTGAAACTTTTGATACATTTATGCTCTATCATTTAGTAATAATAAACACTAACAAACAAAATAGATTAAGAGAAGAAAGTTATGGATGAAGCAGATAAATCAGTAGAAGCTTATGAAAAGTTATCTAACAGCATTCCTTCAATCGGTTTTCTAAGCCGTAAAAAAAGGGCTATTGCTTTTATTAAAGTAACAAAATTAGCTCAAAAGATGATAGATGACCAAGAACTTAGTGAAGAAAACACACTGTATTTACTATCGACTCTAGTGAGAAAAAACCCATCATTTCAAAAAGCCACTATGTCGGCAGCTCTCAATTTAGCAAATATTAATAGAAAATTAATACCAACTATTGGTTTTAAATATGCTAATAACATGCGCTGTAGTATGCATATGTACCCCGTTGATGATGTTTCGGTTGAACCTTAATATTCAGGTATTTTTAATATGGTGATTTTTGTTCAACAACTATTGTTAAAGTGAAATAATGACACTAATATACAAATTCAGCTAATATCTAAATATTACTTCACTTTATAACCTTAATCACGGAATAGTCAAAACCACTTTAACGGTATCATTAACTGAACCACTATCAACATAACCAATAGCTTTTGAGTCTCCGGATACTTTGCTAATCACAGCCGCATCATCCGCAACTTCTTTAGGAGACTGCGCCTTACCTGTAAATACCATACGCGACCAATACGCTTTTAATTTCGCAGCATTTTTCCTGGTTACTTTTGAATGAAAATCATCTCTTACTGCACTTCCACCGGCTTGATCGATTGGAACAGCTTTACCTCCACTAGGAAATTTTTTAGATTTTCCTAAAAATATTTTTTTTGTTGCCTTTTCCTTAATGGACGAAATTGTATTATCTGGATGCACGATAACCGAAATTTCTGCCGCAGTGAATGAAGCATAAAACAAAATAAAACAGAATATTCCAATTTGACTCTTTAATTTTTTCATTATGCCCTCCCCTAGAATACGAAATCTAATGCAACACTAAAAACACTAACACCTTATCCAGTATAATTACC
>CAZHUE010000137.1:0-6373 GCA_964535875.1 uncultured Methylomarinum sp.
ATCAATAATCGGCATGATGATATTTAGACCTGGGGTTAATGTATTGGTATAACGCCCAAAACGCTCCACGGTATATTCCGTACCCTGTGGAACAGATTTAACACTCATAAATACCATTAAAATGGCAAATCCTAAAATGACTAATGCAAAAGTACCCATAATAATTTTCCTTTTTTGTTGCAAAAAAAACGATTAGGACTGAAGTTATTAAATCTCCAGTCCTCAGCTCATAATAATGTATATTATGTGCTAATTAAAAGAAATAACGGAAAATAATAATGATAATTTTATCGATTAACCTATTGATTTTATCTGTAGGCCTTCTGATAGTAGGATTGTTTAAACCAGGCTGGATTTTATTTTGGATGGTAAAACCGGGGAGAATGCCAATAATTATCTTATCATCAGTTTTGTTTATGGTTGCGGTGGTTATGTTTACTGAGGCCAACCTTGAGAATGAGAATGTAAAAAAAGCTCCACCAGCCACTCAAGTAAAAGAAGTTTCAGAAACACCCGTACCGGCAGGAGACGATAAAACAAAAACTATTAAAGAAGTAAAATAATTAGTTTTTAGATAGTAGTGATTATAGGAAATGGCACCAACAGCGTTAAGTGTTAAAGACAAAACAGAGGTTTTTTGTAGGTTAGGCTAACAGCTCTATCGTTAACCTAACATTTTTAGCATAGCGTTTGTTAGGTTGGGCAGCCCAATCTACAATTTTTTTAACCCATCAAACTGCCTTAATACGAACATAAATCCTGTGCCAAAATGTAAAAGTTTCTATATACCTGCACTAAACCCGGCTTCTTTAATCCCTGCAACAGCACTACGTTCATCTTGATCAGAAATATCACCACTGATACCGACTGCACCAAGAATATTATTATCTTCATCTCTAATCAACACATCGCCTGGAACAGGCATAACCTTTCCTCCGGCAATATCGACCAAAGCATTCATAAAGGCAGGGCGTTGTTCGGCCATAACTGCTAAGCTACGGGAAGACATACCCATATTCACTGCACCCCAGGCTTTTGCTATCGCAATATCGTATTTTAGTGGTGTTGCACCATCTTCTCTTTGCATGGCTTTTATCGAACCATTTGCATCAAGCACTACAACTGTTAATGGTTTACAGTTAAGTCTGCGTGCTGTGGTTAATGCCCCATGAATTATTTGATTGGATTTTTTTAGTGTTAATACAGACATTATTTACTCAGTCGTTTTAGTAATGATATAGCAAGAATGAAGATTAACACCTAATTATAGTTCTAAAATAGACTTTACGTATGGCCATATTTTTTTTGCAATAATAGGTTGGGCTTTTTCATTAGGGTGTAATCCATCTTTTTGCATCATCTCTTTAACCAAAGCTACGTCATTCAGGATAAAAGGAACGAAAGGAATATTTGTTTCTTTGGCTATATCAGGATAAATATTATAAAACATGTCTACATAACGTTTGCCATAATTTGGAGGAATACGCATACTCAGCAATAGTACTTTTGCACCGGACTGCTGTGAACGGACAATTATTTCAATCAGGTTGCTTTTCATCTTTTTCGGTGATAAACCTCGCAGGCCATCATTTGCTCCTAATTCCAGTATCACTAGATCGGGTTTATGCTGAGCTAATGCTTTATCTATACGAGCCAGCCCTCCTGCTGTCGTATCGCCTGTAATACTTTCATTAAAAATAGTAAAAGTTTTATTTTCCTGATTGAACTTTTGCTGTAATAATGCTACCCAACCTTTTTTAACATCTATTCCATATCCGGCACTTAAACTATCTCCTAAAACAACAATAGATTTAGCTGATAATGGTGTCGCACAAAGTACAATAACGAACATTAAATAAATTTTAAACATGTCTCAAACTCACATAAATATTATAGAAACCGAAAATCTGGGCAAAACTGTTCCCACTTCAGACGGGTCATTGGATATTCTGTCATCAGTAACGCTAACAATCAAATCTGGAGAAAGCCTAGCCATTGTTGGTGCTTCTGGTTCTGGAAAATCTACCTTACTTAGCTTAATGGCCGGATTAGATACACCAACCGAAGGGAGTATTAAATTAAAAGGACAAAATTTAACTACAATGGATGAAGATGGCAGAGCTGAACTGCGTAATCAAAGTGTTGGTTTTGTTTTTCAGTCATTTCAATTATTGCCTGCTTTAACCGCATTGGAAAATGTGATGTTGCCATTAGAATTAAGAGGCGATAAAAAGGCAAAAGAGTTAGCATCTGATCTGTTGGATAGAGTGGGACTAAGCCATCGTTTAACCCACACACCGATGAAACTTTCGGGAGGTGAACAGCAACGTGTTGCATTAGCTAGAGCGTTTGTAACCGAACCCGCTATTCTTTTTGCCGATGAGCCTACGGGTAATCTGGACAGTAAAACCGGCGAACATATTATCGAATTATTGTTTGAACTAAATCAGGAAAAACAAACAACTCTGATTTTAGTGACCCATGATAATGCCTTGGCAACACGGTGCCAGCGTACTATCAAACTTGAAGCAGGACGAATGATATGAGTCGGTCTGTTTTAGCTCTAAAATTATTGATGCGTGATGGTCGAAGTGGTGAACTGAGTATTTTAGTGTTGGCTTTGATTATTGCAGTTACCAGCTCAACAGCTATCAGTTTATTTGCGGATCGTTTACATCGTACTATGAGTACACAAGCCGCAGAATTTTTAGCAGCTGATTTGGTTATCACCAGCCCTGCCTTAATTTCAGAGCTTTGGATAAATGAAGCTCGTAGACTTAAGTTAAATCATGCCAGAACAGCAGAGTTTTCAACTGTACTAATGGAAAATGATGAAATACTACTTGCAGGTATTAAAGCTGTTAGCAATCACTACCCTTTAAGAGGTGATTTAAAGTCCACAGTTTCAGATTTTTCAGAAGAAAAAATATCAGATAAAGGCCCAAACCAAGGTGAGGCGTGGACGGACAAACGGGTTTTATCCGCACTAAAATTGAAATTGGGCGATAGTTTAATTGTCGGTGAAAAAGCTTTAATCATTAGTCAAATTATTACTTATGAACCTGACAAAAGGGGTGATCTTTATAGTTTATCGCCAAGAGTGATGATTAATGATGCAGATCTGGATGCTACGCAAGTATTAAAACCTGGTAGCCATGTACATTATTTTTTCCAGTTTAGTGGTGAAGCTGAAACTATAGCTCAATACAGTCAGTGGCTAAAACCTCAGCTTCTGGTCTCTCAACGAATAATGGATATACACGAGGATCGTCCAGAATTAGGGACTGCTTTAAGTAGGGCAGAGCGATATTTGGGTTTATCCAGCATCATCGTAATTTTAATTGCAGGTGTTGCTATTGCAATGTCTACGCGCCGTTATAGTGAGCGCCATTTTAATGCAACAGCTATTTTGCGTTGTTTAGGTTGTAAACAGAACGAGATTCTGTGGCTTTATTTTTTTCAGTTCTTAGTTATAGGTATTATCGCGAGTATTCTAGGCACTTTATTCGGTTGGTTTGCTCAAGAAGTATTATTCCATTTATTAAGAGATTTAATGCCTGCTAAAGTTTCTGCCCCCAGCTTTATTTCAGTTTTTATTGGGTTTTTTACCGGTTTAGCTATTTTATTTGGTTTTGCCTTACCTCCTTTGTTACGGTTAAAAAAAGTATCACCTTTACGTGTGTTACGAAGGGAGCTAGAACCTCTGCCCACCAGTGCCTGGTTGGTTTATAGCTTGGCATTGTCACTGATTAGCATTTTGATTTGGCAATATACCCAAGATCTTAAAATGACAATAACAATCATTGGTGGTGGTTTAATCATCGCATTTGTTTTTGGGCTAATACTTTATGCCTGTCTAATTCAGTGCCGTAAACTTTTACCTTTTCTTGGCTTAAGCTGGCGGTTTGGTTTACAGGGCTTAGTTAAAAACCCTAAGGCCAGCGTCAGTCAAATTTTGGCTTTTAGTATCACGTTGCTTGCCATGATACTTAGCTATTCAGTAAGAAATGACTTGCTGGATGATTGGAAAAATCAGTTGCCCGATAACGCGCCTAATCATTTTGTGCTTAATGTTTTTCCAGAAAAAGTGAGTCCTTTTAAACAATTATTAAAACAACAGAATATTAGTAATGTAGATTTGTACCCTGTTGTGCGAGGTCGTTTAGTTAGAATAAATGGTATCGCAGTACAACAAATTGTCAGCAAAGACTCACAAGGCGAAAGAGCAACACATAGAGATTTAAGTTTGACTTGGGCAGAACAACTGCCTAAGGATAATAAAACCATCGCCGGGCAATGGAATATCAAACAAAAAGGTCAGGTTTCAATAGAAGAAAAACTGGCTAAAAGTTTAAAAATCAACTTAGGGGATAAGCTAACCTTTACCATAGGCAGTCAGCAACTGGATGCAAAGGTATCCCATATCCGCAGTGTGCAGTGGGACACGATGAAACCGAATTTCTACATGGTTTTTGCACCTGAAACGCTTAATGGCTATCCAACGACATACCTTACCAGTTTTTATATCGCTGAAAAAAATAAAAACGTACTAAATACCTTGGTTAAAAAATTTCCGAGCATCACTATTTTAGAAGTAGATGCCATGCTAAAACAATTTAAAACTATTCTTACACAGCTTACAACTGCAATAAATTATTTACTTTATTTTGCATTACTTGCTGGGTTTACAGTGTTATTTGCTGCTGTTTATTCAACATTAGATAGTCGGATATTTGAAGGGACATTAATGAGGACACTTGGTGCGAGCCGTGCCTTGTTAAGAAAAGCACATTTAATAGAGTTTGCTTTGCTTGGGTTAATATCAGGTTTTGTTGCTGTACTCATGTCAGAAGCGATTCTATTTGCTTTATATACTTATGTTTTACATCTTGATTATCACATAAACTGGATGTTATGGATGGGGATACCATTAATCAGCACCGTTTGTATTATGCTCACAGGGTTTTGGGGTCTCCGCCGTGTAGTAAAGCAATCACCCATGCAGGTTTTGCGTGAAATATAATAGTTTTAGGTATCTTAGTAACAGTGATTTTTTTATTTTGTCTATACTTGTATTCATAAGTATTTCTTTGCCTTTAAAAATAGTCTGGAAATATAAAAATACCAATAAAGACGCATAATGAAACTAAAAATCACACCAAATAATACTCGACGAGATCTTGGTCTAGAAGACTTTATAGTCACTAAAACAGATACAAAAGGTCGCATAACATATGCAAACCGTATTTTTATGGATATTGCCGGCTTAACTGAATCAGATTTACTGGGCGTGCAACATAATATTATTCGCCATCCTGATATGCCAAGAGGTGTTTTTAACTTTTTATGGGAAACCTTAAAAGCAGGCGATGAATTTTTTGGTTTTGTTAAAAATCTGTGTTCAGATGGAGGCTATTATTGGGTTTTTGCCAACATTACACCTGATTTTGATAAAGACGGAAAATTACAAGGTTACTATTCTGTAAGGCGTCAGTCACCTCAATCTGCTCTAGATATTTTAATGCCTATTTATAAAGAGATGTTAACCATAGAATCTAGTGGTTCTAAAAAAGAAGCCCTGGAAAAATCAATGGCTTATTTAAATGAGAAGTTTACTCAAGCAGGGTCAAAAAATTATGAAAATTTTGTTTTAAACTTATATAAACCAAACGGAGTATAAGATTTATGAAACATCCTGGAGCGAATATCCCCTCTTTAAAAAACAAAATAAACTATCTTGTTGTGGCTATAAATTTACTAGCTGTTTTCAGCTTTTGTTACAACACATATGCAACAGAACTTTCATGGATAAATTTGTGTTTTACCTTTCTACTTTGTGTTTGTGGTGTATACGTTGGGAAGAGTACAAAAATGCCTTTGGATACTTTGGATCAGATGCAGAATGTCTTGTTACAGAGTAATAATGGTGAGCTTTATCACCGTATTACCAATACCCAAAGTTTAGGTGAAACAGGAAAAGTCGCTTGGGAACTTAATGAAATGCTGGATATTATGGAATCTTATTTCAAAGAGATTACTACCTGCTTTCATCAAGCATCTAAAGGGAATCAGGATCGGTATGCTTTAACCGCTGGTTTTCCTGGCGTATTAAAAACATCAGCTGAAAGTGTAAATAAGGCACTTAAATATATGGCGGATAGTGAGCGGTTAACAATAAAAAATCGATTAATAGCAGGCTTAAGTGAACTTAATACCACTAATTTACTAGATAACCTGAAAGCAAATCAAAAGGATTTGATCCAAGTAACAGACCAAATGCAACAAGTTGAAAATATTGCAATAAAAACAGGAAACAATGCAAATGAAAGTCTTACCGCAGTTGGTACAATCAGCTCTTCATTAATTAATATAA
>CAZHUE010000137.1:6397-7539 GCA_964535875.1 uncultured Methylomarinum sp.
CAGTAGCGTTATTGTTGATTTAATTGATGACAGTAAAAAAGTAACGGATTCATTATCCATGATTACAGGTATTGCAGACCAGACTAATTTACTTGCTCTGAATGCGTCGATTGAAGCGGCTCGTGCAGGTGAGCATGGACGAGGATTTGCAGTTGTGGCTGATGAAGTAAAGAGTTTATCTGAGCATACAAAAAATGCTGCTTTGGAAGTTTCTAAAACATTAGCTTCGTTTAATCAACGAGTTGAACAAATGGATTTGGAAGCGAAAAGTTCCGCTGTTTTATCTGAAGAAATTATGCAGCAAGTTAATTCGTTTAAAATTCAGTTTTCAGGTTTATCTGAATCTACTCAGGCCTCTATCAGTTATATTAGTCATGCTAAAGATACAAGCTTTGGTTTATTAACCAAACTGGATCATATTATTTTTAAGCAGAATGGTTATATTGCAATAGAGAATCCAGAGCCAAGTTCTCAAGCAGATGCAATTTCTGTTGACCATCATAACTGTCGTTTGGGTAAATGGTATGAAGAAGGTATAGGTTATGAAAAATTTAGACAGACGCGTGCATATACAGAATTAAAATTACCTCATGCTGATGTTCATAGCTATACACAACAAGCCTATGCTCTTTCTCGTGAAAACTGGAACGATGATGCTCAGCTACTTGATGAAATAATTGTTCAAATGCAGAAATCAGAAGAAGCGAGTAACGAAGTTATGAAACTTATTGATGCTATGGTTGATGAAAAATATGGCTAATTCATATCATATTTGTAGTACTGTAAAAGGGATAAACAACTTTTAAAATAATTCAACGCCCTCATCAAGATCACTGCTCTGCTCGGCAGCCAGGCTGTTCTTAAATGCTTGACATAACCCTGTTTACTTATTTTAAGATTTCATTGCTATTTCAAGTTGACTGACCTCTTGGTCTTTCTGAATACCCCTAAGGGGAATGATTTCTCCTCTTATGTATACTTCACTCGGTCACAGATGCGGATTTCTACCAGTCGATTTTTGCCGATAGGCTGCGTTACTAAAACAGTTGCGTAGCAGCCTGCTATGCGCCGGTTTCATTGCCTTGCTATCGACAAAAATCAACTCAATATAAATTCCGCATCCGTGACCGAATGAAGTATAT
>CAZHUE010000138.1:0-7485 GCA_964535875.1 uncultured Methylomarinum sp.
TTGTAAAAGTAAGTTGTGTGATTGACCTGTGTTTTGTGTAGTTACCCAAGCACTTCCTAAAAGATATAATTGATTATCATTTGATTTTGCTTTGATAATTTCAATAGTATCCGGGTTTTGTTGATCTATAATGGGAAAATTAAGGAGAGGGGGTAAAGGCAACATTGGGGCTGATTCCACCAGTAAATGACCTTGTTCGTCAACAATACGAACATAAACATGATGAGGAATACTTGGATGAATGGCTGATGAGTGTGGCATTTAGGAGTGATGGTGTTCAACATCCATTAGGTCACGTAATGTTTCGTTAAACACAGATGAGGTTTTGAAGTAAGTTCTTAATTCTGTGATTTTTGCAGTGAGTAAATTGTGGTGTTCTCGATGAAGATGATCCAGAACAGACCAGTAGAGAAGAGCAGAAGCAATTAATAGAACACTAAAAGTGGTAATGGCGTATAGAATGGCTAATTTACTAGCTAGGGACTGCGCAAGCCCTTGAATTAGTTTCGTTGTTCAAAGGTATAGCCTACACCACGGATAGTATGAATCAGTTTGTTTTCGAATGGATTATCAACTTTGTTGCGCAATCGTCTTATTGCTACATCAACAACATTGGTATCATTATTAAAATTAATGTCCCAAACCCGTTCAGCGATTACCGTACGAGAGAATACTTCTCCAGGGTGACGAGCCATCAATAATAATAGTTGAAATGCTTTTGGACTTAGATCAATTTGGGTATTATTGCGTGTGACACGGTGTTTGATTGCATCTATTTCCATATCAGCGCATTTTATTTTTTCAATGTCAGTTGCCGTGCCTCGACGTAAAAGTGTCTAAATTCTTGCCAATAATTCGGAAAAAGCGAATGGTTTGACTAAATAATCATCCGCACCTAATTTCAACCCTTTGACTTTATCTTCTACAGAGTCTTTAGCGGTTAATAATAAAATACGAGTTTGAATATCTTTACTTCTGAGTGAGGGTAAAACTGACCAACCATTCATTTGTGGCATCATCACATCCAGAATAGCCAAGTCATAGACTGCCTCTTGCAGGGAATTTAATCCATCTACACCCTTTTCTGCAATATCAACAGTAAAACCATTTTCTTTTAATCCTTTGGACAAAAAAGCAGAGGTTTTTTCTCATCTTCAATGATTAAAATTCGTATTTGTGACCGCGTGAAATATAGCTAAGGTTCAGTTCCATCTACTCGTTGTTGTCCAATTGATTCTAACTGGACAATTTTCCAGTAACCATCTTCTGGTGATATTTTAATGTTAGCTCGATAAAGGTTTTCACGGCGATGTTGATGTCCCCAATGAATAACCTCACCCACAACGAGCCATTCACAATCAAATAAATAGCCATCATCCAATGAAGAAGACTGGTTACTTAAATTTTGTATTTCAACACTTTTAACTTTTGACCATGCACCATCTTGAGCTAAAAATGATTGGCGGTTTTGTAGGTAAAGCGTTTCACGTAAATCTCCACTCACGCTATCGGCCAGTTGGTTGTACGCAACTTCTTCCTGAGTGGATTCAAAAGCTTGATAAACATTCCATAACAGTTGATTTATCACTGATTTTGCTTTTTCTTTATCAAGACTTGCACTCTTCATTGGCAAGTTAAGTTTACCGCTTTTCATTAAGAAATAGGAAGCTGTTAGCGTGATAAGTATGATGATAAGTTGTATAAAATATTTGAATCGTGGATTTATATAATGACAGCCGATAAGTGATATAAGTAAAAAGCCAATAACGCCAGATAACCAATAATATTGTGAGATATTATTATCTTGCTCAACAGGAACCGGGGTGGTTTTTGGGCTACCGGATAATTCCGTTAGATCAATATCTGCAAGCATATTCTCCCACTCAAATACAGGGTAGTCAGGTGTCACATAACTATCAAATAAACCTGCTGGGTCATAAGCACGGATGGCAACCTTCTGGATTTTTTTGTTAAAAAGTTTCCAATGCCATTCCACTTTTTCTGGTAAAGCTTTGGTTTGGTGGGTTAGACTGACTCCAATCAAAGTTGCTACCTGTCGTTGGGCTTGTTGTGGCTCATAAGTCTGAATATCTGCTGCTCCCATGCGGATATAGTCAACACGTTCTAAAGTAGGGGTGAGCATATTAGCATCGGCAGTTAATTTGTTTTGAGCCAGTAAAAATTCGCCAACTTTTTGTTTGAGCGATGCAAACTCATCAGGATAAACCATTACATCATCGCGTAACTCAAGACTAGCCCAATCTGCCATTTCTTTTATTCTAATAACAAATTCACTTTTAATTTGTCGTGGCTCAATATATAGAAAGGCCATAACAGGGTCGTTATGGTCTCGTTTTAGTTTTGGGTTAAGGAAATGGCTGTACCAAGGGTCTTGCCAATTTAGACTAAGTATTTCGGCATTAGTCAATACACCATGATCAATGACTGGCAAGCCGTGATGAGAGACGGTGATTATGTACTGGTCTCCAGCTTTTTTAATCAAGGTAAAAGCAGGACTAAGCTCAATTTTATCGGGTTGAATATTGTCATGAAATGGAAAAAAAAGATTAATATTCGATCCAGAAGTTATTTCTTTTGATTTTTTGATGCTGGGGGTTAATTGTTGTTTTGCATTGATTTTAATTGCAGCCAGTGCAAACGCATCAAGCGTAATTGGCGATCCATCAAATTGACTATTTTGGAGTTGCTTGATTGCATTTTCAGCAAGATCAACGGTAACTTGTACACCATCATCAACTACATTAACTGCAATTCTGGTTGACACATCTTCTATAGTTAGACCTGAATTCCAGTCTGCAATGGCAAATTTAGTTGTAACTAAAAAAAATAATACAAACAGGTATTTATATAGAACAAAGCTGTGCGCGTTAAGTTCTGCGCTTTTTAGAAACATACTTTAATGAGTGAGTAGTTAGTCTTTTAATGAATTGTTTTTTTGTTATGACGATAAATAAAAAAACGATAGATGCCATAAGAGAATAAGAAAATAAGAGACAGATACAGATAAGGAAGTAAAGATGACCATTTAAATTCAGAACCTATGCCTACTCGTAAAGGAATACGAATTTTATCGGCAAACATATCGTCGCCAACCGTTGCAATTAAAGCATAGTGACCAGGTTTTGGAAAATCAACCTGGATTTGCGAAACACCAGTTTTATATATTTGGGGGGGTATTTCAGCAAGAACTTTACCGTCAATCATTTCTCCGCCTTCTGGGTTTTCCTTTAACTTAATAACGCTCATCCCAATTGGCATCTTGCGTAAATCTCGATCAATAAAGTCAATCGCTAAAAAGCTGTTGCCATGCTCAGGGAGTTCCTGACAAAAGCGCTCGAAAGTGTGTCTCTTTTTTGTCTTAGAGTCTTTTTTTGGGGGCTGATAGGCTGTGAGGTGAACAATATAAAAGTCTGTTGTGATTAAGCAAGCTAAGGATTTTGTCGGATCTGATAGAGAAGGGGGTTGGGATTGAGGGGATTGAGCTAACCCAAATTTTTGGAAACTGATAAATAAAAAAAATAAAAGTAACCAATGAATCAATGGTTTTTTCACAATGCCCCCTGTGGACCTAAAAATAGAAGAAATGATTTGAGTTTATTCGGTAATTTCAAAAAAGAATTTTCCAGTAACAATATGCCCGTCCGCAGATTGAACTCGGTATCTAACTCCGTACCTACCTGGTGTTAAGGGCTTGAGTGTTGCGCTAAGGTGAGATTTGTCCGTTGATCCAAGTTCTCCGTCACCATTGTCTACGCGATCGCCTTTTGTATTAACTACGGCCAAAGAGGTGTATTTGGGACCTACACCAGCATCAAACCAAACATCCACACGAGTAGGTATTTTATTGGTTGATTCATCTTTAGCTGGTGACGATTTGACCATAATGGCATGAGCTGAAGCCCATTGACTCCATGTTATTCCGGCAGTTAATAATAAAATTAATATCTTCTTCATATTCTTAAATAAATCTTTAGTTAAAACGGTTTCTTAATTTTTAAGTTTGGACATAACTAGTATGGCATTTCCGTTTTCTAACCACTCCGTCCAGAAAAAGCGAAACCCATCTGTCGTACCTACGATTCTTGGGTGTTCTGGTTCTGCTCCTTCCCCAGTTAAACGGTGTTCATTTTGCCAGGATTTTCCACCATCCTGAGATAATTTTGCCATTATTTTTGTATTTTCAGTTGTACTTGTGGTGTATACGACTCCAATCTGATTGTTATCTATAACAGCAATGTCACCAGAAGCACTAGTCTCATCACCTAATGGTACGATTGGTGAAGGGGTTTTACTCATTGATTTTGATTGATGATAATATAAACCACGGTTACTCTCGTTGCCATTCCAAACAACGCTATGTAATATTGTCTCGTCATTGTTTTGTGTCGTTGCAACTCCACCCCCTTGGTGAGGACAGCCAACAAAATTCCAGCCAAAAGCCCAGACTGGATTAGCATTTTGCCAGGATTTCCCCGCATCAAAAGATGAGATAAGCATCATATCACGAGGGTTATCGTCTCGGAAAAGCACATGAATATTGCCTTTTTTATCCGCAGTAATGTTACTCCAGCAACAAGTGCAGGATGTTGCTTCTAAATTATTGTGATAAGTCCAGTTAGAATCTTTGTTTAAATATTGAAAACTGGCATATCGTAACCCTTGTGTGTCTCCAACTTCTTCTCGGTCATCTAGCCAAGTGATATGAAACGTGCCGTGTAAATCAGCTGTAATATCGTAATATCCTTGGTTAATTTTTGAATATTTATTATCAACAGGACTAGGAATTTTATTCCAGGTTTTTCCTTGATCTAATGAGAGTGCAGCTGAGAGTATGCTTGACCAAGGTTCTCCGCCTTGAGTTTGCCAAATGGCCATAATTTTATCGCCATGAGCTGCTATTTGAAAATCATTTCCTCTTTTTGATTGTTTAACTTCCGGTAGTTTTCTATTGACGGTTACAGGTAAAGACCATGTTTTTCCAGCATCTAAAGACTTGATGTACCGTAAAGCAGGATCTTGAGATTTTTTATCCACACCCGATAATAGTGCGTGAATAGTATTGCCTTCTGCATAAACATCTAGGGTATCAATAGTTTGCAAGCCAGTGTTGGCAAAGTTATGCTGTGTGTTTATTCGTCTTATTTGGGAGCAAGATGATAAGGTAATGAAGAGCAAGAATAGGCTAGCTATTACAACTCTTGATGACAATCTGCTGTTTTTAGTGTGAGTAAATGTCATTTTGTAATAAAAAGTTTTAAGTGTTAAATATTTTCAAGTTAAGCCCTTATGATGAACTTTGTTGCTGAGCTGACCAGTGTAAATAGATAATATTTATACGTCAACTTACAGAACTTAAAGAATCAGAAAAGTTTCATAAGCATTTATCAATAAGCAATGAATTTATAAACTTAAAAGGCTTATCATTTTTTTCAACTAGAATCGTTGTTGATGGGTAAGAGACCTGTTGTCTCTAATTAAAAATAATACCTAAGCTCAAAGCGTAAATGATCATCGTCTCTCAGAATATATGCAGGGTCATTTTCAGGTGTAGAGCTAAAAAAACGAACTTCCAATTCTGCTTTCCAATTATCACCCAGCCGTCTACTTGCTTCTATATTATAAAATTTTGTATTACTCGTTCTATCAAAAATAATACCAGCCAAAATTTCAGTACTTTGTACATCGTTAAAAGCCAGTCGTATAGCAGCTAAAAAATCATCCTGAAAAATTACAGGAGCATGCCCACCTCGGCTGTCATATAAATATTCAGCGACTACACCTACATCTACCGCTGATTCAAAAACGCTATAAAAAGTATATTCAAATCCCCCTGTCCCTGCATAATATGTTTTTCCTTGCCCTGATCGTACAATAGACTCTAATTTCCATAACCAGCTATCTTTTGTCATTTGAATATCAACAGCAGTCTGGTGGATCATTTCATAATAAGGAATTAATTGGATGTTCCCATTATCTACCTCTATTAGAATGGAGGGATCTCGACTAGTTCCATAAAAATGAGAAAAGCCTAAATCCCAGTCGCCAATAGAGTGAGACCAACGAATTGCATAAGCCATATGTTTTTCTATACCATGCTTTTCGTAACGTTCTTCACCAGTATCAACTTCAGGGATTGAGCGAAATCGCCCTTCATTTCCAGCAAATGTTCTTTCTCTAAAGCCAGTTAACAAATATAAATCTATCGTCCCCCAATCTCTGATTAAGGCCAGATTAATCATTGGCTGTCCCAGTTTATCTTCAGTGTCTAAGTTTTCAATTAGGTCAGTTTGATTAATAATATCAACCAAATGCTGAGATTCCGTCACACCCCAAAATTCTTTTCTAATACCGACTCTTAGTTCCCAATCATTTGCTGCTTTTAGCCAGGTTAATTCTCGTATGTCAAAATGAGTTCTTCTACTGTCATGTTGAGAAAGCCGATAAAAGGGCACAAAGGCTATACTTTGCAACCCATTGTCCCATTCGTGGTAAATTTCTGGTTCTAAACTGCCTGATAAGTAATAGTTATGTTGTTGACTGTCTATAGGGTTATGAAAAAAACCTAGATTTTCAATCCCTGCATAACCAGAAATTTCAAAGGCATAAACTTGTACCGCACTACTTATCAATAAAATGAGTGCTAAAAACCTTTTAGAAAGAATCATTTCCATCTAGTTCTCCTTATTGTGTTTTTGTCAAAGTCACGAGTGGATAGCTTCGTTCTGAATTCACCATTATCCCAAATAAAGTCGGTTGATTTGCCATTTTATGATTTGTCATTAATTGTTTAAAACCACACCAAATAAAATATATCTATACTTTTTAGGTATTTATATAGTAATCTCATTATTCACACTAGTTATTTTAAGGAAAACATTATGTCTGATATTAGCAGTAAACTAACCGGATTTCTGGGGGAAGCAGGTTCAGGGGCACTTGGGCATGCCTTGGTTGGGTTATTTATTCTTATTGTTGGGTTAATTGTGGTAAAAATAATTACCGGGTTTTTTAACCGTATTTTAGCGAATGTCTCATTTTTAAAGCAGACCAACAATGATGGTTCAATTACCGATTTAACCTCTCCGATTACATCATTGCTTAAAGGGTTGCTGACCATCTTTGTTCTAATGGCAGTATTGCAGCATTTTGGAATGACAGATGTGCTAGAGCCGTTAAAAGAAATGTTAAATGAATTTATGGATGCCATTCCAAATGTGATTGGAGCCGGCGTTATCGGCTATGCAGGGTGGATTATTGCAAAAATTGTTTCACAATTGGTTGGCATGGCACTGACTAAAGTTGATAATCAAATCGCTGAACGAACTGGTAATACAGATATAAAGGTCTCTGCATTTGGTAGTGCATTTATTTTTGTTGGTATTTTACTACCCATTATTGTCAGTGCTCTTGGTGTTTTAAATATACCCGCGATTTCTGAGCCTGCATCAGCGATGATTCAAAACT
>CAZHUE010000139.1:0-7471 GCA_964535875.1 uncultured Methylomarinum sp.
ACATCCCCGCGGCTCTGGAGGAGCAACGCATCATGACTAATAAAAAGCATCAGAAGCAAAATGCGGTGAAGGCACATGTGGCGACATGATGGATGGCGACAAAATGAAAAAAGGTCTGGAAAAATCTTGTGGCACTATGATGAAAGGCAAAGAAGGTGCTTGTGGTATGGATAAACCAGCAGTAAAAAAAGGCGGTAAAATGTCTTGCAGTGCTGCTATGAAGGAAAAGATGAAAAGTGGTGAGATGTCTTGTGGCGCAATGATGAAAAAAATGAAGGAAAAGATGGGTGATATGGATATGAAAGGCGGTGAAATGTCTTGTGGTTCTAATATGTAATTTTTAGTTTAGTTTTTAAGTGCCTACGCATAATTATTTTAACAATTTTTCGTGAGTACTTATATTGATACATCGCCGGGTTATTCGCACTTCTATTAACCCGGCTTTTAGTGCGAGGATTTTTTAATGAGTAACTTAGCAAACTTAGTCCAGCATACAGGCCTTGGGTTACGACGTTCTTTTTTAACGGAAATTGTTGATACACCACCAAAAAATGTTAATTTTTATGAAGTTGCTCCTGAAAACTGGATTACCATTGGTGGAAAACTAGGCAAACAATTTAGAGCCTTGACTGAACGTTTTGACTTTGTTTGCCATGGACTCTCATTATCTATTGGGAGCACAGATCCTCTGGACGAAAAATTTGTTCATGATGTTAAAGATTTCATGCGTCAACATAAAATTAAATTTTATAGTGAACATCTTAGTTATTGCAGTCACGAAGGGCACTTATATGACTTGATGCCAATTCCATTTACATCGGATGCTGTTACACATACAGCAAAAAGAATCCAGCGGGTTCAGGATATTTTAGAACAAAAAATAGCGATTGAAAACGTGTCTTATTATGCAGCACCAGGACAAGAAATGGATGAAATCGACTTTTTTAATGCAGTAATTGAAGAAGCAGACTGTGATGTTTTGATTGATGTTAATAATATCTATGTCAACAGTATTAACCATGGTTACGATGCGGAAGATTTTTTACGTTCCATTCCTTCTAATCGTATCGCTTATGCACATATTGCAGGCCATTATGTAGAAGCAGATGATTTTTTAATTGATACCCATGGTGCAGATGTGATTGACCCAGTCTGGAAATTATTGGCAAAAGCTTATGAATTATATGGCGTATTCCCTACCTTGCTTGAACGTGATTTTAATATCCCTTCGCTAGCTGTTTTATTAAAAGAAGTTGATACTATTCAGTCTATTCAAAATGCCTGGAGCACTCAGCACGATCAAAAAATTGCATAATGAAGGTAGATTTTAAAGCCAAACAAAATGAATTTTCTGCTTATATTAGAGACCCTTTTAATAATCCACGCCCAGCGGATGTTAAGCAACAACGAATAGAAACTTATCGGGAGTTATTCTTTAATAATGTTGATAGCTTCCTAAGTAGCAATTTTCCGGTATTAAAAACCATTCTTAGCGATCAGCAATGGTTTGAATTATCCCAGGATTTTTTTTCAAACCATTCCAGTTCTTCGCCTTATTTTTCAGAAATCCCTGAAGAGTTCATTGATTTTATTCAAAATGAACGCAAAAATAAAGATGATTATCCTTTTCTATTAGAACTTGTCCATTATGAATGGGTTGAGATGGCACTTTCTATTGCAAAAGAAAATATTAAATCTAACTCGAGCCACTTTATAGAACACTTAGTTCAACAAACCATTGCTTTATCTCCATTAGCTTGGCCACTAGCCTATCAATTTCCTGTTCAACAAATTTCGCCTTCGTTTATACCTAAAACAGTACCAGAAGAGCCAACCTATCTATTAGTATATCGTGACACTGACGATGAAGTTCAGTTTATGAAAACACCCCCCATTACCTTTAGATTGTTACAAATAGTACAAGATAATGAGGGTATATTGTGTGAAGACTGTTTAAAGCAAATAGTGCAGGAGTCTGCACACCCGGAGCCGGACACTCTATTTTCTTCAGGTTTGTTAGCGATTAAAGACCTTGCTGAAAAAAATATTATTATTCCCTCTAACTAATGCTTTTAAAAATTAGCCGGTAAGACTCCTCAGTCCTTAAGCATCATTCCTTTTAAAAGAATGCACCCAAACCAAATCGTCCTCATTCCAGGTCATCCCTGCATGCATTTTTAATATCAAACCTTTATACATTTCAAGACTTGGATACCCTTCTGAATTAGCATCTGCATCGGTCATATCGCCTAATCTTTGTCGCTCTAAAGAAGTCGTAATAAAAGGCACTCCATCTAATTCAAACGTTTCATCTGGATACGCATAAACACCGTCTCTGCGTTGTTGAGTCTTTTGACCACTTAAGGCCGCTTCAACTAATTTTGGGTGGCGGACAAGTCTGTCAATATCACAGTTTTTTTCCGGGTAATCAGTCATTAAAATCTCCATCGTAAAATTGTTTATTTTACGCGATAATAGGACTTCCTTTAAAAATCATTTTGGTAAAAACTACTTATGCGATATTTACATACAATGATTCGGGTTAATGATCTGGAAAAATCACTAGTATTCTATTGTGACAAACTCGGTTTAACAGAAGTTAAGCGATTTGAAAGTGAGGAGGGACGGTTCACATTGGTCTATTTAGCAGCCCCTGCTGATAAAGATAATGCTGAAGCAATAGAAGCACCTACACTTGAATTGACTTATAACTGGGATCCTGAACAATATGAAGGAGGGCGTAATTTTGGTCACTTAGCTTATGAAGTAGATGATATTTATCAGCATTGTCAACAGCTTATAGATTCTGGCGTTATCATTAGTCGTCCGCCTAGAGATGGGCATATGGCTTTTATACGTTCACCAGATAATATTTCAATAGAACTTTTACAAAAAGGCAAGCCATTAGAAAAACTTGAACCTTGGGTCTCTATGGAAAATACTGGGGGTTGGTAATCACTAAAAAATGAAAGTTCGATAACATCAAAAAAATAACACTATAATTAGGTGCTTAATAAAACTACTTATGCAAAAAATGGCAAAGCATCCTTTGGTACTTTTTTCTATGGGTATTACAGTTGGGGTGTACAGCTACAAAAACCGTAAAGCAATTTTAAATGAAGCCCAACACTTAGCTGGCCAAGGGGGGGGAATATTTTTCAAGCCTTCAGAAACAGAATAATCATAAAAACAATGCTTTAAACTAATTAAATAATATCAGCTTAAGTATAAATATGGATTCAGATAATAAAAGACTTATTCAGATTATTCTTTTTTTATTTTTAACGCATTATTATTCTCCTCTCGTTGCATCAAGTTCTACTCCCCTTTTCCAAAACAAGTTTTTTTCCTTATCAATTGATGAGTCATTACTCTGTACAACTAGTGATAAGGGTTTTCTTACTATTCCAGAATTGATTAAATCAATTGATTATTACGAAAAAAACAACCCTGTCGAATTACAAAAATTTGCCGTTGAAATACTGACTAACCATAATAATTCAGAGCATTTAAAAGACTTACAAGACTATAAAGAAAATTGCAAAGATACCACCTTAGTCAATCTTTGTATTTTAGAAAATTATTGGGATGATCATGAGGCTGCTTTAAGAGCATTGGCTCTTTTTTATGATACAAAAACCATTATCAAACATGGGGAAGATTACAATGCTAGACGCTTTACAGTAGATCACCTACGTGTTTTTGAAAAAGCTATTCGAAAAACCCCTCCTTTTTTAAGAAAAAAAATCAGCAAAGCAAAACCGATACGAGAATTAGATAAAACAATTAAAGACTTGGATAGTCATCTACAAACATCAATTAAAGACGCTTTTCCCCAAGATTTTTTAACCAGTATCTGGTCTGATGATACTCACCCACTTATGTTTGTTCCTGGCATAGGATTCAGAAGCCAAGTTGTTGCACAAGTTTACAATGGACAAAATCTAATTATTTTTACTGTAAAAGCTTTTGATAAAGCAAAAGATGGCAAGCTTTATCGGGATATAGATCTAAAATATCTGGTTGATTTCAGAATTCCGATTATTGTTCATGAACTAGCTCACACTATTGATAACTTTCACTTCTGGAATGGAAAAGATGAGTTGTATTTTTTTTATCGCTACCGCAAGATATCCAATGATAATATAACAATGAAAATTATCAGTGATGCCAAACTGGCTCTATGGCCATCAAAATGGTTTGAGGCATTTGAATATCTCTGGGAAGTAAACGATAGCCGGTATAATGGTCAAGTACAAGAAAAACTTGCTGAACTTGTTGCTCAATACATTCTAATACCAAAACGTTTAAAACAAAGTTCACCAAAAACATATGACTGGTTACGGGATGACATATTTAAAAATATAGAATACAAAGGCTATGATTCATGCAACGTTGCCATAACCAAGCCATTAAACTGGTGGGAACATGCAATTGCTAAAATATTGGGGCAATAATTGAAAAATATCAAAATAATAGAAATACCCTTACTATAAAACACCAAAAATAATTACTCTAACGCTTTTGTTTTCTAACTTACTTTAATGAGAGTTTAATTCCATGTTTAAACGTATTAAAAAAACATTTTTTTTTAGTTTAATCTGGAAAGCACTTTTCTCTGTCACCCTTTCAACATTGCTAGCTTCCAGTAGTATTTTCTTATTAGGAAAGTACACTTATGATAAATACTATGAGCAAAAAACTGCTATTCGTCATAAACAATACCGGCAAGCTTTTTCCAGTATTCTTACACAATTAAATGAAAGGGAAACAGAGTTAGGCTGGTTGATTCCTTCAATGATCAATTATGATGTTCCCCGGGAAAAAGTATTAACTGAAATCAACCGTGTTATTGAAAAAAATTGGTTCAAAATTGAGCTTGAATCAGATATAAGATCCATCTATCTTTTTGATACAAACAGTCAGCTAAAAGGCGAATGGGGCGAGCCTAGTAACAAGCAAAAATTTATTCCTATATGGCTAAATAATGTCGTTAATAACGAACAGCCGTATAGCAAAATAATTTGTAGCAAAAATTGCTTTCAATATCATGCTTTGCCTTTTTTGCATAAGGGTAATTTTTCGGGTATTTTTATTTTTGTTTCCAGTATTTCTGACATTGTTATACAAATGAAGAAAATCACTGGTGCGGACATAGGCATTCTTATTCAAACAGATAAACCCCAGCAACCCTTTTTACCTTTATGGTCTTCAAGAATTGCTTCCTTAACTGATTATTCTAAAAACTATCCAATTTTAATAGACTTTCAAAACTCGTTTCCCGATTCTCTTGCAGATAAAAATGTACCCTTTACTTTCAATGAGAATGAGTATGATATTTTTACCATTCCTTTTGGTGAAGAGCCTTACCAAGCCAGATTAATAATTATTGATAACATTTCTCATGATCTGTTAGAAAAAAAACGAGCTGTGGATTTGTATATCTTTAGCAGTTTATCCAGCATTATATTATCAGGCATCCTCCTATTTTTATTTTTCCTTAGGCCCACGGCTAAATTAAAAAAGGTAATTAACTTGCTGCCATTAATAGCAGAAAAAAAATACAGCGAAGTTGAAAAATCATTACCCAAAATTAAATCGCCTAGATTTCTAACAGACGAAATTGACATCCTGGATTCAGCCGCTCATAACTTATTGAGCACATTAAGCAAACTTGACGATAAGGTTGAACAAAGAAATATTCACTTACTAACTCGAAGCAAGGAGCTTCAAAATGAAAGGAATTTTGTCTCAAATATTCTAGATACTGCCCAGGTTATTATTATCCGCTTAGACCAATTTGGTCATATCTTATCAATCAATAAATTTGGCGAAAAACTAATAGGATTTGACTCAAATTATCTGGCTGAGCAACGGTTATTTACTGACTTAATTTACGATGATGATTGTTATGGCGCACTAAAAAGTGTTTTCCAAAATTTACTTAATGGTAAAGACACAACCCACCAAAATGATTGCACTTTAATGTCCCTACAAGGAAGAAAACTTTATATTTCCTGGTTTTTTACATTGATTAAAAACTCTGATACACACCCGGAAATTTTAGTTGTTGGTCTGGATCTAACCAAACGACGTGCAGCTGAAACTAAATTAGCCTGGCTTGCTGACCATGACCCTTTAACTGGCTTATTTAATCGTCGGCGTTTTGAAAATGAGTTTCACCGGATCTTACAAGAAGCTGACAGATTTAACCGAACTGGTGCTTTGATTTTCTTTGATATAGACCAGTTTAAATATGTCAATGATAGTAGTGGCCATCAGGCAGGCGACCTGTTACTGCAAAAGGTTTCTGAAAAATTAACAACCGCAGTACGTAAAACAGATGTTATTGCACGCTTTGGCGGGGATGAGTTTGTTGTGTTAGCACCTGAAATAAACCTGAAAGGTGCTAAAGAGTTAATTAACAAGATTTTTAGTCTGATTATGAGGGTTGAAATAACACTTGAAGAAACCTTGCATAAAGTATCTATCAGTGCTGGGTTACTGATATTTCCAGTTGGAGGTTATACCGAACAAGACTTAATGGCTAGCGCTGATATTGCCATGTACAAAGCTAAAGAAACAGGTAGGGGTAGATGGTGTCTTGCCTCACTTGATGGCTTTAATAGAGAAGACGCAAGACAACGGGTTAACTGGAAAGCTAAAATTGAAAAAGCATTAATTGAAGATAGATTTACTCTTTATTTTCAGCCTATTATGCATATAAAAGAAAAAAGTATTTCACATTACGAATGTCTATTACGAATGATTGATGACAGCGGCGAGATTGTCCCCCCCAACACTTATATTCATATTGCCGAGCAAACTGGATTGATCGGTGCTATTGATAAAAAAGTACTGGAAATGGCAGTTCAAAAACAAAAACAACTTGTAGAACAAGGAATAAATATTATTTTGTCAATCAATTTATCAGGAAACTCTATTTCAAACCCTGAAATATTTGAACTTTGTACTAGACTCTTTACTGACAACAATATTAAAGCAGAACAATTCATAATTGAAGTGACTGAAACACAAGTAGTTTCTAATTTAGAATCTGCAAATCACTTTATTACACAATTGACTGCACTAGGAGGAAAATTTGCTCTGGACGACTTTGGAGTTGGATTTTCCTCAATGAATTATTTAAAACAATTACCCGTACAGTATTTAAAAATTGATGGTGAGTTCATCAAAAACATACCCAATTCTCGTGAAGATAGGTTATTTGTCAAAGCCATTAATGAGATTGGACGGGGTATGAACATTATAACCATTGCTGAATTTGTAGAAAATGATGAAATTCTTGAGGTACTGTCAACCATTGGAGTTGATTATGCTCAAGGGATGGGGATAGGCAAACCTATGCCATATCTGGAGTTTCATCAAAATAAAAATTTAGGAGGTAATGGCTTGGAAACATAAAAATTTAGGATAAACCGTGAAAAAAAATTATAAGATTTCCGTATTA
>CAZHUE010000140.1:0-7398 GCA_964535875.1 uncultured Methylomarinum sp.
ATTTGTTAACTTTAAATTTTATTCACCTAACGCTTCCTGGCGTATTTAACGAAAACCCATGGAATGCTATTAATGGTGCTCTTTGGACAATAAAAATTGAAGTTATGTTTTATTTTATTGTTCCATTTATTACTTATATCCTTTCAAAGTCAAACAAAGCCATCGTTCTTTTCTCTATCTATTTTCTATCTATTCTTTATTCTTTCCTTATGCTTAAACTTTCATCTCATTATGAGATGGAAATTTTTATAAGACTTGAAAGGCAACTTCCAGGACAAATGACATTTTTCATTTCTGGTGCATTTCTTTATTACTATTTCGATTTTTTTTATAAAAACTACTTGCCAATTTTAGCAGTCTCTCTTTTAGCCCTTCTAACACACGCCTATATAGTTAATATAAATTTTCTATACCCCGCCTCCTTAGCAGTAGTAGTCATTTATTTTGCTACAATTTTTAAATATCTTGGGAACTTCGGTAACCATGGGGACTTATCATTCGGGGTTTATATCTGGCATTTTCCTATCATACAAATATTTATATATTTTGGCTTCTTTTCTAACATTATTTTAGGCATCCTATCACTGATAAGCTGTATCTTAATCACATCTTATTTATCTTGGCATTTAGTTGAAAAAAGGTTTCTTTTGAAATCATCACATTATGTTATATCAGAAAAAGAATAAATTCGCTAAAACCAATCTAAACATAGATTTACCAGACTCTCGCCAAAATCCAATCACTTTTATTCATAGCCAAGCCTCAGATACCCACTTGCACAAGGAGAATAGTTATGCTTTTTATTTCATATCGTTATAAAATAATCAATTCTATACCTTCATTCGGCCACGGATGAAGTATAAACAGGGTGCCACACCCCATTGGCTCATACGCGCGATAAACATACAAATGACACTCAAGCAATTAAATTTACTTGGCAGGCTAGACAACAAGTGGCTAGATTCATATTTAATACTAGTACTATTCGCCAGTATTTTAGGCTTTTTATCCGTAAAAGGAATGACTAATACTTGTCTATTTTTACTCCTGATCCCTTCACTTTTTTATATAAAAAAAAATACCAACTATATTATCCAGTCAAATAGGCTTAGGATTATTGGGCCCACTGTTATCGCACTATCTCTTCCTGTTATTGCAATATTCATAAGCCAACTTGGAAGACAAGATTGGCTTATGAGAGCCTATGACGGCCCATCTAGAATGCTTTTTTCTATTCCCATCTTATTTTTCCTTATTTATAAAAAAGTAAATTTTTCACATTTACTAGCTCTGGCATCACCTATTGCTTTATGGATCATTGCACTTTCACTTGTTCTACACCCTGAAATCATCGCTAATGAACTAGGTCGATACGGCACGGCTTTCGTAAGGCCAAATGCTTTTGGCACCTATACAACTGTATTGACTAGCTTTTGTTTATTTAATATATCTTCACCTTCAAAATCATTAATAATTTGGCGTTTATATCAAATATCAGGCTTTCTTATCGGTTTAGCTTTAGTTATCGGTTCGGGTACTCGAGGAGCCTGGTTAGCTATCCCTTTTATTCTAGTAATCTGGTTGATTTATAATTTTCGTGCGTTACGTTATTATCTTCCATGGTTACTACTACTCATTATAATATTTTACTTTATCTCATCTGCCGGGTTTTTTACATACCCCGGAAATAGGTCATCTAGCGGTTTTTATGAAATTATCAACTGGTTTAACCACTCCAATGTAGACTCTCCAACGGGGCTTAGACTCTCAATATGGAAAATATCCTGGCAACTTTTTTTACATAACCCTCTTTTCGGTTATGGAAACAAGGGGTACGTTGCATTTTTAAATGAACCCTGGTTTAGTTCAACAGCATCAGCTGCGGCCAAAGGAACCCTTGCATGCTGTGGCACCCATAATGAGCTATTAGCAAATACACTACGCTCTGGTATTACAGGCACTCTATCCATATTATTTTTATTCATTGCCCCCTTTTCGCTATTTGCGAAAAATGCCAGGCACCTAAACCCGGACATTGCAAAAGCATCTCAATTAGGACTCGCTTATATCACCTGTCTAACCATTTGTAGTATTAGCATAGAGATATTTAACCTAAAATATTTATCTAGTTTTTATGGCTTAATCATTGCTGGGTTAACGGCTCAAATAGCCAGCGGACAAGCACTCAATAAAAAATTCGCTTCCTTGCCCAACTAGACTACAATGACGCATAATCCACATCTTAACTATCGTCCAGATATTGATGGGCTACGTGCTTTTGCAATTTTATTAGTCATAATATACCACGCATATCCTCGGTTTCTACGAGGTGGCTTTATTGGTGTGGATATTTTTTTTGTTATTTCTGGTTATTTAATTACCCGTATTATTCTTAAGGGACTTGCTCAGGGAAATTTTAGTTTATTAGAATTCTATAGTCGACGAATAAAACGTATTTTCCCAGCCCTGCTTGTTGTTCTCATTTTCTGTTTATTCTCGGGCTGGTTTATTTTACTGTCCGATGAATATCAAGCTTTAGGGAAACATATTGCAGCAGGTGCTATTTATATTTCTAATTTTGTACTGGAAAGTGAAGCAGGTTATTTTGATACTTCCGCAGAACTAAAACCTCTATTACACCTATGGTCATTGAGTATTGAAGAACAGTTTTACCTAGTTTTCCCCATATTACTTATAATGGCTTTTAGACTACACCTTAACCCTATTTTCATCATTTTAGTCTGCTTATTTTTTTCTTTTTTTCTCAACATAAATCAGATTAAAACCAATCCAGGCAAAATATTTTTTCACCCACAAACACGAGCGTGGGAATTATTAATAGGTAGCTCCATAGCGTATATTAATTTATATTATCGCCCTGCCTTCGACAGAATAGCCCAGCGTCTACTAATCCATAAACCTCTTGATAAAGAGAAAAGCCTTGCCAATATTTTTTCTTGGCTTGGTTTTATTCTTATCATCATTGCATGGATTAGTTTCAACAATAAAGATATGAATTTCCCAGGCGGATGGGCTCTCATGCCTTCCATTGGCGCAGCTTGTATTATTTTAGCTGGAGAAAAAGCCTGGTTTAACCGTTGCATCCTTGCCAATAAAACGGCTATTTTTATTGGTTTAATCAGCTATCCTCTGTATTTATGGCATTGGCCATTGCTCAGCTATTTACAGATTATTGAAATGGAGAAACCAAGCTCAAGCTTACGTTTTTTTGCATTGGTGTTAAGCTTTATTTTGGCATGGGGAACTTATCAATTTGTTGAAAAAAAATTCCGTCATCGAAACCATTGGATAACACCTGTTAGCTTATTAATCAGTTTATTTTTAGTTGGAGCCATTGGATTTCAAGTCTTCCTGCAACGAGGCTATTCTGAACGATTCCCTGATTTTTCTAATTGGAAGACAGGTAAAATAGGCCTAGTACCCTGGGAAAATAATAATCTAATCACTCAACAACCCTGTTTAGAAAAATATGGGGACTATGTTTTTTGTCTACAACAAAATAGTAATAAACCAGCAACAGCTATGCTAATTGGTGATAGCCATGCAAATCACCTTTACCCCGGCCTATTAAGCAAACCTACCCTAACAGGTGGCAATCTCTTCAATTTTGGTGTAAGTTCTTGCTTACCTTTTTTTAATAATCTGGATAAAGAATGTACGTCTCTTATCAATAAAGCCTTAGAAATTGCTATAAAAACACCGACTGTTAAAACTGTCATTCTCAGCAGTTATTCTGGTAGCTACGTGCTAAAACAACTCACGGAAAAAAATACAAACCAGCAAACTCTTTGGAATAAATTAACACCTTTTCTCAATCAATCGCCTGAAAAAGATATAGCTAAATTTTTTAAATCAACAATGCGTGAAACTTTTCAACGTTTATTAGATGCTAATAAAAAAGTGATTTTTGTTTTGGATATTCCAGCTTTAGGTTTTAGGCCATCTGCTTGTAGCAAACGACCTTGGAGAGTGACTGGACAATCATCAAAAATACCTTGTGCTACACAACGATCTATAATAGATGTTCAACATAAAAAATACCGCGATCTTGCCTTTGAGGTTCTACAAGAATTTCCTGCCATTAAATCCTGGGATACGATGAAAGCTTTTTGTGATCCAGATTATTGTTGGGCTATTAAGGATAATCAAATGCTTTATCGTGACGATAATCATTTAAATGAAACAGGTTCACTTTACTTAAGTAATTATTTCCACTTACAATAAACAACTCTTTTGTAAATAAAAAAATAATGAAATCATCTAAATATGCAATTACCTTTGCCTGTTACAATCAAGTAGATTATACGCGCCAGTGTATTGATAGCATGATTCATCATGGTAACGACCTAAGTAGAATTATTGTAATAGATAACGGTTCCACAGACGATACACGAAATTATCTTCAATCAATTCCATTGGGCGGACTTATTTTTAATCAAGCTAATTTAGGCTGTGGCGTTGCATGGAACCAAGGTGCTTTAGCACTTCAAGCGGAGTGGACCATTATCATGAATAATGATGTATTAGTCTCATCTAATTGGATAGAAAACTTAATCCATACTGCTGAAAAAAATAACCTGAAAATTATTTCTCCTGCATTAATAGAAGGCTCACTTGATTACGACTTTAATGCTTTTTCCAGCAACGCCTCAAAAAAGATGGAAGACAGTCTTAGAATAGGTGACAGACATGCCGTATGTCTTGCTGTTCATCAATCCGTCTGGTTAGAGATAGGTTATTTTCAGCCAACACCAAAATTATTGGGTTACGAAGATACACTTTTTTTTCACGAGGCAGATAAAGCTGGCATTGCCACTGGCATAACAGGTGCTTCGTGGCTACATCATTATGGTTCAGTCACTCAAACGGCAATGAAACAAGAACGAGGACTAAAAGAGAAAGATGGCTTAGCTTATCGCTATAATTATCGTTTACTCAAACAAAGCTGGCTGGAACGGAAGTTAAAAAAATCCAGAAAAAAACGCCAACAAAAACAATGGAGCCAGAATGAGATAGCACTTTATGGTATGTCTATGCATGGATTGCGCATAAAAAATGATTTTTCCTGGCAATAAAAACATGCCTCTTCTTAGTATCATTATTGTTGCTAAAAATGAATCGGAGCATATCGCCCGTTGTTTAGAGTCCATTTCCTGGGCGGATGAAATCATTGTTTTTGATTCTGGCAGTACTGACAATACAGTTGAAATCTGTAAAAACTTTACACCCCATGTTTTTGAAACTGACTGGCCTGGCTTTGGCCCTCAGAAGCAACGCGCACTAGACAAAACAAGCGGAGACTGGGTTTTATCTATTGATGCGGATGAACAAATAACTAAAGCGTTACAGTCTGAAATTCTCAAGGCCATACAAAACCCACAAAATACTCATCATGGATTTGAGATACCTCGACTATCTAGCTACTGTGGAAAACAAATAAAACATGGTGGTTGGTGGCCTGATTATGTTTTACGTTTATTTCAAAAAAAACAGGGGAAATTTTCTGACTCGTTAGTACATGAAAGAGTTATTTTAAATGGATCTACTAGCCAACTTAAAAGCCCAATCCTCCACGAATCCTATACTTCATTAGAAGAAGTATTATCTAAAACAAATAACTATTCTTCACTAGGTGCCAAAATGCTTTTTGACGATGGAAAAAAGTCTTCTTTAGTACATGCAATTATTCGTGGAGTTTGGACATTTTTTCGTACCTATATTATTAAAGCGTCGTTTATTGATGGAGAGCAAGGGCTTATGCTTGCAATATCAAATGCTGAAGTTACTTACTACAAATATCTTAAGTTACACTTCCTTAATCAACAAAAAACAGATCAATTATAAACTCTGCCCTACAAATTTTTTTATCACATTTTCAAAAACATCAACCCTCATAAATAAATGAAATTCTCATTTGAAATAGTACCAAGAAGCCACCAAGCATTTGATGATCAATACAGTTTTGTCACGACCCTTGGTGAATCAATCAGTATGATCAATGTCCCTGACATTCAACGATTTGACATTAGAAGCTGGGAAACGGAAAAAAAATTAACCGAAACAAACATCAATTTGTTCCTCACTTTAGAGCAATTGACTTTTCAATAGAGTCCGGTGATATTTTTCAGATTATTGAAGAAAACGAGTTAGAACATGTACTTTTAGTTTCCGGAGACCCTCCTGAGGGGATTAAAAGAAAATTTCACAACACCAATGTTATTGATTTAATTAGATCAGTTAAGCAAAAGTTTCCTCAAATAACAATACATGCTGGCTTTGATTCACATAGAAACGGTATTCAGGATGAATGTATCTATGTGCAGAGAAAAATAGACGCAGGGGCTTCCAGCTTTTTTTCCCAGCCTTTTTATGATTTAAGAATGATAGAAATTTATGCGGAACATATGCAGGGGGTTGAAACATATTTTGGGATCAGCCCCATTACAACCGTATCTTCAATGAACTATTGGGAACTAAAAAATAAAGTCAAATTCCCTGCATCATTTAAAGCTGAGTATGAATGGAATATAAATTTTTCTAATAAAGTGATCTCTATGGCAAAAGACATCGGATTTAATATCTATTTTATGCCAATAAAAATTAATCTTCAGGATTATTTTGGGAAGCTTGATCTATCTCAAGTCTAGCTATGAACATCACCTTTCGATTCATTACAAGTATTCTCGCATTTCATGCATCTATATTTTTTAAAATCAGACAAGCTTTTTTATCAAACAAGCAAAGGGCTTCGAAAATGTGATAGAGGGTTTAATAGTTCTAAAAAAGGCAAAAAAATAGGACGCAAGGCGTCCTATTTATGAACAGTTAAAAAAAGCTTATAGACGCGCTTTCAAACCTTCGAAACCTTTTTCTGCAGCTTCTAAATGACCAGATGCTTCAACTAGCTCACCTTTTTTAGCTGCTTTTCTAGCTTTTTTCAAATGTCCATTAGCTTTTGCTGCATGACGTGAAACAATATCACTAGCATTAATTTCTTTTTTTGCATCCATTGCTGTTTTAATCAGCTTTTGAACGTCCTGAGCATCTGCCCCATCATTAATAGCTTTCATTGATTCAGCTATTCTACCTAAAACCAGGTCAATCGCTTGTTCTGGACCAAAACAAGTTCTTCCATCTTCACAAGCAACTGCAGTTGTTGAAAAAGTTCCTAAAGAAAGTGCTAATGTTAAAGCTACGACAGCGCTTTTTAATAATTTCATTTATGTATACCTCGTTGTAGTTATTTTGATGAGCATGTAACTATTTTAAATCTTATTTATTTAATTTAACTATATGCTAGGATTGATTCTAGCACAGTTTTTGTGAGTATTGCATGAATAAAAATCAACTTCTCCCCTCTTAATACCTTAAAAAATA
>CAZHUE010000141.1:0-7396 GCA_964535875.1 uncultured Methylomarinum sp.
AATAAATATAACCCCTTCTTCATAGGTATATTCTGAGCCACATTGAGGACAGCTGGGTAAATTATCTATTAATATTTTTATGCTATTTTGGGAGCAAAACTATTGAATCCTCCTTATTTGAGCAACAATCAAGTCAACTTAATTCTGATAATTATTCTAGGACTCTAATTTCTTCTTATTCCTTAAATAAATGCACCAAATCAAGAGCTAACATCACTGCATCTTCCCTATTCCCTTTTACAGCAGGGTAATACCCTTTACGTATTCCTATTTCATTAAACCCTCTTTTCTCATAAAGTAAGATTGCTGCTTTATTTGAAGGCCTTACTTCTAAAAAAATAGTCTCTGCTTTTTTATTAGCTAGTTCAATCATGTGCTCTAATAACTTGCTCCCTACTCCTTGCTTCTGTACTGTTGGGTCAACACAAATATTCATAATATGCGCTTCTCCTACCGCCATCGAAACAATACTGTAACCGACGATAACATCAAGCTCCTCACAAACCCAACAACTATAATGCATGGAGTTTAAACAGTCTTTAAAAATACCTTCACTCCATGGAAAATTATAATTTTTTGATTCTATTTCAAGTACAGCCGGCAAATCATCAATTCTCATTTTTCTCAAACGCATTAAATCTTTCCTTTCTACAGAATCAGGAAATACCTTTGCGTAAAATTCTTTATCTGCATCATAAACAACAAAATCTTTAACTTTATCTATTATCTTCCATAAACTCATTATTATTTTTCCTTAATTTGTTGAGGAGTAGGTATTGATTAAGTAGAAAACTGTTACAAAACTCATATTGTGTGGACTTTAGTTATTCTTTTAAATTAGTTTATATGCCTTAATAGCAAGTTGTAAGTCTTGCCAAGCTCTTCTTTTTTCAATTAACGACCTTAATAAATATGCTGGATGGTAAATAACAAATAATGGTATACCCCCTAGTTGATGTGCAACTCCCCTCAACTCTACTAATGATTCATTAGTTTCTAGTAGGGTTTGTGTAGCAATTTGCCCAGTCACTAAAATAATTTTGGGCTGAACCAGTTGGATTTGTTGCTGTAAAAAATCACGACAAGCTTTAAGCTCATTTTCTTTCGGATTTCTATCATCACGAAGTTTACATTTCAAGAGACTAGTAATATAAACCGAATCTCTTTCTAAACCAATAGCTCGAATCATTTCTGTTAACAGCTGACCTGATTGCCCCTCTTCATTATGGTCAGGAGCTTCGCTTATCAGCATCCAGTCAGCATCTTTATTTCCCACACCAAAAACTGTTTGCGCTCGGCTTTCACATAGAGTAGCTTTTACATATTCAGCAACCGTTTTTTGCAAGGCATTCCATTTATCCTCAATTAATCCACCATTACCATTAAACTTGGCATCTGCTACTGTGGCATTATCATCAATAGAGCTTAATGTTTCTTTCTGAGTTTTATACTTAGAAACCCAAACATCAATTCCCATTGCTTTCAGATATTGTAAACGGGTTAAATTATCCATTAAAATTAACAGTTTAATATTTTTTAGCGACAGTAATCATAAAGAAAATAAGGCATGATATTATCCACACCTTATTCTAAAATATTAAATTTTCTACACATTACCTTTTTGTGGATGCTTCCTTAGCTCAGGCGATTGTAATTTACTTAGCGCATTAATATAGGCTTTGGCAGACGCAATTACAATATCAGTATCAGCTCCTTGACCATTAACAATTCTACCTCCATTTTCCAACCGGACAGTTACCTCTCCTTGAGCATCAGTGCCATTTGTTAAACTATTAACTGAATATAATTCTAATGCTGCATTTGATTGAACCAAGTTCTCTATCGCTTTTAAACTGGCATCAACTGCACCACTCCCTTCTGCACTTCCTGTTAATTCCTGGTCATGTATTCTAAGCGTTACTGTTGAACTGGGTGTTTCACCTATTTCTGAGCATACTTTTAAGGCAATTAGTTTTATATATTCTTCATCAGCAAAAGAACTGGCTTCTGAAATCAAGGCCTGTAAATCTTCATCAAAAATTTCATGCTTTTTATCCGCTAACTCTTTAAAGCGGTAAAAAGTTTTATTCAAGTCTTCTTCACTGCTAAATTCATGGCCAAGTTCTGTCATTCGACTCTTAAAGGCATTTCGACCAGAATGCTTTCCTAGTACCATCCGGTTAGCTGACCAGCCAACATCTTCAGCTTTCATAATTTCATAAGTTTCAGGGTTTTTTAATACTCCATCCTGATGTATCCCTGATTCATGAGCAAACGCATTAGCACCAACAATTGCTTTATTTGGTTGTACCGGAAAACCAGTAATTGATGAAACAAGTTTGGAACAATTTAATATTTCTCGAGTATCTAGCGTTGTTTGACATGTAAAAACGTCTTGTCTTGTACAAACTGCCATCACAATTTCTTCAAGTGAAGCATTACCAGCTCGTTCACCTAAACCATTTATCGTACATTCAACTTGGCGCGCTCCATTTAATACAGCAGAAAGTGAATTCGCTACTGCTAAGCCGAGGTCATTATGGCAATGCACAGAAAAAATAGCTTTATCCGAATTAGGAATCCTATTAATCAAGTTAGCAATTGTCGCTCCAAATTGACCCGGCACACTATATCCAACCGTATCGGGAATATTTAGTGTTGTTGCACCCGCATCAATGACAGCCTCTAGAATTCGACACAGAAAATCTTCTTCAGAACGGCCCGCATCTTCAGCAGAAAACTCAACATCATCAGTAAATTGTCTTGCACGTTTTACTGCTCTTACAGCATATTCAATAACTTGCTCAGGCTCCATCTTCAATTTCATCTGCATATGAATAGGGGAGGTTGCGATAAAGGTATGAATTCGAGAACTATTCGCACCTTTTAATGCTTCTCCTGCCCTATCTATATCTTTATCCAGAGCCCGTGAAAGCGCACAAACAGTACTATCTTTTACGGTATTGGCAACAGCTTGAACAGCTTCAAAATCACCAAGACTTGCAACAGGAAAACCTGCTTCAATTACATCCACTTTCATTCGTTCAAGTGCTCTTCCAATTCTGACTTTTTCATCTCGAGTCATTGATGCGCCTGGGCTTTGCTCGCCATCACGTAGTGTGGTATCAAAAATTATTAGTTTATCTTTCATGAGAACTCCATCCATGAAAATATTACCAACAGTTAAGTGTTGATATTAAAAAAGGGGGTTATATTGTTTTTTGTATAGTATTGTAAAAAGTTTTATGCCACTAGGGCAATAACTTTAAAAATAAACTAAGCTTAGAAAATAAAAAGACACGCACACAAGCTTTACCAAGGAATGGCATGAGATAACTTTGTGGTGAAAATAATTGAATATTCATAGTTAAAACTATACTGTAATATTTTACTTGTTACAAGTGCAGGTTAACTTTTTCTATTTTTTCTTTTTTTTCTTAACGCTAATAAAGTAAGAACCGGCCCTGAAATTGCGTAGCCTAAAGCCAGTACAAACAGCATGCTTTGCGCTTGGGCCATGACAAACCCAATCACTAACATAACACTAATAGCAACGACAAAAGGTACTTTACCTTTAAAGTCTATTTCTTTAAAACTTGAATATCGAAAATTACTGACCATCAATAAACCGGTACTAATAGTAAGAAATAGCACTAGGTATTTGATAGATTCAACATCGTAATCATATTCCAGACTTATCCAAAGCCCACTTGCTAGTATTGCTGCTGCAGCTGGGCTTGGTAAACCTTGAAAATAACGTTTATCTGCGACTTCAACCTGAGTGTTAAATCGCGCCAATCTTAATGCTCCCCCTGCTGTATGGACAAAAGCTGCAAACAAGCCTAATTTCCCTAAACTTTCAAATGCCCACAAATACATAACTAATGCAGGTGCCACGCCAAACGAAACCATATCTGACAAGCTATCATACTGGACTCCAAATTCACTTTGTGTATTTGTCATTCGAGCAACTCGCCCATCTAAACCGTCTAATACCATAGCAACTAAGATTGAAATAGCAGCTGTTTCAAAACGTCCATTGATTGCTGAAGTTATTGCATAAAAACCTGCGAACATTGCCCCTGTTGTAAACAAGTTAGGCAATAAATATATTCCTCGATGACGATTAGCTGGTTTTTTAAAACTCATAGTTAGATTAGGTTAGCAATAGTATATACTTCACACGGTCACGGATACGGATTTCTATCGGTCGATTTTTGCCGATAGACTGCGCTACTGAAACAGTTTCTAGCCAATATGCGCGTTTCATTGCCTTGTTATCGACAAAAATCAACTCAATATAAACTCCACATCCGTGACCGAGTGAAGTATAACTAGACTTTTTTGATTTTAGAATAATCAATTTATTGGGTTAAGCTTTAACAGCTTAACCTAAATTACAATGAATATTCTTTCTATTAATGACTGGTATCTAATTTTTTGCCTTTAGTTTGACCTGTCACTTTTAATGCTTCGACAAACCAGTCTGTATCAATATCAAAAGGCTTACCACCTGCAATCCGTGGAAATTCAATTGCACGCAAAACGAAGTTCTGATCATCATCATGCCCAATCACGCCTGCTTCACCACGGAAAGCACACTCAACGGCTAAATCTGCACAAGATTTAATCAGACGAATATCTTCAGCATTTGCCGCAGAAGCTCGCGCAAAATAACCAGATTTTTGAATCAAGGTTTTTTCTGCTCCGATCATTTCTGCAAATTGTTCACCAAACCATTTACCTGGATTAACAGCATCCAATTTAACATGACCAAAAGCATCACGAGGTACATCCTGTCCTTTGGCTTCCATTTCAGTAACGATAGATTCTAATCCAGCACCTTCCGAAACAAAGATATTTACACAATCTACTTCGTCCATAATATTACGTAACCGTTTTGCTTCAGCCGCAATATCCATATCCATTTCAGGGATAAAAACACCATGGACTTCATAGCTATCACGACTGAGTCCTAATTCAGGCAACCATTCACAGTTATCTAATATTTTACGGTATTCAGCTGCTGTTGCCGCTGTTAGCCAACCACAACTACGCCCCATCACTTCATGGACAATCAACATGCGTGGATTTGAATTGTTTTCTGCAACTACATTTTTAAAGAAATGTGCACCTTGTTCAGCAGCTGTCCATGCCCCTAGTGATTGTTTAATAGGAATTACGTCGTTATCTACTGTTTTAGGCAAACCAATAACCGTTAAACCATAATCATTTTTTGCTAAAAAAGCAGCCAAATCAGCTGCGGCGGTATTCGTATCATCCCCACCAATGGTATGAAGAACATCCACACCATCTTTAATTAACTGGTCGGCAGCAACTTTTTGTGGGTCTTCGCCTTCTTTTACCAAACCACGCTTTATGCAATCGGCAACGTTAGTTAGTTTAACTCTGCTATTACCAATTACAGATCCACCAAATTTTTGCAATAAGCCTGCTTTTTCACGAATTTCAGGTGTTACTTTATAAAAGTCACCTAATAGTAATCCTTTGTATCCACTACGATAACAAATGATTTCTACTGTTGGATCAATTTCATTATAGCGTTCGATAAGGCTACCAATCGCTGAATTTAAGCATGGTGCCAATCCACCTGCTGTAAGAAGTGCTACTTTTTTTGGTTTACTCATAAATTTATAAAATATTAAATTAACGTAACTAAATATCCATCGACAAAACTTACGGAGTCTTATTTAAATTCAACCCCTAAATAATTGGAAAAACACCCTATTCACTTGCTTATTTTAAATATTATCATGTAGATTATAGATTTTTTTCAATTCAGTACTCTGTTGGGTTAACGAAAGAGCCGTTAGCCCAACCTACATAAACAGGTTCTTTTCTATAAACCTATTTTTGAGGTGAAAATGATTTGTGAACTACAATATTATTCTCAACTTGAATACTTATTTTGGGAACAACTGGGCTTTTTGTCCCAACCCATTTATAAAGAGACCTGCCACTAGACACTAAATTTAATTCAGCTTTACAGCCAATAATATTAGTAACTTGGTCAAGAGTCATTCCATTTGCTATTTGTTTATATCTATCAAACGTTATTTTTTCTTTTGAACATTCAGAATTTATAGTGCTTATAGATGGACTCTTAGAATAAACCAGACCTTCAAGATCATCTAATTGTAATTTGACATCATAAATATAACCACCTGCCACTTTAACTGTTGGTATGGTTAAAATTTTTGTTTCAGGATTATATTCAGCTACTTCTCCTGCATAAACAATAAAAGAAAGACTTAATAATAAAAAAGTTAGAAGATTTTTAGAGAGCATTAACAAATTGGTATTAAGATTCAGTTTTTCTTTATATTACAAGATAAGTATATTGTGTTCAAAAGCTAATACTACTGATGAAGCATCTTTAGCATTATCAAACTCCCACAAGTATTTTGTTTTAAGCAGTCCATCGTCAAAATCTGTTTCCAGCAAAACTCCATTACAACCAATAATACTATTAACTTGATCTAAGGTCATTCCGTTTTCTATTCGAGTAAAGTTAGTCACTGTCTGAGCTGGACATCTAGTACTAGGCACCGGTTCTTCAATACTAGGCACAGGATCTTCAAGAAATTCAAAATCATTTAGTTTCACTTTAACATCAAAAACCAAGTTTCCATCAACTTTAACACCACGGATAGTTAATTCTTTTGAATCAGTGTTGTATTCTGCCTCTCTTGCTTGAGTACTAATAGATACACACGCAAGCAATAAAAACATAAAATAAAATCTAGATTTTTTCATTATAACTCTCCGTGAAATTTAATTAATAGTGCCTCTCTTAAGAGGCTTTCGATACAAACAGTCCAACAAATTAAGCTTAATTCTTATTTTTATCAACAATCTGATTAGCCTTAATCCAAGGCATCATACTACGTAATTGTTCGCCCACCACTTCAATAGGGTGCTCTGCATTTAAACGACGTTTAGCTGTCATTTCCGGGTAATTTGCCATCCCTTCCATAATGAATTTTTTAGCATATTCACCATTTTTAATATTTACTAATGCCTCTTTCATTGCAACACGACTTTCTTCGTTAATTACTTTTGACCCAGTGACATATTCACCATATTCGGCATTATTTGAAATAGAGTAATTCATGTTGGCGATACCACCTTCAAACATTAAATCTACAATCAATTTCAGCTCATGCAAACATTCAAAGTAGGCCATTTCCGGCTCATATCCGCCTTCAACCAAGGTTTCAAAACCCATTTTAACCAGTTCTACTGCTCCACCACATAAAACAGCTTGTTCACCAAATAAGTCCGTTTCTGTTTCATCACGGAAAGTAGTTTCAATAACACCGGATCGCCCACCACCTATTGCAGAGGCATAAGCCAAACAAATCGCTTTTGCTGT
>CAZHUE010000142.1:0-7365 GCA_964535875.1 uncultured Methylomarinum sp.
GGATCATCAAGTCTTAATTTATCAATCAAAACGATTGAAAACACTACGATTAACCCCCCAATGGCGCCAATAGCTGTGGCCCACAAAGGTGTTGGTGTTAAAGGTTCAGCTGTTATAGCAACTAAACCAGCTAAAGCACCGTTTAAAGTCATTGACAAGTCCGCTTTACCAAACATCATCTGCGCTGTAACTAAAGCAGCCAGAACTCCACCTGCAGCGGCTGCATTTGTATTTACAAAAATCATAGCCACTGCATTTGCCTCGCCTACGTCAGAAATCTTTAACTCAGACCCACCATTAAAACCAAACCAGCCCAACCATAATATAAAAGTTCCTAGCGTAGCTAAAGGCATATTACAACCTGGAATTGGATGAATCTCACCATTTTCACCATATTTTCCTGTACGAGCACCTAGCAAAAGAACACCGGCAAATGCAGCAGTTGCTCCACATAAATGCACCACACCAGAGCCAGCGAAATCCAGAAAGCCCAACTCATCTAGGAAACCACCACCCCATTTCCAATAACCTTGAAGAGGGTAAATAAATCCTGTCATCACGACTGCAAAGGCTAAAAAAGCCCACAGCTTCATCCGTTCAGCAACTGCGCCAGATACTATAGACATGGCTGTTGCAACAAAAACCACCTGAAAAAAGAAATCAGACAAACTAGAATAATAAATTTCACCTTTACTAGCTAATACTTTTTCAACTGTATGATCCTCACCTAGTAAAAAGCTTATGCCTGGCCAAATGCTGTTTACTGCTTCAGCAGGATACATAATGTTATAACCGCATAACATATACATCACACAAGCAATTGCAAATAAGGCAATGTTTTTAGTTAGAATTTCAGTTGTATTTTTAGCACGAACCAACCCGGCCTCAAGCATGGAAAAGCCGGCAGCCATCCACATTACTAATGCTCCACTCATTAAAAAGTAGAACGTGTCAAGCGCATAACTCAACTCTGCTAATTTATTTAAAGCTTCCACTTAGTCACCTCTCTCTTAGAATATAATTATTATTTATAAAGCTTCTTCGCCAGTTTCACCAGTTCGTATACGAACAACCTGTTCCAGATTAGAAACAAATATTTTTCCATCACCTATTTTCCCAGTATTTGCAGCCTTAGCTATTGCATCAACAGCTTGCTCAACCAATCCGTCACCCACAGCAACTTCAATTTTTGCTTTAGGCAAAAAATCAACAACATATTCAGCACCACGATAAAGCTCAGTATGACCTTTTTGTCGGCCAAAACCTTTCACCTCGGTTACTGTAATTCCAGAAACACCAATATCTGTAAGCACTTCTCGTACATCATCTAATTTGAAGGGCTTAACAATTGCGGTTATTAACTTCATAAACTTCCTCTTTGCAATGACAATTAAACATAACAAATAATCGAAGCATATAGCGTGCCAGCGTTTTATTTCCTACTGAAACATCTCTCTACCCCTAAAATACAAAAATTGAGTACTCCGTTTTTATTTAACTTATTAAAAAATATAAAAAATAGTCGCCCACCAAGACTACAAACCTTACCTGTTAAGTATTTTCTTTTTTACTCATGCTTTCAACAAAAACGTACTCTATCCTTAAAGATCAAGCTAACCCCTATTAAGTTTTAAGACAAATCACAACCTTAACCACTTGATCTATTTAAATACCAAAAAGACAGTGATTTAATTGATAAAACCCTTACTTATCAATTATAATAAAAAATTTTAAAACGACCCTATCTATTTTTATCGTCCGCACCAAAACAGATCTTCCCGTCTTTATATCGCCCATGTTTAGTGCAAATAATTCATATGTAATTGTTTCTATTGTACTTATATTGCGATCCTCAGCGCAAATAAATTAATCTTCTCACGCAAAAAAAAAACAACACAACATAAATAAAAAATATCTTATTATATTTATTAGCAAGTTATAATTACTGTAACTAAAATTGTTGTACTTAAGCTACATTTTTGCTTAAGCACTACAATAGTGCAGATACTTCATAAATAACCACCCTTCCATCCTAATTTACTGTTTTGTATTAATTTATTTTTGGCTTAATTTTTGCTTTGTCTTATTTTAATCTATACATAAAGTGGAGATATCATGAAAAAAACAACCATTTCTGTTGCTATTGCACTACTAGCAACAAGCTCAATTTCATTTGCGGAAGAAGATTATTCTTTTTGGGGTGTTACACCATCGGCTAGCGTTGCTCTCACAACCGATTATATCTGGCGTGGAGTTTCACAAACGAACAATGATCCAGCCATTCAAGGCTCATTTGATCTAGCCCATGACTCAGGTCTTTATTTTGGTGTATGGGGATCTAATGTAGAATTTGGCGATCAAAACACTAGCATGGAGCTTGACGTTTACGCAGGGCTTTCTAATGAAACTGACTTTGGTGGAAAGCTACCGTTTACTATTGGCTATGACCTGGGTGTATTACACTATGAATATACAGCCTCCTCTGCTAGCGACTTTACCGAGATATATTTTGGCGGATCAATCTCTCCTTTTGAAAACTTTAATTTTAGTACGTACTATTACTATGGTTTAAAAATAAATCACAATAGACCTGGAGAATATACTGATATCTCGGCGGACTATACATTCTTCCCTGATTCTCCCGGATCATTCACTGTTCTTGCACACGGGGGCTATTACAACCAAAAAGATACAGCAAATTTAGGCGATGACTACTGGGACTGGAAAATTGGTATAGCAAAAAATATTGCAGGATTCAATTTTGAAGTGGCCTACTTTGATACCGACAATCAAGGCGGTGGCGGTGTTTATGGTGGAAGCCAAAGCCTAAATGACGGCAGAGTAGTCGCAACAATATCAAAAACCCTTGGCGACCATGCACCAGGTATGATACCTGATTCCATTAACGCTACTGCAAGTGCAGCGCTAACGACAGATTATGTTTGGCGTGGCGTATCACAAACAAATAATGAGCCAGCTATTCAAGGATCATTTGATATTGCGCACGACTCTGGCGTATATGTTGGTGCCTGGGCTTCAAGCTATGAATTTGAAACCCACGCCAGCATGGAGCTAGATGTATACGGTGGTATCTCAAAAGAAACTGATTTTGGTGGAGCCATTCCTTTTGGATTAACCTATGATTTAGGTGTTTTACGTTATGAATACACATCCTCTGCTAAATCAAATTTTACCGAAATTTATTTTGGAGGATCAATTGCCCCAGTTGAAAACCTAAATATTAGCACCTACTTTTATTATGGACTAAAAATTGAGCACACTCATCCAGGTGAGTACACTGATATGGCTTTTGATTATACGCTTCCGGAATCTCTTGGCAGCCTTACGCTTCTTGGTCACGCTGGTTACTACAACCAAAAACTGGGGCTGGATGACTACTGGGACTGGAAAGCTGGTGTAGCTAGAGATTTTGGACCATTTAATATTGAAGTTGCCTATACTGATACCGATGACTCAGAAGCAATCAATTCCGATGGAAGACGACTTGATGAATCAAAAGTTGTTGCAACATTATCGGCCACTTTTTAATCAATATTTAAACTTAATTCTATAAAAACGGGACTTAATGTCCCGTTTTTTTTGCCCAGTCAATAAAAAAAATGGTAAGGTTACTCAGTTTTTCCAAAAAACTAAAAAATAATAACGAACTCAACAGGAGACAAATTAAATGTCAGTAGAAAATGTGCTAAAAATGATTCAAGAAAACGATGTCAAATTTGTTGACTTTCGTTTTTGTGATACTCGCGGCAAAGAACAACACGTTACCTTCCCTGCTCACACAATTGATGAAGATACTTTTGAAGAAGGCAACATGTTTGATGGTTCATCCGTAGCTGGCTGGAAAGGGATCAATGAATCAGATATGATTTTAATGCCAGACCCTTCAACCGCAGTTTTAGACCCATTTTTTGACGATACCACGTTAATATTGCGTTGCGACATTATTGAACCTAATAATATGCAAGGCTATGAACGCGACCCTCGCTCAATAGCAAAAAGAGCTGAAGCTTATATGCAATCAACTGGCATTGCTGATACAGCTTTTTTCGGCCCTGAAAACGAATTTTTTATCTTCGATGATGTTCGCTGGAATGCTGACATGGGTAGCTGCGGATACAAAATTGATTCCGAAGAAGCTGGCTGGAACTCTGAAAAAGCTTATGAAGACGGTAATATAGGGCATCGTCCTGGTGTAAAAGGAGGTTACTTTCCAGTTCCTCCTGTTGATTCTTTGCAGGACATGCGTTCAGCAATGTGCCTAGTTTTAGAAGAAATGGGACAAACAACAGAAGTACACCATCATGAAGTAGCAACAGCCGGTCAATGTGAGCTTGGCACTAAATTCAACACCTTAATTAAAAAGGCTGATGAAGTCCTAGAGCTAAAATATGTTGTAGCAAATATCGCTCATGCTTATGGTAAAACAGCAACATTTATGCCTAAACCACTAGTTGGAGACAATGGCAACGGAATGCATGTCCATCAATCTTTATTTAAAGACGGAAATAACCTGTTCTCTGGTGATTTATATGGCGGCCTATCTGAAACTGCATTGTTTTATATTGGCGGCATTATCAAACACGCTAAAGCACTTAATGCCTTTGCAAATGCCTCAACTAACAGCTATAAGCGTTTAGTCCCAGGCTTTGAAGCACCTGTTATGTTAGCTTATTCTGCGCGCAACCGATCAGCATCAATCCGGATTCCTTTTGTAAATAACCCAAAAGGTCGTCGTATTGAAGTTCGTTTTGGTGATTCTACAGCAAACCCATATTTATGCTTTGCTGCAATGCTAATGGCTGGCTTAGACGGAATTGAAAATAAAGTCCATCCTGGTGATGCAATGGATAAAGATTTATACGACTTACCACCTGAAGAAGAAAAACTAATTCCACAAGTAGCAGTTTCTTTTGATGAAGCATTAAAAGCATTAGATGAGGATCGTGAATTTTTAACTCGCGGCGGAGTTTTCACTGATGATTCAATTGATGGTTATATTGATCTAAAAATGGAAGAAGTGACTCGTTTACGTATGAGTACTCATCCTGTAGAGTTTGATATGTACTACAGCTTATAAGAAGATTATCTTGCTATAAACCGTATAAAAAAACGCCCCGAAATAGGGCGTTTTTCGTAATAGACTCACATCATTCTCGGGCAGAGATATAACTAACCAAGCATAATTATTTTAACGATTTTACCTAGGATTTTTTTCATATTCAACTAACAAGATGGATGTGTGTAGGTAGAGTAATGCAGGAGTAATTACCGAGGTGCATAAATAGCTGACTACGCAACTATTTATGCGCCTTGAAGATGAGAAAAAAGACAAGTAAAAAGTTAAAATAATTATGCTTGGGTACTTAACCATCTCTCACACATCAACTCCAATTCTCTACACCTCAACCTAAAAATTGGCGTACAAATTGCTAGTAACAATATCAACCTGACTTACCCCTCCAAAATAATAGTGCATAAAAAGATACTAGCTCATTTAAATGAAGCTGTCTTATTATTTAACCATGAATTAATACTAACCTATATAAACACTGCAGGTGAAATTCTACTGGCTGATAGCGAAAAACATTTGCTGGGTTTAAGAGCTAGCGTACTATTTAAACGATCAGATCCAGCTTTACTAATTGACTTACAACAATGTTTAACCACATCCGAAGCTCTAATCGACGGTGAGTTAAATTTAACTCACCAGAAACAAACAACAACTGTTAATTTTAGTGCTACACCTATTACTGAGCATGGCGAACTCACCGAAGTTCTAGTCGAGTTACAACAGGTCGATCGACAACTACGCATAAGTAAAGAAGAACAACTTCTTACTCAACAAAACACAAATAAAATGCTGGCTAAAGGACTGGCGCATGAAATTAAAAACCCACTTGGCGGTATCAGAGGTGCGGCTCAATTACTTGATTTTGAATTAGTCGATCTTGAACTAAAAGAGTACACACAAATCATAATTCAAGAATCTGATCGATTAAAGTCGTTGATGGATAAAATGCTTGGCCCTAATAAGCCATTAATAAAAAACAACCTAAATATTCATGAGGTTTTAGAGCGTGTTAAACAGCTAACTATTGTAGAAAAAAGCAACAATATTCAATTTATCACTGACTATGACCCTAGCATTCCTAATTTAATAGCTGACAAAAATCAACTGATTCAAGCCTTTTTAAATATTATTCAAAATGCAGTTCAGGCAATGCAAAAGGAAGGAAAAATAACACTCAAAACACGTATCCAACGTTACATAACAATAGGGAGAAAAAAAAATAAATTAGCTGTAAAAATAGATATTATTGATAATGGCCCCGGTATCAAAGAGGGATTGATGGAACAAATTTTTTATCCTATGATCACTGGTCGAGCAGAAGGCACTGGTCTTGGCTTACCTATTGCACAATCTCTTATAAATCAACACGATGGAATTATTGAATGTCAAAGCACCCCGGGGAAAACTACTTTTTCAATCTACTTACCCGTGGAGACAGCTCATGTCAAACCCTAATGTAGTCTGGGTAGTTGACGATGATAAATCCATTCGATGGGTCATTGAGAAAGCCCTTGAAAAAGCATCAATTACCACTCAAAGTTTTACTAATGCCCAAGACTTACTTGAAGCATTAAAGAGTGATTTACCTGATGTACTTATTACCGATATTAGAATGCCCGGCATGAGTGGTTTAGACCTACTGGATAGGGTAAAGCACCACTATCCAGATTTACCTGTTATCGTTATGACCGCTCATTCTGACTTGGACAGTGCAGTCTCAGCATTTCATGGAGGGGCTTTTGAATATTTACCTAAACCTTTTGATATAAATGAAGTCGTTGATGTTGTTCAAAGAGCAAGTCTACAAAATAAACAAAAGCAAAACCCAGGTGGTCCCTTTGAAAAAGAACTCATTAACCACACGCCTGAAATAATTGGTGAAGCTCCAGCAATGCAAGAAGTGTTTCGTGCCATAGGCCGTCTAGCTCGGTCACATATTACTGTTCTAATTAATGGAGAGTCAGGCACTGGAAAAGAACTAGTCGCTAAAGCTTTACACCGTCATAGCCCTAGAAACAAAAAGCCATTTATTGCTTTAAACATGGCCGCTATCCCAAAAGAATTAATGGAATCCGAACTCTTTGGCCATGAAAAAGGTTCTTTTACTGGCGCTCATGTTCGAAGAGCAGGCCGATTTGAACAGGCCAATAATGGCACTTTATTTCTAGATGAAATTGGTGATATGCCCGCTGAATTACAAACAAGATTATTACGTGTTCTTGCTGATAATGAGTTCTACCCTATTGGATCTCACAGTTCATTAAAAGTTGATG
>CAZHUE010000143.1:0-7344 GCA_964535875.1 uncultured Methylomarinum sp.
ATCGACAAAAATCAACTCGCTATAAAATCCGCATCCGTGACCGCGCAAAGTATAGGTTGCCAAACAGACGGCAGCCCAACCTACTTTTTATTCATATTATGAGTTGTCATATTAAAGCCATTCTTTGTATATTGACGAAAACGATGCCTGCCAGCATGTTTTAATTCCTCATTATTATCAAGAATTTCTAATACACGTTCAGTTTCCTCTAAATTATCAGGATATTTCGTCGAAAGATTAAAAATAAGTTTTTGCCATTGTTCAGGCGCAGCTTTTGTTCCAATTAAAATAGTTTTCTCATAATCAGGGATGCTATCCTGATAAATTTGATGGGGTATAAAACTATTTTCTCTAAACGTCCATAATTGATCATCTAATTGTTGGCTTTGTTGAAGAGAGTCTGTGTAAACATAACAAAACTGTCCACTTCGATAAGCTTTTTCTATAAGCTTACAAGCAAATAAATATCGTTCTGATAAAGAATTAGTCGAAAGAATATAAAAGCTTGCCTCAGGCATCACTCTTATCAATTAAATATTGGCTTAATAATGCTACAGGTCGCCCAGTTGCTCCTTTATTTGCACCTGTACGCCAAGCCGTGCCAGCAATATCTAAATGTGCCCAACGATAATCTTCGGTAAAACGAGATAAGAAACAAGCCGCTGTAATGGTTCCTGCATCACGACCACCAATATTTGCTAAGTCAGCAAAATTAGATTTTAGTAACTCGTGGTATTCTTCCCATATAGGTAAGCGCCATAAACTGTCACAGGCTGTTTCACCTGCACTGATTAAGTCATTACACAAATCATCATCGTTACCCAATATTCCACTAGGCACCCTTCCCAATGCAACCAAACATGCACCTGTTAAAGTTGCTAAATCAATAACTACCTCTGGGTTGAATTTTTTTGCGTAGGTTAAAGCGTCACAAAGAATCAATCGGCCTTCTGCATCAGTATTCAAGATTTCTATGGTTAAACCAGACATACTGGTTACTACATCACCGGGCTTATTTGCATCCCCATCAGGCATATTTTCTGATGAAGGAATAATCCCAACAATATTGATTTTTAAATCCATTTTTGCCGCTGCTTGTAAGGTACCCAAAACACTAGCGCCTCCACACATATCGTACTTCATTTCATCCATACCCGCGCCTGGTTTTAATGAAATACCTCCCGCGTCAAAGGTTAAGCCTTTACCTACAATAACGATGGGGTTACTATCTTTTTCACCCCCTTGATAATTTAACACGATCAATTTAGCTGGTTGACGACTACCTCTGGAAACAGAAAGAAAGGAACCCATTCCTAATGCTTCAATTTCTTTTTCTTCCAGAATTTCTACATCCATTTTATTAAATTCACTAGCAACCGTTTTTGCTTGCTCTGCAAGAAAAGTAGGTGTGCAAATATTACCCGGGAGGTCAGCTACAAATTTTGTTAATCTAATACCATGCGCAATTGCTAATCCATGTTTTAACCCCCGTTCAGATTGCTCTTTTTCAGAGCCTAACTCACTAATTTTTATATTTTCCAGGTTTATTTTTGGAACTTTTTCACTTTTAGTTTCATCATATTGATAGAGAGTATCATTAAAAACTTCTACAATTTGCCGCGTTTTCCACTGCTTATCCTGATTTTTAACATCACAATCATTTAACGCACAATTCACTGATTTTATTGATAAAGATTTAATTTCTGTGATAGCTGACTTTAATGCTTTACGAAAAAGTTTAGCTGTTAGCTTATCTTTTTCTCCTAAACCTACAATTAAAATACGTTCTATTGGGCTATCAGGGATATAATTTAGCAATACCGTTTCTGCATTTTTAGCCTTTATATCACCACGTTCAATAAGTTTAACAATGATTCCCTGACATATTTCATCAACTAATTCTGCGGCTGGGCTAAGTTGTTTATTTTCATAAACGCCAATAATGACACAATCAGTTTGTTGTTTGTCAAAAGCTAAGGTTTCTATAGAATAGTCCATAAGGTTATCTGCGTGGCCGAAATTTAAGGGAATAAGTTTTTAGGACTGAGGATTTAATAACTTCCGAAAATTTAGCGCAGAACTATGGTTTCACAGGAGTATCAATAAAATAGGCGCATAGCAGGCCTAAGCAACTATTTTATTGATACTTCTGTGGAATCATAAGGCAAGTCAAAATCCGGAAGTTATTAAATCTTCAGTCCTTAATCAATCTGAATTATACATGAGTTTTAAAGGTGAGTTATTTGAGCATTAAAATGCAAAAAAAAGATAATGTTAAATCCTATCGATTTATTTCTGTACTAGACAAGATGATTATGCAGGATTTGTTCAAAACAGTCCTGGCTGTATTATCTGTCATTGTTGTCATTATCGTTAGCCGTAAGTTTATAAAGGTTCTTGCTAAAGCAATTGAAGGAGGTATATCTAATGAAACTGTTTTAAGTATTTTGGGCTTAAAAACGGTGGTTGCAATCAGTACCTTTTTACCTGCTTCTATTTTTATGGCAATATTAATGGTCTTAGGTAGAATGTATAGAGATCAAGAAATGTCTGCAGTATCTTCGGCAGGGGGAGGGGCTGTTGTTATTTATCGTGCCGTTTTTTTATTAGTCTTTCCTCTTAGCATAGCGGCAGGATGGCTATCACTCGTTGCTACACCTTGGGCCGAGGCTCAAATCAGTGAATTAACTCATGCAGATGAGCAAGTTGCTGACCTAAGAGGCATTTCAGCGGGTCGATTTAGTGAATACAGTCATGGTGATCTGGTTTTTTATACAGAACACATTGATACTAAAAAACTTATGCATAATGTTTTTGTACAGAATAGAACTGGAAATACTATAGGCGTTATTAATGCAAAATATGGCACCTTAAAGCATCTACCTGGTGGTCTTTATCTTGTGCTAATGGATGGTGAACGAGTTAAAGCTGTGCCGGGGGAGCTAAGTGTTACGATAGAAAAATTTTCTGAATATGCAGTCCGTTTAGAAAAGAAAAACGCCTTCTTGCCACAACAACTTGATGGAACACCTAGTGAAGATTTATGGGCTTCTACCCAATTACCAGAAATAGCTGAAATGCAAAATAGATTATCTATTCCTCTTGGTGTTATTTTTTTAAGTTTCCTGGCTGTTCCTTTAGCTAAACTTTCTCCTCGGGGAGGTGTTTATGGAAGTTTACTGGTCGCATTTGCTATTTATTTTGTTTATGGCAATGTAAAACGAATTAGCCAGTCCTTGGTTATCAATGAGACAATATCACCTGCGTTAGGCTATTTTGGAATTTATTTATTGTTATTTTGTTTAGGTATATTCTTATTGGTTCGTCTCTATGGATTGAAATGGGTTCTTTTGAGACTTAATCCAAGAGGAAATTCATGAACGTTTTAACTGCATATATCGTAAAAGAAGTCTTAAAAGGTTCGGCAATTGCTCTAATGCTTTTGCTCACGCTTTTTAACCTGTTTACCTTTAGTGATGAATTAAAAGACCTGGGAAAAGGTAGTTATGGTTTAAAAGAAATTATTCAATATATTGCCTTAACCTCCCCTCGCGTCTTCTATGAACTTATTCCCTCTGCTGCTTTGTTAGGTAGTCTATTTGTAGTTGGAACAATGGCCAATAATCGGGAGATTATTGCAATGCGTGCAGCTGGACTTTCTATTTTCTGGATTATTAAATCTGTTATGTTAGCAGGTGTAATTTTAGTTATTTCAGCTATTTTGGTAGGAGAATTTATTGCGCCAGAGGCTGAACGAGCAGCTCAACTAATAAAAACCACTTCTCAAAATAATGAAATTGTTATGAGTTCCAAATATGGCTTATGGTTAAGAGAAGATAATAAATATATTAATGTTCGTAAAATTCATAAAAAAGGGGAGTTATCTGATATATATTCATATGAAGTTAATGACCAGGGGAACTTGGTTTCAATGAGTCATATTGAACGAGCGAAATTTTTAGGAAATAAGTTGTGGCGAATGGAAAACATAAGACAAACAAAAGTGTTAACTACTCCCATACAAGCAAATAATTTGGATCAACTGGACTGGAAAACCACAATAGACCCTGATTTACTCAAAGTTGTTGTCATTAAACCTGAAAATATGTCTTTATATGATTTATTTATGTATATCAGCTTTCTTAAGGACAATAACCAAAAAACTCAACATTTTGAATTAGCATTCTGGAGTCGATTGGTTAACCCTTTTATTACCTTTGTTATGCTGATGGTTTCCATTCCTTTTGTTATTGGAATTAAGCGAGGGACTGGAGTAGGAGGGCGCATGATGATTGGCATCATCATAGGAATGACTTTTAATATATTTGATAAAATAGTAGGACATGTGGGCTTGGTCTATGGATATAACCCGGTGATAATGGCAGTTTTGCCAAGTGCCATTGTTTTTTGTTCTGCTATATATTTAGTCAGTAGAGTCCGATAAAATCGAATCAAATACTCCGTTAAATTATTAATAGAGTATTTGGGACAGAAGATTTAAATTATTCTCTTTCCAAAAAGAAATACAAATACTTACAATGTAAAACCATTGATTTTTTATCTTGATCCACAACCTTGCAAGTTTCAGTTTTTTCGGAACCAGGCTTCATTTGTTTTTTAATAACACCATCTTCAATACTATAATTAACGGTAATACTCATTGAACCTGTTCTATTCCGAGCATCTTTTGCCGTTGTGAATAAAGTTCCATCAGGTTTAAATTCCCAATGTATATTAAGAGGCGTTTTTGTTTTATGTCTGGCAGGAGCTTCTGCAGTTACTTTCCATTTACCAAGAATTGTTGAATTATCTTCTAAAGGAATTATTGTATCTTTTGCAAATGCAGAAGAGGTAATAAAAACAGTAGAGAGAAGCAAAATTTGTATTATTTTTTTCATTTTTGAGCTCCAATTTGAATATATCTATATAAGGAAACTCTGATTATATCATAATGAGCTTTGAGTTCTATCTTTGTCTTGTCTATAAATAAATGTGTTATAAAATATAGTAAGTTGACTACTTTTTTGTAAGTAAAAGGAAGCTACTGTTAAATTCTAACCCACTACAAATACCATTTACTATCAGTTGATTTTTGACAATTGACTGCTAGTATCTATGTTAACAGTGGTTATAGTAAATGCAATTTGCTTGGTAATTAAGGCAAGCAACCTAGTAAGAGAAAATGGTAGCAGTTACCCTAAAAATATTATTTCCACCTTAATTTTCTCTTTAATTTCTTAATGATGTTCATGTAATGTTATAGTTAAAGTATTATATTGTATTGAATTTATTTTAAATTTTTAGGTGAAGCACACCTTAACAAAAAATAAAATAATTAGTGCTCTTTCAACTCGGAAAAGTATTTTTAATTGATTAATGTAACCTTAAACAAGTTACTTTTTAATAAGTGAGTGGAGATAAATTGTGTGTGGAATTGTTGGCGGTGTCGCCGAAAGAAATGTTGTTCCTATTTTACTTGAAGGACTTAGAAGACTAGAGTACCGTGGTTATGACTCTTCTGGAATCGCAGTTTTAAATAAAAGCGGGGAATTACAGCGTGTTCGTTCAATCGGGAAAATAGTCAACCTTGATGAAAAAATTGAAGAACTTAGTGAACCTTTTTTTGGTCAGGTTGGAATTGCACACACTCGCTGGGCAACACATGGGGTACCCTCTGAAAACAATGCCCACCCACATATTTGTAAAAATAAAGTTGCTGTAGTTCATAATGGTATTATCGAAAATTACCAGGAATTAAAAGCTGAACAATTAAAATCTAACTATCAATTCACTTCAGAAACAGACACTGAAGTTATTGTTCACGCCATTCACCAACAATTAGAAACTACTGACGATTTGTTGCAAGCAGTTACACAAGCCATTAGTTTTATGAAAGGTGCTTATGCACTAGGTGTTACCGCAATTGACAATCCAGAAACACTAGTAGTCGCAAGAAAAGGCAGTCCGCTAGTTATTGGTGTGGGGATTGGCGAACATTTCATTGCTTCCGACGTTTCCGCTCTATTACCCGTCACACAAAATTTTATCTTTCTGGAAGATGGTGATGTTGCTCGAATCACACGGGAATTAGTTGAAATTTTTAATGACCAAGGCCAACTTGTTGAACGACCTGTTAAACAATCAAATCTAACATCACAATCAGTAGATTTAGGTGACCATAAACATTACATGCACAAAGAAATCTTTGAGCAAGCACAATCTGTTATTGATACCCTTGAAGGTCGGACATCTCAAGGTAGTATATCTGTCACAAGTTTTGGCCATAACGCAGAAGAAATCTTTAGTACAGTTCAACAAGTACAAATTATTGCTTGCGGCACAAGCTATCATGCTGGTTTAGTTGCCAAGTACTGGTTAGAAGATATTATTGGAATGCCTTGTCAAATAGAAGTAGCTAGTGAGTATCGTTACCGTAACCCTGTTATTCAAAACAACACTTTGTTTATCACTATTAGTCAGTCTGGTGAAACGGCTGATACATTGGCAGCGTTACAACAAATAAACTCGTATCGTTCGTCTAATGAAACATTAAATATTCCAACATTAAGTATCTGTAATGTTGCTGAATCCAGTTTAACCAGGGAATCTGATCTTATTTGCCTAACTCATGCTGGACCAGAAATAGGCGTTGCTTCAACTAAAGCTTTTACCACTCAACTTGTAGTTTTAGCAATGTTGACTGCCAGTATTGGTAAAGTTCAACAACGTATAACTGAAGAACAAGAAGGCGAAATTATTCAGGAACTACAAAAACTTCCTACTCTAATTAACAATGCTTTACAGCATGAACCTACCATTGAAACTATCGCTGAAAGTTTTGCTGATAAGAACCACGCTCTTTTCCTAGGCAGAGGTACTATGTACCCTATTGCCCTGGAAGGCGCTTTAAAACTTAAAGAAATTAGTTATATCCATGCTGAAGCCTATCCTGCGGGCGAATTAAAACATGGTCCCTTAGCTTTAATTGATGACAATATGCCGGTTATTGCTATTGCTCCAATGGATGATTTACTTGAAAAGCTCAAATCAAATCTACAAGAAGTAAAAGCACGTGGTGGACAGATGCTTATATTTGAGGATGAACAATCTAATCTTAGTTCTGAACCTGATTTTAAAGTCATTAAAGCGACAACAAATGTAGGTAGAATATCAGCACCTATTACCTTTAATATCGCTTTACAACTGTTAAGTTATCATGTTGCTCTTATTAAAGGAACCGATGTTGATCAGCCTCGTAATTTAGCTAAGTCTGTGACAGTGGAGTAACAATATTGGGTCTATGCCAGATTGAGTGGATATTTTATAATTTATGGTTTTACATTC
>CAZHUE010000144.1:0-7311 GCA_964535875.1 uncultured Methylomarinum sp.
AATATGATTGAAATTAATCCTTTGGTTGTCACTGGTGGAAGTGGCAAGCTAATGATTATGGATGCGAAAATGGGATTTGATGACAATGCTATGTTTCGACGTCAAAAAGTAGCCGAGTTACGTGATAAAACGCAGGAAGACAAACGAGAAACTGCCGCAGCAGATCGGGGCTTAAGCTATGTAGGTCTGGATGGTGATATTGGTTGCATGATCAATGGTGCAGGCTTGGCTATGGCAACTATGGATATGATTAAACTGGCTGGAGGTGAACCTGCAAACTTCCTTGATGTAGGGGGAGGTGCTTCTGCTGACCGTACCGAAAAAGCTTTTCGGCTAGTTCTTGCCGAAGGTGGGGTGAAGGCAATGTTAGTTAATATTTTTGCTGGCATTAATCGTTGTGACTGGATTGCTGAAGGTGTGGTTCAAGCGGTTAAGAAAATTGATTTAAAGATTCCTTTGATTGTTCGTTTATCAGGTACTAATGTTGAAGAGGGTCGAAAAATTATTGCTGAAAGTGGGCTACCTATTATTACTGCATCAACATTAGCCGAAGCCGCTGAAAAAGCAGTTCTGGCAAGGAATCAACAAGTTGCAAAAGAAGTAGCAGAAGGAGTAGCATAAGTGGCTATTTTAATTGATAAAGAAACGCGCATCATTGTTCAGGGGTTCACCGGTAAGATTGGGACTTTTCATGCTCAGGATATGATTAATTATGGCTCCAATGTTGTCGGTGGAATTACACCGGGTAAAGGTGGACAAACACATTTGGATAAACCCGTTTTTAATACGGTAAGAGAGTCAGTTGAACAGGAAGGTGCTGAGGCTAGTATTGTTTTTGTTCCACCAGCATTTGCAGCAGATTCAATTATGGAAGCAGCAGAAGCAGGGATTAAATATTGTGTAGCCATTACTGATGGGATTCCTACACAGGATATGATGAAAGTTAAGCAGTTTTTACGTAAATTTCCAAAACAGGAACGAATGGTTTTGACAGGGCCGAATTGTGCTGGAACAATTAGCCCAGGGAAGGCAATGCTAGGTATTATGCCTGGGCATATATATCAACAAGGTCAAGTTGGTATCGTCGGTCGATCTGGAACGCTGGGTTATGAAGCGGCTGATCAATTAAAAGAACTTGGTATTGGGATTTCAACTTCTGTTGGTATTGGTGGTGACCCGATCAATGGAAGTTCACATCGTGATATTTTTGAGATGTTTGAACAGGATGATGAAACTAAAGTTGTGATGATGATTGGTGAAATAGGGGGGCCTCAAGAAGTGGAGGCAGGAATTTATGCCAGTAAAAACATGAGCAAGCCTGTTATAGCTTATATAGCTGGATTAACCGCACCTAAAGGTAGGCGCATGGGGCATGCTGGAGCTATTATTTCATCAACAGGTGAATCGGCGGCTGAAAAAGTAGAAATGCTACAAGATTTAGGCGTTACAATTTCACCTACACCTTCTGAAATGGGTGAAACGGTTGCGAAAATTTTAGCAAAACTCTAATTTTTGTTAAACTTTTCCAAAACCATATTCAGCCTTGTGTTGAATATGGTTTTTTTATGACGGGTAGTTTTGTAGAATAGCCCATTCTAAGTCTTAATTTGAATCAATATGTTTGTCTATTCTTTACCCATTTTTTTTACTTTTATTCAGCTGGGAACGGTACAAGAATACTTGGGTACAATTCTATTTATATTAATGTTGCTGTACATCGCAACACCTTTTGACTCATCCTATAAAGAGATTGAGTGGGGAAAAGTATCTGAACTAACACTGTATAAATATTTATTAGATTCCTGGAATGGCCAGGTAAAACTATGGTTAGTTTTTTGGCCTTTTTTTATTCTTTTAAATTTAAGTTTATATTATATAGATAGCTTGGCTAGAGCAGGTGATTTTACTGTTTCAAGTTGGGATGAAGTGCACTTTATTTTATTAACACCCATAATTTTTTGGACAATTATAGTCTGGCAAAATTCAATTAATACTTGTTCACGTTATTGGGCTATTCTTGCACGGTTTATGACACTTTCTGTATTTTTTGAATACGGTTTAAAATTAGTTATACGGATGGATTACCCAAGAATTTTTTTTCAATGCCAAGAAGCTGTACTGGATTATGCTTCATGTTTTTAGTTATTTTTTATTTCTGGCATCAAGTCTTGGGATTTCATTAGCAATAAATAAAGCGGGGTCTACAGGAACTTTATTTAAATAGACAATCCAGTGTAAATGTGGCCCAGTGACCCGCCCTGTTGCTCCAACAGTACCTAAAGTGTCTCCTTGCTTGACTAGTTGACCTGGTTTTACATTAATTTCATTCATATGCAGGTAAGCACTTAGTAAGCCTTGTCCATGATCCAGGAAAACTGTATTTCCATTAAAGTAGTAATTTCCCGTATCAATAACTTTTGCAGATGCCGGGGCGAGAATGGGTGTTCCTGTAACCGCAGCAATATCAAGTCCATTATGCGGACGTTTTGGAATATCATTAAAAAATCGTTTTAAACCAAATAAACTACTTAATCTTCCATCAACAGGGGCTATAAAATCAGCACTAATGTCTTGCTCTGTCCAGACTTTTTTAGCATTAGCCATTGCTTTTTTATCAGCATTTATTTTTTTAAGATCTTCCTTGGTAAACCCGGTTACCATGCGCTTTTTTTTAATCGTTAGATATTGGGCTGGATAGTCTTTATTTATAACAGTAAAAGTTTTTTCTTGAGTTTTGCCCTTCGCCTTAATAGTAATTTTATGTTCTCCAGTTTTTGCGGAGAGTGGGATGCCGACTAATGCAATCCAGTGTGTTTTGTCAGCAGTGACCAGCGCTCTATTACCATTAAAAAAAACCGTAGGTGCAGTAGTTTGGTTAATTTCGGCAACTGGAATTTTTATTATGCCACCAGGAACAACCAACTGATCAGGTAGTTTATTTGCCCAGCAATATTGAGAAAATAGTACAGAGCATAGTATTAATAATTTTTTAATCATGATTGATTTCCATAATCTGGCTAATGAATTCACCATCAGCCAAACGGGTTTTAATTTGGTCGTTAATTGAGAGTTTTTGGGTAGAGCCGATGATTGCTGATGATGCTGGATCACTGACAATAGCATAGCCCCGATCTAACGTTGCTAAAGGACTGACAGCATGTAAAGTTTGTACGAGGGCGAGGTGTTTTTTTTCTAACTTTTCCAGTTGGTGTTGAATTGTATTGTTTAGTCTGGTGCTCAAATAGCGGAGTTGTTCTTTGTAACGCACTATTTTTGTATTTGGGTTATGCTGTTGAAAAATTGAGATCTGATTTTTAACTAAATGATTATTATGCTTAATTTTGGCTTGTATAGCTCGAATCATACGCGTTTCAAGAAGGTCAACAGTTTGTGCATGACGTTGTAATTTTTGTCCTGGATGTTGCTGCTGCAACCGTCTACTAACCCAGTCTGTTGATTGCTGATAGCGTGAAAGTTGAGCCAAAATAGTTTTCTTAAGATGACTTTCAATAGACTGAAGCTTGGATAACCATGTTATCTGATTAGGAACAGCATTTTCAGCAGCAACTGAAGGTGTGGGAGCACGAAGGTCGGCGACAAAATCAGCAATAGTAAAATCAACATCATGACCGACTCCGCAGATAATAGGGATTTTACTTTTTACGATGGCTCTGGCGACACACTCTTCATTAAATGACCAAAGGTCTTCTATGGACCCACCACCACGAGCTAAAATAATAACATCGACTTGTTTTAGTTTATTGGCTTCTTCTAAAGCAGTAGAAATTTCAGATTTAGCCAAATTACCTTGTACTGATACAGGGTAAATAATAATGGGAATCGCTGGAAACCTTCTTTTTAGAACGCTTAAAATATCGTGGATTGCGGCTCCACTGGGAGAAGTGATAACACCTATCTGTGAAGGTATCTCAGGGATTTCTTTTTTAAGCGTCGAATCAAATAAACCCTCGTTTTGTAATTTATTTTTTAATTGATCAAAAGCAATTTGTAAATCGCCTTCACCTACTTCCTGCATTTTATCAACAATTAATTGATAATCTCCACGAGCCTCATACAAACTGACCTGAGCTGAAATAATGATTTGATTGCCATTTTCAGGTTTAAATTTTAATCGTTGCTGCTGTGATTTAAACATGGCACAACGGATTTGTGCCTTTTTATCTTTGAGAGAAAAATAGATATGGCCAGATGAAGGGCGGCTTAGATTAGAAATCTCACCTTCAACTTGTATATAAGAAAAATGTTCAGATAATAAATTCTTTGTTTCTCTATTGAGTTCAGAAACGCTATAGATTCTTTTTTCTAAAATGGGCGCGCTATGCATGTTGATTATTTAGCCTAAATTATTCTTTATTTCACGTTCAATCAGTTGAGTGTAGCGTAAGAAAGAGGATTCATCTGTTGGCGAGAGATCTATAAATTGACAGCCAATACGCTGGCTTTTTAATGGGTTGTCAGGGTTAACAGGAAATTTACTTTGGACACTAAAAGAAATATCGTACGTTTCCATCCCATCAAGTACTAATACGCTATTGTGAAATTCGGATGAAGGTGATAGCTGCTCTGCTAGTTCTGCTGTATCACATAAAATAGCAAAACCAGAAGCACTAAGGTCAAAGAGTTGGAAGCTAAGGGTTTCTTCATCATTATTAGGATCTTCAAAAGTAATAGAACAATAACTGTTTTTTGATAAAGGTGATCTCACTCTATAAGATTTACGTCTTTGAACCCAATAAATTCTTTCAGGGATCTTCATGGATAAAGCGGGTTGCGACATCTTCCCCACTTTTTCTATACTATGGCCTCTAAAGAGGATTTTAACACCATCAACTTCACTTTTAAAATCGACAATATTTAAACTCAATAATTCTTTATTGAGGTATTCTTTAGGACCACAATCAATAGTTATTAGCTGCTTTTTTTCATCAATATCCAGAATAGCGGTTAAAAAAGAGTGATTGTCTCCAAAACTAGCAGATATTAGACATTTATTAGCTATCATTGTCCTAAAATGAGCTAAAATTTTTTTTGGGGTTTTAACTAGATATTGAGAAAGATCTTCCATGGACAGATGGGGTTAAACTATAAATTATTTTAGTATTATATACTTAGATTTACTATGCTGTTGATATTTACTGATAAATGTATCTCATTATTTTTTTACTGATCAAACTTTGTAGTTAAGATTATAAAAATGATGGTACAACGTGGTGAAACCAGACACTGATCAGCCTATCTATAATTCTTTTTGTTTTATTTCTCGATCAATAATTTGCATATAACGCACAATTGTAGTTTCCGTTCCAGGTGTAATCTCAGTTATACGACAGCCAATGCGAACGCCTGCTTGTGTTTTGTTAGGGTTTATTGGTGTTACATGTTTAACTTCAAATGAAACTGACTGATCCTCTTCATTTGCAAGTTTGAGAAAACATTTTTCAAACTCTGAAGAAGGATTGAACAGCTCAGAAAACTCTTCTGATTCTTTTATAAAAGAAAACCCAGATGCACTAATATCATATAATGGCAATTCAACCGATATTTCTTCTTCTGTTTCTGGTTTATAAAAAGAGACAAGACAAGAGCTCTTCTTGGATAGTGGTGATTTAACTCTGTAGAACTGGCGTCTTTGGAACCAATAGATAGAGTTTGGAATAGGAATAATAAAGGATGGCTGACTAGAGTTTCCAGCCTTTTTGACTTTTCTTCCTTCAAACAGGACTTTGATGCCTTGGTATTTGGTGGAAAATTTAATAATGGCACTGGATTGTAATCTTTTATTTAGATATTCCTTGGGGCCGCAATCAATTGTAAGGGTCTGTTTTTTTTCATCAATCGCTATAATAGCGGTTAAAAAAGTATCTTTTTCATCGATACCAAAAGCAACAGAAATCAAGCACCTTTCCTTTAATAAAATTTTTAAATAGGAAAGAACTCTTTTTGGATTGTTGTCTAGGTACTTAGAAATATCTTGCATAGAAGTATTAATTGCGTAATAAATTTTTCCTTAGCTAATTGTTTATGATCCTATCTTTGAATTACTTTTATTAGTTTTATGTATGAATAGTATAGTAAAGTTTCTAAAAAAAACTATTTTGCCCGTAAAACTCTGGATTTTTCCATGTTACACTTAATTTTTCAATCAACTTTTGATCGCTCACTTTTAGATCGTTTAAAAAGTAGTGATGATGTTGTATTCCTTGAAAATGCTATTTTTTGTCTTATTAAGGGCAGTGTAAAAAGTGATGAGTTATATAAGCAACCTAAGCGTACTATTAATTTATATGTATTAAAATGCGACCTTGAAACAAGAGGCGTTCGTAGAAATGAATTGCTTTTTGGCGTTGAAACTATTGATTATCCTGAATTAGTTAAAATGACTGAAAAGAATAGAGTGATACGAACGTGGAGTTGATTGTTGATGGAGTCGTTCTAAAAACAACGGAGGAAGGTTTTTTAGTAATTATTAACGACTGGACAGAAGCTGTTGCATTAGAGATAGCTAAGCTAAATAGGCTTGAACTAACCCATTTGCATTGGGAAATATTATTATTTATTCGACGATATTATCAAACCTATAAGCATTTACCCAATGCCAGAGTGTTTACAAAAGCGATAAAAAAAGAATTTGGGGCAGAAAAAGGAAATAGTCGTTATTTACATAAATTATTTCCTAAAGGCCCCTTAAAACATGCTTGTAAAATTGCTGGATTACCCAAGCCACCTACTTGTTTATAAGGGTTTTAACCAAAGGTTTAACCTTGTTTAAAACGGTGTATCTGACGTCTCTGTTTTTTATTAGGCCTATGTTCTCGTTCTGAGTAAGGTAGTAATGCTCGTTGTTCTTTTTCTTGAATCATTAACTGTTGCCTTTTATCAATGCTTGTTTGTTCTTCTTGATAAAGCAAAACAGCTTCTTTTGCGGGACGACGATGGGAATTAATGGCTACGATGATTAGTTCCCATAGGGATGAACCTTTAGAAATAGAAAGTTCCATACCTGGCTTTACTTCTTTTGATGGTTTACAGCGTTGACCATTGAGATGAACTTTTCCACCGGATACGGCTTCAGAAGCTAATTTACGAGTTTTGAAGAAACGGGCAGTCCAAAGCCATTTGTCAATACGAATAGATTCTAATTCTGGCATGGGGTAAAAATAGGTGTTAGAAGGTTTGATAAAACCATACTAGCAATAAATATGACAAAAGTGAGCTTTTTCTTTCTGTAAATATATATTATACTTCGCGCGGTCACGGATGCGGATTTTATAGCGAGTTGATTTTTGTCGA
>CAZHUE010000145.1:0-7243 GCA_964535875.1 uncultured Methylomarinum sp.
TAATCAAAATTTTCTTGTTCCCATTATCTTTGTCACAATATTCAAGCTAATGAAAATTATACGAATTTAAAGGTTTGGCTAACGGCTTTATCGTTAACACAACATTTTTAGCATGTATTATGTTGGGGTGCTAAAGAGACGGCAGCCCAACCTACAGTACATTATTTTTCTTGTGGTTTTTTAATTACCATTAAATTTTAAACAAATATTAAAATCAATGCCATAACATGAAATAATAGAGTTTTTTATCGAATTATTTAAGTGCAATGGCTCAATATATTTATTCAATGAATCGGGTGGGTAAAATCGTCCCTCCTAAAAAATATATCCTAAAGGATATTTCACTTTCCTTCTTTCCTGGTGCAAAAATAGGTGTATTGGGTTTAAACGGCTCAGGTAAATCAACTTTACTTAGAATTATGGCTGGGTTGGATACTGATATTGAAGGTGAGGCTGTTCCTCAAAAAGGGATTAATATTGGCTATTTACCCCAAGAACCTGTGTTAGACCCTAATAAAGATGTACGAGGCAATGTAGAAGAAGGGGTTGGTGAAATTAAAGCCATTGTTGACCGTTTTAATCAGGTGAATGAAGCCTTTGCCGATCCGGAAGCTGATTTTGATGCATTATTAGCTGAACAAGCTGATTTACAAGAAAAAATTGAAGCCGCAGGTGCCTGGGAGTTAGAAAGAACCCTTGAAATTGCAGCTGATGCACTGCGCCTACCACCTTGGGATTCTGATGTTACCAAGCTTTCTGGTGGTGAACAACGGCGAGTTGCTTTATGTCGTTTATTGCTCTCTAAGCCTGATATGTTATTACTTGATGAACCAACTAACCATTTAGATGCGGAATCAGTCGCCTGGCTTGAACGATTTTTACATGATTATTCAGGAACAGTGGTTGCTGTCACACATGATCGTTACTTTTTAGATAATGTAGCCGGCTGGATTTTAGAACTCGATAGAGGCATGGGAATTCCTTGGGAAGGGAATTATTCCAACTGGTTAGAGCAAAAACAAAAACGTCTCGAACAAGAAGAAAAACAAGAATCTTCTCGACAAAAAGCTTTAAAAACCGAATTAGAATGGGTTAGGTCTGGTACTAAAGGCCGTCATGCTAAAAGCAAAGCCCGTCTTGCACGTTTTGATGAACTCTCTTCTAAAGAAGTACAAAAACGCAGTGAAACACAGGAAATTTACATTCCTCCTGGCCCCAGGTTAGGTGATGAGGTCATTGATATTGAGCATATCAGCAAAGGTTTTGGTGATAAATTACTGATTAATGATTTAAGTTTTAAACTACCGCCTGGTGGCATTGTTGGTATTATCGGGCCAAACGGTGCGGGTAAAACCACATTATTTCGGATGATGGCTGGTTTTGAAAAACCAGACTCTGGTTCTGTCACACTTGGTCAAACAGTAGAGATAGCCTATGTTGACCAACTGCGTGACAATATGGATTCTAAAAAAACGGTATGGGAAGAAGTTTCTGATGGCTTAGACTTGATTACTGTTGGTAATTACGAAACACCTTCGCGTGCCTATCTAGGACGCTTCAACTTTAAAGGAGCCGATCAACAAAAAAATATCGGCAACCTTTCTGGTGGAGAACGTAACAGAGTCCATCTAGCTAAATTATTAAAAATTGGTGGAAATCTATTATTACTAGATGAACCAACTAATGATTTAGATGTTGAAACTTTACGTGCATTAGAAGAGGCTGTTCTTGCTTTTCCGGGGTGTGCGGTTGTTATTTCCCATGACCGCTGGTTTTTAGATAGAATAGCTACTCATATTTTGGCCTTTGAAGGCGATAGTGAAGTGGTTTGGTTTGAAGGCAATTATGCAGATTATGAAGCAGATCGTTATAAAAGATTAGGAACAGATGCGGATAATCCGCACCGGATTAAATATAAGAAAATTAGGTAAGAGGAGGATGGTCGAACTTAAGCCCGTCCACCCTCTTACCCCTTAAATATTACTTTAGTAGGCCTGTACCAAATAAATTGGTTAATCTGTATTTTCAGAGAGTGACATTTTTCGACCAGAAATAAAGGATTACTTTAACATTTCTGGTCGTTCCGACCACCTTAAAATAAAATAATTTATTTTAATATCAAAGATATATGATATATATATCAAGGTTGACTACTTAGAAAATTATTGCCAATAAACCTTTAACAAAGGAAATATTGGTGTCTCTTTTTTTAAAAACATTAGCGTTATTTTTAAAAATCGAAAGCGATAGCCACACCTAAAGCTGCGCCTCCAGCATTAGCAGCCATGTCTGAACCACTAAATCTATCATCCGTAGCTTCTTTAATAGCACCTACTGCAAGTGTTGTAAAAAATGCAGCTATTCTGGATTGAGTTGGTGTTAACTCAAGAGTTTGACGATAAAAATGATATGATGCTGTACTAACAACTAAAGAAATTCCTGCATGTAATGCTAAATCTTTTCTAAATTCAGCTGTAGCAGGAGTTGAAACAGTCAAACAGGAACACAAAAAAACAGTTAAAAGTAACTTTTTCATATTTTCTTTCTCATCTTTACAACAGTAAAATAGCGTTTAAAATTAATAACTTATAATTATAGCTGTATTGGTCTTTTTTTTCAATGGTTTGATAACTATAAGCTATTGATTCCTCATGTCTAAATATACAAGCATAGCAACTGAAGCGGCAGGCGCACAGTCGGCAATAGACAGATCAAACTGTTGTTGATTATTAGTTTTTAATAAATCAGTAAAATCCAGATAAGGATATTCCAGCTCTTCCGCAATTTTTTTCACTAAAAACCGCCCTACTCCAGCACCTATAAAACAATCTTTATTTGAAATAATACATCGAGAAAGTTGTCGTTCACATGCCCGTTTAATTTTGTCTTTTTGCTGAGACTTTACTTCTTGAGCAAACTGTTTCCATAAAAATAAATCTTTCTGTTCAAATTCATACCCAGTCATTCGAGATAATCTTTTTGCACTCGCGCCCACTGATTTTTCCGCAGAATCTGCTGTTTCAGTTTGGTCATGTCTTTCATTCAATTCACCTGTAAGACGATAAACATCAGCCATAGTCGAAAAATATTCAGCCATTAAGCCCATTTTTTGTCCTTTAAAATAAGCTGATTGGGCAACCGCCATCACTGCTGTTCTAATAATTCCAGTATAAACAAGTTCATCAGAGCGCATACGCTCATAATCAGTCAAACCAATTGCTTTCACTTTATGATCAGATAAAAGCAAGATATCAGTTGTGGTACTCCCTATATCTACGAATAAGCCATGACTTAATTTGCTAGCTGCTAAAGAAGCACTCGCCAACCAATTGGCAGATGCAATAGAAATATAATGATTTGTTTTTATTTGCTCAGGTTTTAAAAAACCTTCAACTCCTGCGTAGATAAGCAACAATTGCTCTACAAGAACTGATTGCATTGTTTGTATAATTTGTTCAACACCTTGGTCTCTATTGTCAAATAAATCGACTAGCTCTCCAGTCATGGTCATGACGTGTTGATATTTACCTTCAGGAATCTCTGATAATACCTGCTTAACAGATTGTTTTAAATATTCTATGCCTTTCCATAAAGGACATAATGCTTGAAATATTTGAGAGAAACCTCCGTTTTCCTCAAGTACAGCAGCTTTAATATGTGCACCACCTATGTCCCACCCTATAATGCTTTGCTGCATTATTTTTCCTTATAATTTAATCGTGTACTGTTTGTTGTAAATATATTGGATTTCAGGGTTATTATTAATCATGTTAATCACCTCTTTCCCTATTCTTAACCCTGTTGTCTTATTTATTCCAGCAAAAGACGTAGTTAAGCGTGGATTTATTTCTAAAATTAAAGGCATTTCAAATTCAGGTTGAATTATATCTATCCCCACATAGCCCCATAAGCCCGAAATTGATTGGGCTACTCTATCAATCAACTGCTGATATATATCACAGTTTTTTGTTGATATATTAACTTCACATGCTTCTAGTACAAATTTATTTTGTTTAACTGCAACTTGTTGTCTATTACAACATATTAACCAAGCCTTCCCATTCTTAAACAGAGTTGAAAGACTAAGAACATCACCGAATATATAGGGTTGAATAATATAATCATCCTTACATTCAATTTGAGTATTTATTCTATCAAACTCATGTTGGTTTGTACCAAAATAGCTTTTTTCACAACCGACACCATCTTTAAGTTTTATAACCCAAGGTTCTACAATTTTCTGCGAAGAACTTTTTAATAGATTTGTTTCGACGACATCCAGTCCGTTATTTTTCAACACTTGTGCTGTTAAAAATTTATCACTACAAATAGCAACCGCTTGAGATGATGAGTTAAGTAGACATTTAGATTTACTTTCAACTAATGTAGAAATTTTATGCAACTCTAAATCTGTCTCAGGAGCAACTGGCCATACAAAATCAGAAGCTTCAATTAAATCTGGCAATATGTCATAAATATTTTGTTCATTAGATACCCAAACAACATTAATTGTTTCAGATATTTTCAACTCACGACATCTCCAATCAAGTAATACAGTTAATTGAATAACTGGAATAGTTGCAAGATCAGATATCAATGCCTGCAACATTATTTTCCCTTCGTTAAATAAAGACTCTGGCAATACTTTCTGAGCTAATCCACCACCTGTGATAAATTCAAAAATTAATATTTTCATTTCTCTAATGCTATTATGCTTCTCACTATCATTACAACAATTATTCCCTGACTTGATACTCTTCAATGAAAATTATCCCTGTCATTGACTTAAAAAACGAATTAGTTGTTTCTGCCCAACAAGGACAACGCGACAGTTACCAGCCGATAAAGTCAACATTATGTTATTCAAGTTCCATTCAAGAAGTTCTGAATGGGTTTATGTCTATTCACCCTTTCAAAATAATCTATATTGCGGACTTAAATGCTATTACAAACACAGGAACTAACAAAAAATTGATTAATAATATTATTAGTAAGAATCCTGAAATAGAGTTTTGGGTTGATGATGGCAAAAAAATTGAAAAGCTTTCTATATCTCAATATAAAAATCAAAAATCAGTTATTGGCTCTGAATATCAAAATGAAATAGATTTTTATGCTAACAAGCAATCCATACAAAGCAATATCCTTTCATTGGATTTTTTTCCTGCTCAAGGCTATAAAGGACCAAATGGGTTGATCGATAGCTCAAAATTATGGCCACAAAATATTATTATTATGAGCTTGGAGTTTGTTGGAAAAAATAGCGGTCCTGATTTAAAAAGACTGGAGAGTTTTCGTCAAAAACACCCAGAGAAGAATTTTATTGCTGCCGGTGGGGTAAGAAATGAAAAGGATTTGCTGACACTGAAAAAAATAGGTATTAACCATGTACTGGTTGCAAGCGCCCTTCATTCTGGTGCAATTACAGCTAAAACCATAAAAAATATTTAGACAAAAAAATACCCCAGTTAAAAGTTAACTGGGGTATTTTTCAAACAAAAATTAATCTAAAAGATTAATTATACTTTGTTTGCTGCAAATGGATGCTCTGCAGAACCTTTCTTAGCAACAACTTCAGCTGCTGTTGGTGTGCCAGCGACAGCATTTTTGATAGACTGTTTAACAGCATCATAGTTGTTTTTCTCGATAGCTACATCATCTTCTGCTAACCAGTGAATGAATACACCTACAGAAATAAATAAATCATCAGCTTCGTCAGCAGGGATCGTACCATCTTCAACACAATCAGCAACAGCCATTGCAACACCACGTTGAGCTGGGCCAAACATTTGAACTGCTTGCTTAGAACCTTTGATTGTTACTTTGTTGAACATAACAGTTGCAGGCTTAACTAAAAGGTTAGGAGCAACAACAGCTAGAAGACTAGAGAAACCATCTTTGTTGTTTGTTAAGCAGTTTGCAAAAGCAGATTCTGCAGCTGAACCGCGAGGTCCAATCATTAAGTCGATGTGAGCAACTTCGTTTCCGTCGCCGTTTAAAGATTCGCCTACGCGTAAGTTATTAATTTTAGCCATTTAGCTAGATCCTATTATAAAAAAGTGAAGTATTAATTGACATTAAATATGCCAAACCAAGTAAGTTTACCTATCCTTGAATGCATTATCCAGTACACCTAACAGAAAATGCTTCCATCATTACTACAAATACTGTCGCCACCGTCAGGTCGGCCGTAGTGCCTGGATTAATACCCTTTGCCTTAAACTCCCTATCCACCTCATGTAGCATAGGTATTAACTGTTCAGGATCCTGTGTATTTAACAAAGCATCGTCGACTGCAATAATTTTCTTAAGCACCCATCCTGAATGCCCATTTCCATATTTTCGTTCTATATGACTATCTGGAAATTTACTTAAAAGTCCTGTAAAAACAAAGACCGCCGCCCATTCCTGATTTTCAAAACGATTTAGTCCGTCATTGTACCTTAAAATAGAAAAATTAAAAATATCTTTATAATTTGTCACGTATTGTTTTGCAATTCTATCTTTATTTTGCGCAATTTCCATTGCCTGAAACAAGGTTACATCAGGCCGTCCACTTACATCTTGGCTCTCTGACTTCCCCAGCCCTCCTGGGTTTGCTAAAGTGATCGCCTTAAATACCCAGCCAGCATCTTTAACAGAAGTACTTTCCAGAACCTGTTGTAATGTGTCTCTTAAACTTTGTCTTGCTTGCAATTGTTGCGCAGCTTGAATTACGGGTGCGCATAACAAAAGAATACCTAAATTTGTATTACAGCCTACCGCATCTCTCGTTGCTTCAACTGAATAATATATTTTTTCGCCCAGAGAATATTCAGGATTAGTAATAGGCTCCGCACTAACTTCTGCACTGAGTAGAAAATCACCCACATCCATATCATGCCCTGCATTAAAAACACTAACATTCCCAGGTTTAAACGCTTCCACATCACAGAGACATGCTTTTTTATAGGCATCTATTATTTGCTCTCGCTTCAACATGAGGCGGCAATTTTTAAAGCAGGGTTATTATCTTTTAAATATCGTTTAATTAAATCATCTGCCAAAATCTCGGCAATATTAAGATCACAAACTGTTTCTAAACCTTTCCATGCTGGAATACTATTCACTTCGATAATGCTGTACTCACCGTCTTTATCTTTAATAATATCAACGCCTGCATAATCCATTGATAAGGCTTTAGTGGCCTGGATAGCTAGATCAGTTAATTGCCCATCCAATTCTATTATTTCACATTTAGCCG
>CAZHUE010000146.1:0-7203 GCA_964535875.1 uncultured Methylomarinum sp.
CCATACTCCCTTAGCAGGGGAGCGCCTTCAGCCGCTCGGCCAACTCTCCTAAAACATTTTATTCTTCAGAATCAGTTAAATCAGTCGATTCAGACTGCTCTTTCTTGATCCTTTCATAAATCTCTTCTCTATGCACCGATGTTTCTTTAGGTGCATTGATACCGATACGAACTTGATTGCCTTTAACCCCTAGAACAGTGACAGTAACATCATCACCAATCATTAAGGTTTCTCCTACTCGTCGAGTTAAGATAAGCATAATATCTCCCTACGTTCCCATTTGATTTTACTGCATAACGCAGCCACCAATTAATTTGATTATTATAGTAAGTTTTATATAAAAAATAAAGCTATTCTTGCTCTTGTTCCAATTCAAAAGCTTTATGCAAAGCACGTACCGCTAATTCTAAGTATTTTTCATCGACAACTACTGATATTTTTATCTCAGAAGTTGAAATCATTCTAATGTTTATCCCTTCGTCAGCCAAAACTTTAAACATAGTGCTTGCAATACCAGCATGCGATCTCATCCCTACACCAACAACTGATATTTTAACAATAGTCTCATCACCTGTTACCTGTTTTGCACTGAGGTCTAAACAAATGTCTTCTAATATTTTTTTAGCGCGCTCATACTCATTCCGGTGTACCGTAAAGGTAAAATCAGTTGTTGCATCATCTGCTATATTTTGGATGATCATATCAACCTCAATATTTTTATCAGCTATTGGGCACAAAATTTTAGATGCAACTCCAGGTAAATCCGGCACACCCGTTATCGTTAATTTAGCTTCATCACGATTAAATGCAATACCTGATATTAAAGCTCTTTCCATTTCTGATTCCTCGTAGGTAATAAGTGTCCCCTCACCTTCTTTAAATGATGATAATACCCTAAGAGCAACATTGTATTTCCCTGCAAATTCAACTGCTCTTATTTGTAAGACTTTTGATCCCAGACTGGCCATTTCCAGCATTTCTTCAAAAGTAATTTTATCTAATTTTCTTGCCTTTGGCTCTACTCTAGGATCGGTTGTATAAACACCATCTACATCTGTGTAAATATGGCATTCGTCTGCTTTTAATGCAGCCGCCAACGCTACTGCCGTAGTATCAGAACCACCCCGCCCTAATGTAGTGATATTTCCTTCTTCATCAATACCTTGAAAACCCGCAACCACAACAACGTGTCCTTTCTCAAGATCTTGTTTGATTTTTACGTCATCAATCTCCCTGATTCTTGCTTTGGTATGCATGCTATCCGTTAAGATTTTAACTTGTCCCCCTGTATAGGAGCAGGCAGGACAATTTAAATCATGTAAAGCCATACTAAGCAAAGCCATGGTAACTTGTTCGCCAGTAGAAAGTAACACATCCATTTCTCGGCTATTGGGATTGAATTGCATTTCTTTGGCTAAACTCGTCAAGCGATTAGTTTCACCACTCATTGCAGAAACAACAGCAACAATATGATTTCCTTGATCACGAGATTTTTTAATTTTTTCTGCAACTGCTTTTATTCGTTCAGATGAACCTACTGATGTACCACCAAATTTATATACAAATACTGCCATATTTAATTATCTCTATAAAAGGAAAAAGTATCTCTTTTATTTGTCGTTTTAACCTTTAATCTGGTCTTTAATCCATGTAGGAACAGACTTTAACGCTTTATCTAATCCCGACGGATCATTGCCGCCAGCTTGTGCCATATCAGACCTCCCCCCCCCTTTTCCACCAACTTTTAGCGCAACCGAATTAACTAAATCTCCAGCTTTTAAACGGCTTGTCTGGTCTTTAGTGACACCCGCAATCAAACTCACCTTTTTATTTTGTACGGTGGCCAATACAATAGCAGCACTACCCAGTTTGTTTTTTAATTGATCAACCATATCACGCAATGCTTTAGGATCGACATCATCTAATCTAACCGCCAGAACTTTTATGCCTTCTACATCAATTGCTTCAGAGCTTAGCTCTCCTCCAGCAGAACTCGCTAATTTAGACTTTAACTTTTCCAGCTCTTTTTCCAGCATCTTATTTTTTTCTACTAACTGCTGAACTTTATCTGCTGTTTTTTCTGTAGAGCATTTAACCAAGCCGGCAATGATAGATAATGCTTTATCTCGACTTTCAATCCAATCCAGACAAGCCTTTCCAGTAACTGCTTCAATCCGCCTTACTCCAGATGCAACACCCGTTTCACTAATAATTTTAAAACAACCTATATCACCTGCTCGTTCAACATGAGTTCCTCCACAGAGTTCTATTGAAAATTCACCAATTTTCAACACTCTTACTTCATCACCATATTTTTCACCAAACAAGGCCATTGCTCCTGCTTTAACAGCATCATCTTTTGCCATAATCTCGGCAGACACAAGGTTATTTAATCTTATTTGTTGATTCACAAGCTGTTCTATAGAATTCAACTCATCAACAGTAATCGGTTCAAAGTGAGAAAAATCAAAACGTAACCTTTCCGGGTTGACCAACGACCCTTTCTGAGCGACGTGGTCGCCTAATATTTGACGTAAAGCTGCCTGCATAATATGTGTTGCAGAATGATTAAGTTCTGTTGCTACTCTGTCAACTTCATTTACACATACGTTACAAGCCTGTCCATTAACAATTTGTCCTTGTGTAACTTTACCTTTATGTAGAAAAAGATAACCACCTTGCTTCTGTGTATCTTTAACTTCAAAAATGGAATTTCCTGCTTCAATTAAACCATTATCCCCAACCTGCCCACCTGACTCGGCATAAAAAGGTGTTTTATCCAAGACAACAACACCGTCCTCACCTTCATCTATACTATCAACGGCTTCCCCTTTAACAAATAAACCGACAATATGGGCTGAATCTACACAACTATGGTATCCAGTAAAATCTGTTTGACTATTATGCTTAATATCCTGGTCATATCCTGCTTCAAATTTACCACCCTTTCTCGCTCTATCACGTTGAGCCGTCATTTCAACTTCAAAACCAGCATGGTCTACTGTAAGTTTCTGCTCTCTGGCATAATCGGCGGTTAAATCAACAGGAAAACCATAGGTATCATATAAAAGGAATACGGTATCACCTGGAATAACACTTCCATCAATTTTAGCAACACATGATTCCAGGATTTTCATACCCTGCTCTAAAGTTTCAGCAAAACGTTCTTCTTCTTTCTTTAAAACACGCTCGACTTGTTCTTGTGCCAGTTTTATTTCCGGAAAAGCATTACCCATTTCCTGAACCAAAGGTTCAACTAATTTGTAAAAGAAAACATTTTTACTACCTAAGCGATAGCCGTGACGAATTCCACGCCTGATAATTCGTCTTAACACATAACCACGCCCTTCATTTGCTGGTAAAACGCCATCAACTATCATAAAGGCGCATGATCGGATGTGGTCAGCGATAACTCGTAATGAGCTATTGGTTAAATCTTTAGCTTCAGTTAGTTCAGCCGCTACTTTTATCAGATTTTGAAACAAATCAATTTCATAATTGTTATGTACCCCTTGCAATACAGCGGCAATTCTTTCTAAACCCATACCTGTATCTACAGAAGGAGCCGGTAAAGGATGTAATTCCCCTTCTTTATCACGGTCATATTGCATAAAGACCAAATTCCAAATCTCGATATATCTATCGCCATCTTCTTCTGGCGTTCCTGGCGGACCACCTGCAATATCTTCACCATGATCATAAAATATTTCACTACAAGGTCCACATGGGCCAATATCACCCATCGACCAAAAATTATCTTTGGCTCCAATTCGTGATAATCGGGATGAGTCAATTTTAATCTCTTCTAACCAAATAGCTTCTGCTTCTCTGTCTTCTTCAAAAACTGTCACCCATAGCTTTTCAGCAGGAACCTCTAGCTCTTTTGTTAAAAAATCCCAGGCAAAATGAATCGCCTCTTTTTTAAAGTAATCGCCAAAACTGAAGTTACCCAGCATTTCAAAAAAAGTATGATGCCTTGCAGTGTAACCTACATTTTCCAAATCATTATGCTTACCTCCTGCACGCACACAACGTTGAGTCGTCACTGCGCGAACATAATCCCGGCTTTCTCTACCCAGAAATACATCCTTAAACGGTACCATGCCTGCATTAGTAAACAATAAAGTCGGATCATTACCGGGCACAAGTGAGCTGGAGGGCTGGACAGAATGTTCACGTTGTTTAAAAAATTCTAGGAAGGCAGCACGTAACTCTGCACTGGACATTTTTTTCATCATTAATTAAAAGCTGTTTATTTTCTTTGATTATTTAGGGGTAATTTAATTGAATATTAAATCGCTTAAAAAAAACACTGACCATTTCACTACTAAAACCACGTTGCAGTAAAAAACGGTTCCGTTTTAACCACTCTTTATTTACTAATACCTTATCATCCGAATACTTTTTCAGATAAACTGATTCTATTATTTCATTCCAATCATCTGCCAAGTCTAATAAAGTGGTATCTAAATCAAATTTTCCAATACCACGTTGCTGTAACTCAAAGCCTATTTTAATAGGTCCAAAACCTTTTCTAATACGATATCTGGCATAGCTTTCAGCAAAACGTTGATCACTTTGCCAGTCTTGACCAGCCAAAATATCCACGACTATTTGCGACTCAAACCGATCAAAGCCTTTTATTGCTAACTTATTGATTAATTCTTGTTGACTATGCTCTCGTCTAGTTAATAGACGAATACATACCTCTCTAATTTCTTTTCCTGCTGTTGATTCAAACTCTGTCACAAACCCACTTTATTTTTCAGAACCTGGTTTTTCAGCAGTTTCACCGTCCTTTGTTCCAAAAACTTCAGCTCGAATTTTATCTTCTATTTCTTGTGCTTTTTCTGGCTGATCGCTTAAATATTTTTTTACATTGTCTTTTCCCTGACCAATTTTTTCGTTGCCATAGCTATACCAAGACCCCGCCTTTTGCACAAATCCGTATTTCACACCCAGATCGACTAGCTCACCAAGAAAAGAAACGCCTTCTCCGTAAATAATTTCAAATTCTGCTTGTTTAAAGGGTGGCGCAATTTTATTTTTTACTACTTTTACACGTGTTTCGTTACCAATGACTTCATCACCTTTTTTTATTGCTCCAATCCGGCGAATATCAAGCCTCACTGAAGCATAAAACTTTAACGCATTTCCACCTGTCGTCGTTTCAGGGTTTCCAAACATTACACCAATCTTCATTCTTAATTGATTAATAAAGATGACTAAAGTGTTTGATCTTTTGATATTTGCTGTCAACTTTCTTAATGCTTGAGACATTAATCTAGCCTGTAACCCCATATGAGAGTCACCCATATCACCTTCAATTTCTGCTTTAGGTGTTAAAGCAGCCACTGAATCAATAACAATCATGTCTACAGCGCCCGATCTCACTAACATATCGGTAATTTCCAGTGCTTGCTCTCCAGTATCTGGTTGAGATATAAGCAAATCATCTAAATTAATACCAATTTTTTCAGCATACACTGGATCAAGAGCATGTTCGGCATCTATAAAAGCAGCCGTGCCACCTGATTTCTGCATTTGTGCAATTGTTTCTAATGTCATCGTAGTTTTACCCGAAGACTCTGGCCCATAAATTTCAACAACACGGCCTTTAGGCAAACCTCCACAACCTAATGCAATATCTAACGCCAAAGAACCAGATGAGACAACTTCAATTCCCTTAGTAGATACATCGCCCATGCGCATCACCGAGCCTTTACCAAACTGTTTCTCAATTTGCATTAACGCTGCACCCAGCGCTTTCTTTTTATTGTCGTCCATATTTATGCCTGTAGATAATTTTTCAAAATGCCTTAACAAGAAATATAATCCGTGTAGAATATATTCACTCGATCAAGATCTTAAATCATCTGTTATTATCACATAGAGTAGCGTTATGAAACAGCTTTTGTGTCAGACTTAGTGGTTCAGAGTATTTACCTTTAATTTCCAACATAAGGGCTTCTTGCAAAACTTTGAGAACTGCAAAAGGCTAAAGTTACCAACACACCTAATTTCAGTATTTTTTGAAAAAAGAGGCTAGAAATTGATTTTTGAGCGTACAATTTCGCTATCCGTGGTTTTTTACTAAATTTAGAACATAAGGCAATCAGAATACTAAAAAGTCTTGTAACATAGTTACAAGACTTAGATTACTCAACATTATTGTCTTTCTCTAAAAAAATTGCTTTAGAAAGCCCACTGTGTTCGTAAAGTAAAAGCATCTACTTCTTCCACATCACCGGCATCAATTGAAGTAACAGGTGAACTGCTAATATCAAATGCTCTGCGATAATCTGCCATTAAACGAACATTTTCATTCAGATACCAGTTAATGGCAACGGTAACCGCTTTTTCTGCACCGCCTTGTATTTCATCTGAATTCAAACCGTTTTGGTCATAACGCGCCGCAAGTTCAAAGGCACCCCAACCACCGTCATTTTTTAAAGTAAAGTTTTTAGCTGGTTTTAAACGTTTAAATTCACCATCAGAACCTTTGTAGGTTCGAGACTCGCCTGTTAAAGTCCAACCTACCTGTACATAGAGAGCATTAAAGTCCAAAGTACTTTGGCTATCTTCTCGCTCAACCCAAAGGTGCGCATATTCACCCTGGACAGAAAGAGGACCATACATATAAGCTGCATCGGCACCTGCAAGAACTACATCATCAACATTATTTATTTTTGCTTCAGACAATTTAAGATTTGACATATGTGTCGTTTCATATGATAACGTTAAATTTTTACCTGAACCGCTAGCCAGTAACTCATCATTATCACTAGGGGCGCGAAAACCACCATAGGCTCCAAAATGCATAACTTGTGTTTTGCTATTAATTGGTGCAAAGGTTACTCGCGACCCTAACCCCCACCCTTCATCATTACCCGCCTCTTTATTGGCAAGCAGGGTATCACCATAAACACCTGCTTGAGCAGACCAGTTGTCTCCAGAAGATTTTAAATTTAAACCAATTGCACGGTCGAATAATGAGCCTGTTAATGAATTCACCAAGGAGCGTTCTACAAACATCATGTCGTTAGAGCTTTCCTGTAATTCCATACTAATTGCATGTTTTTGATTTCCAGCGGTAACTTCTAACCAATCTAATCCTTTATATGCTAAAAATAGATCTTTTACCCCAACCTCGTTGTCAGCAAAGTCAAATTCAGACATATAGTGGAAGTCATTCCACATGGA
>CAZHUE010000147.1:0-7188 GCA_964535875.1 uncultured Methylomarinum sp.
AAGCTATAATCCATAACTTTTTATTTTTATTGATAATATACTGCCTCCAAGGTGTAGAATGAAAATCAGGTGTCTAACATAAAGTCATCTAAGCTAGAATTTTACATTTCACAATAGAGAGAGGTAAAAAATGTCATTAATAAAAAAATAAGTGCAGAATTTATTGGTACACTTTAGCTGGTACTTGGAGGATGTGGCCGTGCGGTTCTCGTAGCAATATTTCCAGATATCGGCATCGGCCTATTAGGCGTATCCTTGGCCTTCGGACTTACAGTGCTCACAATGGCTTTTGCTATTGGCCTTATATCTGGCTGCCACCTTACCCCCCCCCGTTTCATTTGGCCTTTGGTCTGGTGGCAGGTTTTCTACAGCTGAACTCGGCCCATATATTGCGGCACAAGTAGCTGGTGGTATTGCAGGGGCAGAAATATTATATGTATAGTTTCACCACGTTATACCTTATTGCTTCTGGACAAGCTGGTTTTGATGTCTCAGCAGGAGGCTTTGCATCTAATGGTTATGGTGAACATTCTCTTGGTGGATACAGCCTAACAGCAGCACTAACAACAAAAATTGCGATGACATTTATGTTTCTAATCATCATTTTTAGGTGCAACAGATAAACGCACTCCTCAGGGCTTTGCTCCTATTGCCATTGGTCTTGGCCTTACCTTGATTCATCTCATTAGTATTCCGGTGACGAACACGTCAGTTAACCCAGCTCGAAGCACTGCTGTTGCAATTTTTCAGGGAGATTGGGCAATCTTTCAATTATGGCTTTTTTGGATAGCTCCGATTGTTGGTGCTATTTGGGCTGGAATCGTCTATCGATAGTTTGAAACAGAAGAGTCTGTCTAAAATATTTTGTTCCTTTCTAACAAAAAAGCGCATCGTATTATGCTATGCGCTTTTTTACCTTATCCTACAAGATTTCAAATATTTATACTTTCCAAAACATCAACACGCTGAAACCCTCTTGGTAATGCAGTCCCTCTTTTAGCCCTATTCCCTATATACGCTTCTATATCAATTGTTTTAAGTGAAAGATGTCTTTTTCCTGAAATAATTTTTAACGTAGCACCCTCAGAAATAACTGCGACTGAAACTACTTCATCTTTATCTGATGCAAAATCAGCTGAAGGTATTTGTATTAATTTATTGCCTTTTCCTTTTGCTAATGCAGGTAACTCCATGACTGGAAAAATAAGTAATCGTCCTTGTAAAGTAGCAACGGCAACCAGATCAGAATTATTTTGTATCTCAATAGGCATCAATGCTTTTGTCTCTGTTTTAAGGGTAATTGCAGCTTTTCCAGCTTTATTTTTACTCTGCAAATCTTTTAACTGAACTCTAAAACCGTAACCGGTATTACTCACTAACAAATACCAATCTTCCGGCTGCCCTGCAAACAAATAAGTAAATAAAGAACCTGCGACTGGTTTTAATCGTCCAGTGAGAGGTTCACCTTGGCTTCTAGCTGATGGTAAGTCATGAGTTGTCGTGTTATAGGCACGACCCGTTGAATCCAAAATATAAATAGGTTGCGTTGATCGACCTTTAGCAGAACCCAGATATTTATCGCCAGAACGATAATTTAAACTTTGCACATCAATATCATGGCCTTTTGCTGCCCGTATCCAGCCTTTTTGTGACAATATAATCGTCAATGGCTCATTGGCAATCAATGCAGTGGTATCTAAAGCCTTTGATACATTTCTTTTTACAATAGGTGATCGCCTATCATCCCCGTATTTTTCAGCATCACGCTCAAGTTCTACTTTAATCAGACGGTTCAATAACCGTTTGGAAGCTAAAGTTTTTTCTAGTGCCTTGCGTTCTTTTTCAAGCTCCTCCTGCTCACCTATGATTTTCATTTCTTCAAGCTTAGCCAGATGTCTTAATTTCAACTCTAGAATTGCTTCTGCTTGAATATCGCTAATACTAAATCGCTCCATTAATACTGGCTTGGGTTTATCGTACTCTCTGATAATCGCAATCACTTCATCAATATTTAAAAATGCAATTAACAGTGCATCCAGAACATGCAACCTGGCAAGCACTTTTTCCAAGCGGTGTTGTAATCTTCTTCGAACTGTCTCGGTTCTAAACTGTAGCCATTCCGTTAAAATTGTCAGTAAATTTTTAACGACAGGCTTACCACTCAGGCCAATCATATTTAGATTAACGCGGTAATTTTTTTCCAGGTCAGTTGTGGCAAATAAATGAGACATTACAGAATCAATATCTGCTCGCTTTGATTTTGGAATGATAACTAAGCGCGTTGGGTTTTCATGATCAGATTCATCCCTTAAATCTTCAACCATAGGTAATTTTTTAGCCAGCATTTGAGCTGCAATCTGCTCCAGTAATTTAGATCCCGAAACCTGATGCGGTAATGCAGTAATAATCACATTATTTTCTTCCACTTCATAGATAGCCCGCATTTTTATAGAGCCATTACCGCTGCTGTACATTTGTTTAATATCTTCACTAGAGGTGATAATTTCAGCAGAAGTGGGATAATCCGGGCCTTTAATATGAGTCATTAAAGTTTCTAATGTTGAATCTGGCTCATCTAACAGTAAAATACAGGCTCCAACCACTTCACGAAGATTATGCGGCGGAATATCCGTTGCCATCCCTACAGCAATACCCATCGTTCCATTTAATATTATATTGGGTAAACGTGCCGGTAATAATACCGGCTCTTGCAAGGTACCATCAAAATTATCAACCCAATCAACAGTCCCCTGCCCCAATTCACTCAGTAGAGTATTCGCATAAGAGGTCAGACGAGATTCGGTATATCGCATTGCCGCAAATGACTTAGGGTCATCAGATGAACCCCAGTTTCCTTGCCCATCAACTAGAGGATAACGATAAGAAAAATCTTGCGCCATAATAACCATGGCTTCATAACAAGCGGAATCACCATGTGGGTGATATTTACCTAACACATCCCCAACGGTTCTAGCCGATTTTTTAAATTTAGCCAGAGCATTCAAACCCAGTTCAGACATCGCATAAACAATGCGTCTCTGTACTGGTTTTAAGCCGTCACCAATATGTGGTAATGCTCGATCTAAAATCACATACATGGAATAATCCAGATACGCTTTCTCAGCAAAATCTTTTAAAGGTAATTGCTCAAAGTTATCTTGTATTCCCATAATTACAAATTTTCCTTTGATATTTCCACATGCAACTGTGCATTTTTTTTCATATTTTCTTTCCGCAACCTTCGGCGCATCGCACCTGCTTCAAATAATTGTTTATCTAACTCAGAAGTTAACTCTAAAGGTGCTACTTTGACTGACTTTCCCTGATCATCTACTGCAACCATCGTAAAATAACATGACGTTGTATGTCTTTTTTCATCCGACCTTAAGTCTTCAGCAACGACTCTAATACCTACCTCCATCGAAGACACGCCAACATAATTTACGTTGGCATAAAAAGTAACCAAGTCACCGACTTCAACTTTTTGTTTAAAAAAAACTTGATCCAAAGACATTGTGACAACATATTGTCTACAATATTTTGCAGCACAGGCATACGCCACTTGATCCAGTAGTTTTAAAAGTGAACCACCATGAACATGGCCAGAAAAATTAGCCATATCAGGCGTCATTAATACTGTCATTGTTAACGATTTTTCTTGTTTACTCACTTTTACCTACCAAACTAATACTACCTTTATCAATAGAAATAATACGTTTTTTATAGAGTGTACCGACAGACTGTTTAAACACTTTTTTACTAACACCAAAAGCTTTATAGATTTCTTCCGGCGGGCTTTTATCTGTAATTAACATCACCCCGCCCTGGGTTTTAAGTTTATTAAGAATTTTTTCAGTTACCGAATCAACTTTATCAGTATATTTGGCAACTTGCAGAACCAAGTCAATTTTATTATCTTCCCTAATTTTTTTAATATAACCAACTGTCTTTTGACCTTTTCTTAGCTTTTGAAAGATTTCGTTCCTATAAAGAACTCCCCAAAACTCATTATTAACAACGGCTTTGTAACCTAAATCAGTTTCGTCAGCAATAATCAAATCAACTTTTTGCCCTTCTTTAAAATAAAAAGCCTCTTCCTGAAGAAAATCATCCAATAACATAGATGCAGCAACACGGTTACTTTCATCCAAAAACACTTTCACCAGACAAGATCGCCCTTCTACCACTTTTGATGTCTGCTCACTATAGGGAAGCAACAAATCCTTAGTCAAACCCCAATCTAAAAATGCACCTACATCACTAACAGAAACACACTTTAACCAGGCAACATCATCTACCTGTGCATAAGGTAAGCGAGTCGTTGCCACTAATGAATCTTTAGCATCAGCATACACAAAGACATTAAGCTGATCGCCAATTTTACTTTCTTCCGGCGCATCATTTACAGGTAACAAAACCTCACCTAATTCTCCACTATCAAGATGTATTTCTTTAGCATACAACTTAATAATTTTAAGCTGATTAAATTTGCCTATTTCTATCATCTATTTTGAAATGCTAATCATAAAGATGGGCATTGTATCGTACTAGCTCATAATTCTTCATACTCGTTTTGTAAATTTACTATTTTATTATCAATAAATTTAAAATTACGCTTAAGCAATCCTCATGTAAAATAAATTTTACATCAAAAAGGATTATATTATGGCTCATTCTTTATCCGAAAAACGTACGTTGCTGGCACAAAATATTTTGTTTTGTAAACTATCTACTGATGACTTGGACAAACTGCTAAAGTTGTCAACAGAATTTACTTATGAAAAAGGACAAATCATTTTTCAAAAAGGAGATGCCGGAGACAGTTTGTTAGCAATACTTGAAGGTGAAGTTAGTATCATTGCCAATTCAGAAGAAGGTAAAGAAATTATTTTAAATACTATTCCTCAAGGAGAGATGTTTGGTGAAATTGCTTGTATCGATAGTATCGAGCGATCAGCAACTGCTACCGCAATAAGTAAGTGTACTTTACTGGCTATAAACCGAAATGACTTTATTCCTTTTTTAAAGACAAACCCGGAAATTGCTATAGAATTGCTTAAAGCATTATGCTTAAAACTAAGAGATACCTCTGATCGAGTTGAGACAGTTGGCTTGCTCCCCGCACCTATTAAATTAGCCCGATTATTATTAAACGCCAGTAAAAAATCAGGTCGAGAAACAAAAAAGGGCTTAGTTCTTGACTGGAAAAAATCGCAACAGCTTATTGGGAATGAAATTGGAACCTCACGCGAAAGCGTGAACAGACTATTGAATCAATGGAAAAAACAAAAAATATTATCCTTAGGAGGACAAAACCTCAGCATTACTATCTTAAACATTGATGCCTTAGAAGTTATTGCAAACTAACTTTAGGCCTTTTCTAAGGACGCGCATGGAATAAGCTAACCTATGAAGAAGAATACATCTCAATTACTGATCCTTACCCTGGTTTTTCTATTTGTTTTAATACTCTACAAAAATAGCAAACTAGAGTTTTTAGAATTACATGCCTATGATCTTCTTATTCAAAACTATCCTACAGAGATTAAAAGCTCCTCGGTTACTGTTATTACACTAACCGAAGACGATTTTCGCAAACAAAATCGTTGGGAAATTTCTGACGCCTTATTAGCAGAAATAATATCACAACTAATTGAATATAAAGTAAGCGTTATCGGTGTCGATGCTTACCGAGATTTTCCTGTTCCCCCAGGGTCAAAAAAACTGGAAGAACTCTTCACAAACCATAAAAACATTATCGTCACTACAAAATTTGGAAATAAAAAACAAAAAGGATTTACGCCGCCCCCTGCCCTTAAAAATACAGACCAAACAGGATTAGCCGATATGCCTCTTGATAGGGATAATGTTGTACGTCGTGGCTTACTCTATCTTGATGACAATAAAACTATTTTCTACTCATTGGCATTTCGGCTTGCGATAGAACATTTACAACAGGAAAAAGAACCTGTTTCATTCAATTGGAACAAAAACACTCAACTTGACTTCGGCAGGGGTACTCTAAAGCCTTTTAAACCAACTGATGGTGGCTACGAAGATGATCAAATACGTGGCTTTCAGTTTCTTTTAGATTTTTGCACCCCTTCCAAAGCTATTCATCAGTATGACCTTACTACTTTTCAATCGGGCAAAATTAAGATTGAAGATTTTAAAGAAAAAATAGTATTAATTGGTACCGTTGCAGAAAGCCATAAAGACTATGCTCTTACGTCATGCAGTAAAAAAACAGAAAATGACCAACCCGTTAGCGGCGTACTGTTACATGCTGCAGCAACAGACCAACTACTTAGATTAGCTAAACAAGGCCAGTCTTCCCTTGATACAGCAACAGATTCACAAGAAATGTTATGGGTTTTTTTATGGACTTTCTTAGGTGGTTATTTCAGTCAACGACAATTCTCATTGTGGCAACAAATTGTTGTCTGGGCAGGAGGACTTTGTGTTCTGTTTATAATAACTAACCAACTTTTTTCTAACAACATCTGGTTAATCAGTGCAACTCCAGCTATTGCCTGGCTTCTTTCTAGCATACTGACAACAGCTCACAAAGCCTCACAGGAAAAGAAAGATCGTGCGCTTTTGATGAATTTATTTTCTAAACACGTTGCACCAGAAATTGCGGAAGAAATCTGGCAAAACCATGAGCAATTTTTTTCAGCAGGTCGCCCTCTCCCACAAAAAACAACAGCCACGGTGATGTTTACCGATCTACAACACTTTACCACCTTAGCCGAAGAGTTAGATCCAGAAACACTATTCAACTGGCTTAATGATTATTTAGAAGCCATGACTCCTTTAGTCGCCACCCACAAAGGTGTTGTTATCCGTTTTATTGGAGATGCCATTTTTGGAGCCTTTGGCATACCCGTACCCCGTCAATCCAAAGCAGAAATTAAACAAGATGCAATCAATGCCGTAAATTGCGCATTAGCAATGAAGGACAAATTAATTGATTTAAATAAAAAATGGGCTGAACAAGGCTTACCGTCTGTTGGTATGCGTATTGGGTTATATACAGGCTCATTAGCAACAGGAAACATTGGAGATAAAGACCGAATGGAATATACCATTCATGGTGATACCGTTAATATTGCGGCTCGATTAGAAGGCTTTGATAAAATCCAATTTAAACCGGATTATTTTAAGCAACCTTGTCGTATATTAATT
>CAZHUE010000148.1:0-4064 GCA_964535875.1 uncultured Methylomarinum sp.
TTATCCATTTTATCACTAAAAATCTCAATAACTAGAGTAGTGATATCTAAATTCAATTTCCTCGTACTTTTATTAAGCCTATCTTTTACTAGTTTTTTTAGTCATGCAGAACAATATGCAGCTCCTAGTTTAATGCTGGCTAAAACTTATAAGGGAAAAATAGATATATCTCAATATCTGGTCAGCGAAAAACTTGATGGCGTTCGTGCCTATTGGGATGGTCAAAAACTTATTTCAAAACAAGGCAATATTTATCCAGCACCCACATGGTTCACAAAAGACTTTCCTACTCAAGCACTGGATGGTAAGTTGTAGCTAGGTAGAGAGCAATTTCAACAATTACTTAGCATGGTCAGCAAAACCATCCGATTAATGAAGAATGGGGCAAAATTCGTTACGCTGTATTTGACCTTCCTCATGAAAAAAAGCCCTTTGTAGAACGGTTAAAAATACTTCACCAACTTACAGACAACTCAAAAAACTCATACTTGACTCTTGTTCATCAATATAACTTAGTAGACGAACAAACGTTGCGAGATGATTTAGATCGAATCGCTTCTGCTGGAGGTGAAGGGTTGCTGTTACATCGCAAAGACTCACTTTACCAAGCTGGACGTAATAGCAACATTCTTAAAGTTAAACCTTATCAGGATGCAGAAGCCACAGTCACCGCTCATATCCCTGGAAAAGGCAAATTTGCCGGCATGCTCGGTTCACTTTTAGTCACAACAACTGAGGGTATAAATTTTCGGATTGGCACTGGCTTTTGCAATCAACAAAGACACAGACCACCTCCAATTGGCTCACTCATTACTTTTACTTACCATGGAAAAACAAACAAGGGAATCCCTAAGTTTGCAAGCTTTCTGCGAAAAAGAAAAAACACAAATTGATTAAAAAAAACAAATAAATACCACAAAATACTTAAGAATAATAATATAATTAAAACAATAGCTTATAAAAACATCTCGTACTTAATTTAATGCTCTGCACAAGAAGAATTAACAAACAACTTAAACAAAAGCTAATTGAAAATGGTATATTACGAAAAAATATAATAATTGATGTATCTAGATATACATCCTAAAACGAGGAGCGTTACATATGATTATTGAAGACGTCGATATCTCCAAACGCCAACTTCTAACGACTGCTCTTACAGTTATTGGTGCAGTTGGTACAGGATATTTGGCAGTCCCTTTTATTTCTCAAATGCAACCTAGCGCAAAAGCAATGGCCGCTGGCGCACCTGTTGAAGTTGATATTAGCAAACTTGAACTGGGACAACTCATTCGAGTAGCCTGGAGAGGAAAACCAGTCTGGATCTTATCAAGAACCCCTGAAGTTTTAGAAATTTTAGAAACAGATACAGGAAAGCTTGCTGACCCAAATTCACACGAATCAGAACAACCAGAAGCAAGCGAAAATCCTTATCGCTCAATTAAACCCGAAATATTTATTGCTGTTGGCCTTTGTACTCACTTAGGGTGCTCTCCAACTTTCAGACCTGAAATTGCACCGAATGATTTAGGACCAGACTGGAAAGGTGGGTTTTTCTGCCCGTGCCATGGTTCGGGCTTTGACTTGGCCGGCCGTGTATACAGATCAGTACCAGCCCCAACCAATCTAACAATCCCACCTTATCGCTACATTACAGACACACTACTCATCGTTGGTGAAGATAATACGGAGGCAGTTGCATGAAAAATAAAATAAATGAATGCACCAACTGGGTACTTGATCGTTTCCCAATGTCAAAATTGTGGAATGAGCATATGGCTCAATATTATGCACCAAAGAACTTTAATTTCTGGTATTTCTTTGGCTCCCTTGCCTTACTACTTCTGGTTAATCAATTTGTAACAGGCATATTGTTAACAATGAACTATAAGCCTGATGCGAAATTGGCTTTTGACTCCGTTGAATACATCATGAGAGATGTTAATTGGGGATGGTTAATTCGCTACATGCACTCTACCGGCGCGTCTGCCTTTTTTGTTGTCATATATTTACATATGTTCAGAGGTATGCTCTACGGTTCTTACAAAAAACCCAGAGAACTTGTCTGGATTTTCGGTATGTTGCTTTTTGTTTGTTTAATGGCCGAAGCTTTTATGGGCTACCTGTTACCTTGGGGACAAATGTCTTATTGGGGCGCACAAGTCATCATCTCACTTTTCAGTGCCATTCCAGTTGTGGGTGAAGAGCTATCTCTTTGGATTCGAGGCGACTATGTTATCTCAGATGCAACACTTAACCGTTTCTTTGCTTTTCATGTCATAGCTGTTCCATTGGCATTACTCATTTTAGTTTTTTTACATATTATTGCTTTGCATGAAGTCGGTTCAAACAACCCTGATGGCATTGAAATCAAAGAATCTAAAGATCCTTGGGGTCACCCAGTTGATGGCATTCCATTTCACCCATACTACACAGTCAAGGATCTTGTCGGCGTTGCGGTCTTTTTATTCTTTTTTGCAACCGTTATATTTTACATGCCTGAATTTGGCGGATACTTTCTAGAGCATGCCAACTTTATACCAGCCGACCCATTAACAACGCCTGAGCACATCGCTCCTTTATGGTATTTCACCCCATTTTATGCCATTTTAAGAGCTGTACCCGACAAATTTGCAGGTGTTATAGCGATGGGCGGTTCTATTGTCGTGTTATTTCTATTACCATGGCTAGATCGCTGTAAAGTTAAATCAATTCGATATCGAGGCGGTATTTTCAAAAAAGCACTTGTTCTATTTGTAATAAGCTTTATAGCATTAGGTTATTTAGGCACACAACCAGCAACACCAGGCTACACAATGCTAGCGCGCATATTTACTGTTATCTATTTTGGATTTTTCTTACTCATGCCAATATATACACGATGGGAAAAAACCAAACCCGTACCTAAAAGTGTGACTCATGAACCTGATGCAGAAGAAAAATATGCGAAGTTAGTTGAAGCGTTCGATAAAATGATTATAAAAGAAGAATCTACCGACAAAAAAACTAGCTGGGGCGGCCCATCATTTCCAATAAAACCGAATAAGTCCGGCATTATTGAGGTAGCAACTGGGTTATTAAAAAAATTAAAAGAGAGCCTGGAATAATTATGAAAAAAACTATATATGCTTTGTTATTTTTATTACCATTTGGAACTCTTGCTGCCGCAGGTACAGTAAACTTGCAAAGAGTTGACATAGATCTATCTGATTTTAAAGCAATACAAAAAGGAGCTAAACATTATGTTAATTACTGTCTTGGTTGCCATTCGACTAAATATATGCGTTATAAACGTATTTCCTTAGACCTTGAAATTGATGAAGATGTTGTTCTGGAAGAGATTGCTCCTGAAGGTGCTAGGATTTATGATCAAATGCACACAGCAATGAACGAGCATGACTCAAAAAAATGGTTTGGAGTCGTACCCCCTGACTTATCCTTAATTGCCCGATCTAGAGGAGGAGACTGGCTGTATAGTTACCTTAAGGGGTTTTATGTCGATAAAAGTAAACCTTTAGGCGTTAATAACACTGTTTTTAAAGACGTAGGAATGCCTAATGTTCTATGGAAATTACAGGGCTTACAATCCCCTGTAATTAAGAATGTAAAAGGTGAAGAAGTTATTACTTTCTTAGAACTTAAAGAACCTGGAACTATGTCGCGTGCTGCATTCGATCAAATGATAACTGAACTAGTCAATTTTCTTGTTTATGTAGGCGAACCCGTTCAATTGGAAAGACGACGAATGGGTAAATATGTATTATTTTATCTATTGCTATTTGGCGTTGTCGCCTATTTCCTTAAAAAGGAATATTGTAAGGACATTCATTAATCTCAAAGATTGATGAATGTAGCATTCTTGCGAGTAAACGCCTTTATATACTCCTAAATATAGAGGTGTTTTTTCAAAAAACCAGCATTCTAAATTAAAACTCATTAGCTATGATATAATGCCCAAGCTTTGTTTTAATCGCTTTCTATTAAGGGGTTCCGTTCTGTGACAAATATCACTACTCGAAAATCAGTGATGACACTTTTTACAACATCAACATGCGTTCTAAGTC
>CAZHUE010000148.1:4103-7167 GCA_964535875.1 uncultured Methylomarinum sp.
GGCGTCACTGCAGATATTAAATTTTTCGACCCAAATAATCCTCCTGAAGATTTATTAGAACTCAACCCAACAGGGATTTCTCCAACATTAATCGAACGCGACCTAGTGTTATATGATGCGCGTATTATTGCAGAATATCTGGATGAAAGATTTCCTCACCCACCACTCCATCAAATGGATCCAGTCTCTCGAGCCAACGCAAGGATGATTATCAAGCGGATAGATCAAGACTGGTATCAACTATTAGATGAATTTCTAACCTCTGGTGAAAAAAAATCCGCCAAAGCAAAAAAAATGCTTAGAGAGAGCCTTATCTCAGCAACACCTATTTTTGAAGCCCAACCCTATTTTATGGGGCCTGAGTATTCTTTAATTGATTGTACAATGGCACCACTATTATGGCGTTTGCCAAGCATAGGAATTGATATTAACTCCCTAAACCCTGCTATTTTCAGCTATGCCAACCGGTTATTTTCCAGAGAAGCTTTTCAATTAAGTCTTAGTGAGGAAGAAAAAGAAATGGCAACACGCAACAAATGACACCGTTAAAACCCTACCTAATACGATCAATCTACGAATGGATAATAGATAATCAACTCACACCCCACCTTTTAGTCGATGCAGAAAACCCTGATGCAGTTCTACCGACAGACTTCATTGAAAATGGAAAAATTGTTTTAAATATGAGACCTGAAGCCATACAAGACCTATTATTAGGTAACAATGAAATTCAGTTTCATGCTCGCTTCTCTGGAGAGTCTATCCAAATCATCACACCGACAACTGCAGTACTTGCTATTTACGCTAAAGAAAATGGAAAAGGCATGGTTTTTGATCCAGAAGAACCTGATAACGACACATCACCCTTACCTCCAGAAAAAAAACACAAAGCCTCAATTACGAGTTGTTAAATAAAAACAAAAGCTTTTATTACAACAGACGAAAATGATAATGATGCTGTATTTCACGGATAAGCCAGCATACCGTATTGTAATATTGAGTTAACGGAAAAACCTTTCCTCCTTTCATAGGCTCATTCATCTGCTATAAATGTTGTCTACTTTATTATTGTAATAAGTTTTTCTTTTAGCTTATGGTATATCTCTGTATATACTGAGCTATAAGATCAGCTTACAACAAAATAACAATAAAGAGGTTTATAATGAAAATTAATTACTATAAAAATAAAAAACCTTTATCTTTTAAAGTTTTCCAAATAACTGTCTTACTTATATACGGTGCAATTTCGACAGCACAGGCCGCAAAGACAGTAGAAATAGGGCTATTTAATGTAAATGGTTGGTCTAGCGATGGGGCAGGTAATAGTACACCCTTCGAAATTCTCATTGGGAATCATGGGTTTTTTGATGACGCCCCTGCTATTCCTTTTGAAGTAACCATTATGTATGATGAAGATGCAATCGACATTGATGGTGGCTTTGGTAGTACTGGGTCTGGGGGTGAAATCACATTCAGCGGAAGCCACTTCTTCCCGGAACTTGGTCAAGTTGTTGCGGAATTTGATATCATATCTCTAATGGGAGATTTAGCCTTTACTACTTTAACTATAACCTCTGCAACTCTAAATAGCATTCCTATTCCATTAAATAGAAATTCTCCTTATAAGCTCCATCTCCCTGGGGGACCACCGTCAATTTCAACCGTTCCTTTACCAGCAGCATTTCCTTTAATGTTATCTGCAATTGCTGCGGTAGGTTTTTTAGGTTCAAAAAGGAAAAAATTAGTTCCTCAAAATTGAACTACTTTTTTGGAAAAAACACTGTCAATCCTTGTGGAATCGTGCTTTAGCCTCGGTTTATGTAAAAATAAAAACTGGGGCAAAGCACACACCTACTCATCAATTCAAATTTTTACTTTTCAGGCACATAAAGCGAAGATACGTTCGATTTTGATTGTTCTTTAGCCGGAAAAACTTTAGCGACCCCTTTTCTTTCAACCTGATCAATACGAATAATTTCATGCATGGGAATAAAAGATCGTTTAACTCCGTCAAACTCTGCTTTTATTTTTTCCTCCCCTGGGTCTAAAACAATGGTGCTTTTCTCACCAAATATAAAGCCCTCAACAATCACAAAGCCATACATATCACCTTGATATACGCTTTTCGCATAAACCTCGTAGACTTGTTCCCTATTAACAAAGACAACTTTATAAATATGTTTTTCTGACATAGCACCTTTTATCAAGCTAAAATGGACTGGTTTCAACTCTCTATTATAACGCTAATTTACAAGCTTAAACATTACGGTTAAAAAAAATATGTCCTTTACAATTTATCTATCTGGTGAAATCCATACAGACTGGCGTGAACAGATCAAACAAGGTATTCTTGAAAATAAACTGGATATTGAAATATTAACTCCCATCACTGATCATGACAGTAGTGATAATGTAGGCTCAAAGATTTTAGGTATTGAACAGAATAATTTCTGGAAAGATCACAAATCAGCTAAAATCAATGCACTTCGAAGTAACAGTTATATTAGCAGAGCAGATATTGTCATTATAAAGTTTGGAGATAAATACAGGCAGTGGAATGCTGCTTTTGATGCAGGCATTGCTTCTGGCCTTGGCATACCAACAATCATTCTTCATGAACCTGACTTAACTCATCCTTTGAAAGAGGTTGATGCAACTGCACTCGTTGTAGCAGAAACACCCAATCAAATCGTTGAAATTTTGAACTATATCTCACAACCCTAACTATTTCAGGGCTAGATTCACATTTCAGCTTAATATTTACACAAACCCCTTTCAATATACTCTATAGTGTATATAAGACATTTGCTTTTTTAGACAAGGGGAGTTTTATGATTACCAGCACCATATCAAGCGCTGCTAGCTTGATTACTAATGCTCAATATAAAGCCTTTACTGCCACTCAAACTATTGCTAAACTTCCCATGGAAAAAAATGGGGTTGGGAGTGCAGAATTTAATTCCAGTAATTTAATCAACCCGATTCTAAGCTTAAAAGAGGGGGACTGGGCTAGGCTGTCGAAAAGCGACTTTTAGAGTGCCTTAGACTTCCCCGTGTTTTGGCT
>CAZHUE010000149.1:0-1224 GCA_964535875.1 uncultured Methylomarinum sp.
TTGAAAAAAATTTTGGACAATAGCCCTTTGACTTACTTCCACTATTTTTTTTTCGCCTGCATTCCAGTTTTGAACACAAATTCTTAAACTTGCAAACAGCAATAGCATCATTAGTCCTAAAAGACTCATTCCTATCAATACTTCGATTAGAGTAAATCCAGAATAATTTCTAGATTTCATCATTTTTACCAGACAGCCTGAGCGTAATTAATTCAACCCGCCTATTATTAGTGCCCGCTTGCCATTCAACTGTCACTGTCACTTGATAAGGCGTTATATGCATCGTTTCTGGATCTAGTCCTTCATCTCCAAATGTTTGTATACTTTGAGTCCATTGATATTTCTCCTGAACTTCCCCCTGCTTCTCTCCTTCTTGTAACTCTTCTTCTATTCCTACTTGTGCAAGTATAGACTGAGCTATTGTTACGGCCTCTTGATATTCCTCAGAAACAAGGGTTCGCCTTAATCCACCTGAAAATATATTAAGCAATATACCTAAAGAAAAAGCCAATATAGAAAATGCAATCAATATTTCAAGCAATGAAAAACCTTGCTGAAAATGTTGCTTAGTGTTCACTAATTTCCACTTGCCCAGTAAGCCAGTTAATATCTAATTGCCGCTTCATATCGGCAATCTCCAAAGTAATTCTTCCTCCTGTTGACGAACCGTCTGGAAAAAATCGTATTGCACCGGCACTACCGTCATCCTGAATTTGAGACTGAGCAACATCCAGTGTCACTTCAATATCTTTAGATAATTTAAATATCTTATTTTTATCCGTCATCTGATATGTATTTTCTTCCAAATCAAATTGAAAAATGCTCTCTTTTCTATTGGTCATCGCCACTCCACGAGCATATCTAATAGCCGATGCTATTTCTCTAGAAGCACTTTTTAAAACAGTAGGCTGATTACCTGATCCTGCATTTGAAGCAACTACTGTAATCATTATTCCAATGATGACAATAACCAGCAATAATTCAATTAAAGAAAACCCCTTTATTTTCAAGACAGACCTGCATGCATTTTCAATCAACGTTGATAAAACTTAAGTACTGGGCCATAAATATTTTAATAATTTTGCGCAGGATATTTTGTCATTTTCAAGGCGTATAAACAGTTGCAGAGCAAGCTATGCAACTGTTTATACGACTCCGAAGATGATAAAAAGGATAAGTAAAATGTTAAAATATTTAATGGCCGCGCACTGTAAGTGTAGCTCT
>CAZHUE010000149.1:1234-7159 GCA_964535875.1 uncultured Methylomarinum sp.
ATTATATTGATAAGCAGAGATATCAATATTATTCCCAGCTATTAATATCCTGGTCTTCACCTTCGCCACCAGGTGTATTATCAAACCCTAATGAATATAAGTCAAAACGCCCGTGTTCCCCAGGTGAAGTATAGTGATAATCATACATCCACGGATCTTGAGGCACCCTATTTTTACGCAAGTAAGGCCCATTCCAGGAACGTGCGTTATCTGGGCTTTCTACTAAAGCCTGCAACCCCTCTTCAGTACTAGGGTATCGTCCTACATCCATTTTATACATATCCAGGGCACCTGATAAATCTTCAATTTGTATTCTAGCTGCTTTTGTTTTTGCCCCACCCAATTGTTTCATGACTTGGGGCCCCACCAATCCAGCTAAAAGCCCTATAATAGCCAAAACAACCAGTAGTTCTATTAGTGTAAAACCTCTCAGCTTGCTATTCTTCTTCATTTTATCTCTCATTTTCATAATAGTAATTTTTTAAAAGGCCAGATCGTTTACACTCAAAATTGCAGACAAAATTGACATTATAATTCCTGCAATCAACATCCCCATAATCACGATAATAATTGGTTCCATCATTGCTAACATACGCTCAATCGTTATTTTAAGTTGTTTATCATAGGTATTTGCTGTTCTTTCTAACATTTCTTCCATTTTCCCTGTTTCTTCACCCATTTTTATCATTTGAGTTGCCATTTTTGGAAATTGGCCGGATTCTATTAAAGCACTTGACATATCTTTACCTTGCTTCAAATTTTCTTCTGCCATTGATAATGCATCTACCAGAACAAGATTACTTAATGTTTCTTTAACAATACCTAAAGCAGTTAATATCGGAACACCGTTTGTCAATAAGGTTCCTAAAGTACGAGTAAAATTTGTGGTGTTCGTATTGCGGTTTATTTCACCAAACAAAGGCAGACCTAAAGCCACTTTATCCCAACGTTTTTTTCTTGGGCCAATGCTTAATTCGTATCGTAGAACAAAAAATACAATACAAGCAGTAATTAATAGAGCCCACCAATAGTTTTGTAACCATTCTGCGGCACCTACAACAATTTGTGTAGACATTGGTAATTCCTTACCTGCACTTTCGAACATTTCCATAAATTGAGGCACGACTAAGGTAAGTAGCAAAAAAACTGACCCTAAAGCCATCACCACCAAAATAGCCGGATAGATTAAAGCTGTTGTTACCGTATCCTTAAGTTCTTTTGACTTTTCTAAATATTCTGATAACTGACCCAATACAACATCAACACTTCCCCCAGCTTCACCTGCTCGTAACATATTAATGTAAAAGCGAGAAAATGTAGTTGATTCTGATTCCAATGCATCTGAAAGATTTGCCCCACCTTTGACCTGTTGCAATACATTTTTAATCAACAAATGAATTTTAGAATCTTCTTCAATCAAGTCCATTAAAACCACTAAAGATCTATCTAATGGTAACCCTGCTTGTAAAAGTGTAGATAATTCTTTAGTGAACAAGGCAATTTCTTTTTGAGACAATCTATCCTTAGATTGTTTAAAAGAAAAAAAATAAGCCGATTTTAATCCAGACTGAGAAATGTCCAGAGGAATCAATCCCTCATTTTGTAACTGAACAACTAAAGAAGCTTCGTCTTTTGCTTCTATATTGCCTTCCTCTACATTCCCTTCTTGGTTAACCGCTTTATAAGCAAATAAAGTCACTTTAGCCTTCCGTCGTTACACGTAAAATTTCATCCAGTGTGGTTAGCCCCTTAGCTGCTTTAGCTAAGCCATCATCATATAGAGTTAACATACCATCTTTTACAGCTTGTTCGTGAATCAAGCCTGATTCCTTATGTTCCATTACCATTTTTCTCAGTGAATCATTCATAACCAGAAACTCAATAATTGCCATTCGACCACTATAACCTATATCTCCACACTCTTTGCAACCTACAGCTTGATATAATTTTAATTTATTATCTACCTGGAATCTAGATAACCCTTTTTCTTCTACTACTTCAGGTAAAGGCTGGTAGGGTTGCCTGCAATGCATACATAATTTTCTAACTAATCGCTGAGCCAAGACTCCATTAACAGTGGACGTCAACAAATAATCATCGAGCCCCATATCTAACAATCTGGCAAGAGCACCTGCCGCATCATTTGTATGGAGAGTTGATAATACCAAATGTCCAGTTAATGCGGACTGAACAGCTATTTTAGCCGTTTCTAAATCTCGCATTTCCCCAATCATAATAATATCCGGATCTTGTCTGACAATAGATCGTAAGGCACTACTAAAAGTTAAGCCGATTTTTGGTTTAGCCTGAATTTGATTAACCCCGTTCAGCTGGTATTCAACAGGGTCTTCAATGGTAATAATCTTTTTCCCAGGTGTATTTAAATGGGTTAAAGCGGTATACAACGTAGTCGATTTACCGCTTCCTGTTGGTCCGGTAATTAATATAATCCCATGAGGTTTGGACAGAACTTCAAGGAACATCTTCTGATTTTCAGGCTCAAACCCTAATGAATCAAACTCAAAAACAATATTTTCTTTATCTAGCAAGCGTATCACTACACTTTCACCATACATTGTAGGTGTAGTCGAAACACGTAGATCTATCTCTTTGCCTTGCATTTGTATTTTTATTCGGCCATCTTGAGGTAATCGTCTTTCAGCAATATTCAATTTAGCCATAATTTTTATTCTGGAAATGACTGCTGCTGTTGCACTTGCTGGGGGACCTTCAATTTGTTGTAACACGCCATCTATTCGTAGCCGTATGATTAAAGAATTCTCAAATGGTTCAATATGAATGTCCGAAGCTTTATTGTCTAATGCCCGGTGAAAAACAAGATTCACCATTCGAATAACAGGAGCCTCACTCGCTAAGTCTTTAAGATGTTCGATATCATCCAATGATTCACTATCATCTAAGTTATCAGTAATCTGCCCCATCTGGGACTTTCCATCACCATACTGACGCTCTAACGCCTTATCTATATCAGATAAAACACCCACCTTTATCTCTATTGCTTTATTACACATCATTTCTAATGACTGTTTAATAAAGCTATTTTCAGGATCCATCACTGCAACAGTAATTTTATTATTTGCTTTTGCAATACTGATAACGTGATACTCTTTTAAAAAGCGCAAAGAAACATCATCCGGTAAGAACGGGGCATCTGAGTAATCATCTACACCCACTACTTTTAAACCCGTTGTTTTAGCTAAAGCATCAGCAACATCTTTTTCTGAACACAAGCCTAACTTTACTAATAATAAAGGCAGACCCGTCTCTTGCATTTGATCCTTAACTTTATTAACTTTTTTCAAGTCACTTTCCCGTAAAGCTTTTTGATCAATAAGTGTTTCAATAAATTTTTGATAGCTCATAAATTATTTCAGACAAAAAAAGTGCAACAACTAATACAAACACCAGCCATGCTTATTAAAAAAAGAAACCATAGACCGTCCAAATAGAATAATATGATTCATCCCTTTTTTCGCAGCCTGACCGCCATAATGTATAATTTTTACATCAGGAACATAAACCAAATCCCCCATCTCTCTCAGTTTAATTGACAAGTCAAAGTCTTCAAAGTACAGAAAAAAATTTTCTGAGAAACCACCGACCGCATTAAAATGCTGTCTACGCAGGAACATAAAGCAACCACTTGCAATCAGAACATCTGGAAACTCTTTAGTTTCAGTTTTTCCTTTCAGTTCATAGCTAGCTAAGCGTTTGAAAAAAAACTTCTGGATCCATTTAGGCGCAAATCCACGTAATAGTAAATCAAAAACTGTAGGGTACGATTTACAAAGATATTGTCGCTCTCCATCTTCCGAACAAGCATAAGGTGAAACCAATACAGCTTGAGTGTGCGTTTTTAAATATTCAAATGCATAAACTAAAGCATTTGAATCTAATAAAACATCCGGATTCAAAATCAAATGATAATCACAATGACTTTCTTTTATTGCCTTGTTATGGCCTTTTGCATAGCCTAAGTTTTCAGATGAACGGATAAAGTGTAAAGGTCTATTCCATTTAGCCTGGGTTAATTGCTCAAAATCCTCATTACCTACATTGCTATTATTATCCAGAATAATAAGAAGAACATCAAAACCTTGTTTTTCAACTATTTTTTCAACCGCCATCAGCAATCTTTCAAGTACAGAAATAAAAATTTTTTTATCTGACTTATAAAGGACTATAGATATAGAAATTGAACTCATCAATAAAAACTAACAAAATAACAACTGGTTAATAGTATAGCCTATATAGCGATTGCTGTTGCCCTAAACCCAGATCCACACTTACTCACTACAAAAATTATATTTCTTCTCCCTTCAATAGCCTTTGAATGTTGCTTTTGTGTCGCCACAATAAAATAATGGAAATCAACACAAAAACCACTAACAAATACTCATCCCTGGTAACAAACCAGACATAAACTGGGATTAAAACCGCAGCAACTAATGCAGATAATGATGAAATCTTACTTATTTTGTAAACCATAAACCAGGTTCCTGCGACAATGACTCCTAACAACAAACTAACACCTAAAGTAACACCAAATGTTGTAGCAACACCTTTCCCCCCTTTAAACCCAAAAAATATGGGGTATAAATGTCCTAAAAAAGCAGCAAGCACTACCAAAGATAATACTATTAATTCAACGCCTAATGATTTTGAAAGTAGCACAGGAATTAATCCTTTTAATGCATCGCCAATTAACGTAATAGCAGCAGCTTTTTTACCACCAATCCTCATTACATTGGTCGCCCCAGGGTTTCCCGATCCTTGTTCTCGAGGATCGTCTAACCCCATGATTCTACAGATAATTATTGCACTGGATATTGATCCTATAAAATATGCAACGGGTACTAACAACCATTCAATCATTTCAATCTCACTTAATCAACACTTGTACAGCAGAACCTTTTCCCTGATACTAGCATTTTAAAAAAACATATTTTAACCGGAAAACCAAATGGATATAATTTTTTTAGGTCAATTAGAGGTATCAACAATCATAGGCATTTATGATTGGGAAAGGGAAACTAAACAATCCATTCTGCTTGATATTGAAATGGCTTTTGACATAAAAAAAGCCGCTGAAACAGATGATATTATGCATACCCTTGACTATAAGGCAGTTTCCGAACGTATTGTTTCTTTTGTGGAACAAAGTAATTATTATCTGGTAGAAAAGTTAATTGAAGAAATATCCAAAGTTTTATTAACAGAATTTAATACACCCTGGGTAAAAATTACACTTAATAAAAAAGGTGCGATCAGTCGAGCAAAAGATGTAGGTATTATTATTGAACGAGGAATAAAATAACTCATGACTACCGGTTTTATTAGTATAGGCAGCAACATTGAAAAGGAAATCCACATCCCTTCAAGCTTGAATGCTTTAAAAAAACAATTTAAAAATATAATCATATCCAGCTTTTACGAAACAAAAGCCGTTGGCTTTAAGGGAGATGTTTTTCATAACCTAATTGTACAGTTTGACTCTTCATTAGATGCTAAATCAGTCGCAAAAATACTTAGACAAATTGAGCTTGAGCACGGTAGAACACGGGATAGTAGAAAATATGCAGCTAGAACTCTAGACCTGGATCTGATTATTTATGGCAAGCTAATTATTAACGACGGACGACTACAAATACCCAGGAATGAAATAGATCGCTATGCCTTTGTACTTGAACCCTTGGCAGAAATTGCACCAGATTTTTTACACCCACTAAGCCATAAAAGTTACGCTCAACTGTGGAGTGAGTTTGATAAAACTGACATAGTGCAAACAAAGTTATCTAAGGGCTGAAGATTTAATAACTTCCCAATTTTGACTTGCCTTATGATTCCACAGAAGTGCCAATAAAACAGTTATACTTCGCACGGTCACGGATGCGCTTTTCTATC
>CAZHUE010000150.1:0-7158 GCA_964535875.1 uncultured Methylomarinum sp.
TTTTTATCAAACGAAATCACTTCATACGGATCTTTTCTACCACCCATTTCCATTCCTGGTGTTCCCACTGGCATACCTGGAACAGAAATACCAATAACATCAGGCTTATTTTTTAGCAGCTTCATTATATCTTTTGCAGGAACATGCCCTTCCACAACATAACCATTTACAAGAGCAGTATGGCAAGAAGCCAAGTTCTTAGGCACTCCATTCTTGTCTTTGATTATTTGCACATCATCAACAACATGATCCTTTACAATAAATTGATTTTCTTTTAAATGATCTATCCATTTACTACAGCAGCCGCATTTCGGATCCCTATAAACGTCTATTTCCAACGGCTTAACAACCTCTGCTTTTATACTAAAACTAAAAACCAACAAAATTAAAAAAAACTTAACCCTTATTCTATTCATTATCTTCTCCACTCAATGTAACTATTATTTTTCTACCCTGTGCATTATTCCTATGCTCACACAAATAAATCCCTTGCCAAACCCCCATTTTCAACATCCCTCCAAAAACTGGTATTGTTAAACTTTCACCTAAAATGACTGCTTTTAAATGCGCTGGCATATCATCTTCACCTTCTATTATGTGCTGATAATAAGGCTCATTCTCTGGCACAGCCCTACTAAAATATGATTCCATATCTTTTCTAACATCAGGATCGGCATTTTCATTAATTGCCAACGATGCAGAAGTATGCTGAATAAACAAATGAAACAACCCAACCTTGATAAGATTTATTTCAGGCACCGAAACTAAAACTTCATCAGTTATTAAATGAAAGCCCCTTTGCTTTTTTAATACATTAACCGTTCTTTGAACCCACATTTACTTTTATACCTACTATCTAATCTTATTAATACAGAACAAATTTTGTTTAAACTTTGTATGCCAGCCCAACTGAATATTAATCCACTTAAACAATGTAAAATAAGCTTACACTGCTTGTCATAATACAATCAACAAAGCTATTATTGACACATTATCTCAATAAACTTAGAATTCTCAAACAATTCAAAAATTATAAGCTTCTTTTTTAACCTAATAATATTTTTAGGTACAAAAATCAATTGCCAACACTAGAATTCAACGACCAAATTCATTTTCTAGATTTAAGAGACACGCCATAATTTATTTATAGACTATAAAGTTTTCTTATATGAATAAAAATTCTCAATTTTCCCGACTAGACACTGCTTTCTCTCAATTCTTATTCCAACACTCTTCCCTTAAAAAAGACAAAAAAAAAGAATTCCAATTTTTAATTTCAAAATTATCCTTCCATCTAACCCAAGGCCATAACTGTATATATATTAACCACGCCGAACAACTTCTTGCTGAATCTTCTGGGTTAGCAACTAAAAACTGCTTTAGTCCATTGCCGTTAATTATAGAAAATCACCGGCTGTATCTTTATCGCTACTGGTTTTATGAAAACAGATTGGCCAACCAAATCAAAGAGATGCTCCCTCCTGTTTTCGCTAAAACAGAGCTGCCGCTCCTACTCAATAAATACTTTATTACCACTTGCACAAAGGAAATAGACTGGCAAAAAGAAGCTGCAAAAAAAGCGATAAGCCAATCTTTTAGCATTATTACTGGAGGACCAGGAACAGGAAAAACAACAACAATAGTAAAAATTTTAGCCCTATTATTGGAGCTAGCAGAAACGAGAGGTTTACCCTTACATATAGCAGTAGCCGCCCCAACAGGTAAAGCAGCAAAACGCTTACAGGAATCAATTAGTCTAAGTAAAAAAACACTTCCTTGCTCAGAACCTATCAAAAAACGAATCACTACCTCAGCAACGACTTTACACCGTTTATTAGCATCTAATCATCTCACGCCCTACTTTAAACATAACACTGAATATCCTCTCCCCTATGATGTAGTCATTGTTGACGAAGCATCCATGATTGATATTGCCTTAATGAGCAAACTTGTTGATTCGTTAAAACCCGGAAGTAAATTTATTTTACTTGGCGACAAGGATCAACTAGCGTCAGTTGAGTCTGGCTCTGTACTGTGTGATTTAACTAACGCACTACCAGAACATACGGTAGAACTTAAAAAATCATTTAGATTTCAAGGAGAAATAAAAGAATTTGCTAATGCAGTCAACACCCAATCATCAGAAGAAGCCTGGACACTACTCAAGAATAGCCAGCAACAACTCAGCTTACTCAATGAAGAAAACCAAACCGATTTTGCGACCGAACAATACACACACTATCTAGAACAAATAAAAAAAAATACGGACTTTAAAACCATTTTCTATACTTTCAACCAATTTCAAATACTCTGTGCCACGCGCCATGGAGAAAATGGAGTTATTGATGTTAATAATAAGATAGAACAAAGTCTATCGAAGCAAAATAAAATCAGATTAATTGGTCAATGGTATATTGGTCGCCCAGTCATGGTGACCCAAAACAACCCAGAAATGCAACTCTATAATGGCGATATTGGTATTTGCTTGCAAGATAAACACACATCTACACTAGCCATTTTTTTTCTTCATCCTGATGGCAGCATAAAAAAGATTCAACCTCATCGCCTTCCAGCACACGAAACCGTTTTTGCTATGTCAATACATAAAAGCCAAGGTTCTGAGTTTGACCACTGCCTTTGTATCTTACCAAACACTATGAGTCCAATTTTAAGCAAGGAACTTATTTATACAGCTATAACACGCGCAAAAACCAAACTAAAAATACAATCTACTTACTCCATTTTCAGCCAGACCGTACAAAAAAAAATTGATCGAACAGGCGGCTTATTTGAAAAACTAACTAGTGATAAATAGAATCGGAAAAGTCATTTTTTACTATTTTTATTCAATAATCCCTTTGCACTGAAAATTTAGCTAATAAAACAAGAGCATCTTTATATTCCGATTCTTCCAAACAACTTAAAGCATCAATTGCTTTTTCAACTGCCTCATTAGCACATTGCTCCGTGTACTCAATAGCCTTAGTCGACAAAACTATTTTATAAACCTCGCCAAATGCCTCTCTCGAACCTTCCCTGATAGCATCTATAATAATTTTAGCCTCTTGTTCTGATCCTTGAGAAATTGCATAAATCAATGGTAACGTAGGTTTTCCCTCTGCCAAATCATCACCTAAATTCTTTCCTAACTCTTCAGTTGTTGCTTTATAGTCCAAAGCATCATCAATCAATTGAAAAGCAACACCTAATTGCTGCCCATAAACCGCAAGCGCATCCTCTACCTGTTTATCAGATTTAGAAATTACTGCACCCAATCGTGTAGCAGCACTAAACAAGATAGCCGTTTTCCTCGAGATCACTTCAAGATACTTTTCTTTCGTAGTATCAGGGTTATTGCAGTTGAGTAACTGCAATACCTCTCCTTCTGCGATTGCCGTAGTTGTTTTGGAAAGAATTTCCATAACACGCATATTATTGGTACGAACCATCATCTCAAATGCACTGGAATAAAGGTAATCGCCAACCAAAACACTTGCAGCATTACCCCAAACAGCGTTAGCAGTATTTTTTCCTCGCCTTAGCTCTGATTCATCAACCACATCATCATGTAACAAAGTTGCCGTATGAATAAACTCAATGACTGCTGCTAAAATCAGATGATTACCATTAATACCCCCCAAAGCCTTACCGACTAAAAGCAGCAACATTGGTCTCAGTCTTTTACCACCACTACTAATAATGTAGTGACCCATCTGGTTTATCAACAAAACATCTGAACTTAGTTCATTAACAATTAATTTGTCAACAGCTTCAGATTCCTTCACTGTTAATTTTTTTATTTCTTCGAAATCAATAGATTCCAAAGCTTTTACTGCGTTTTCCGTTACCATTCTCAATAATACTATTGTCTATAAGCCGATTATCAACCACCCATGCTATTGAATAACACTAGTTGGTGTCAATAGCTTTATTATGTTATTTTACATTGTTGCTATCAATCGCTAATAAATATAAGGGTTGACGTAGCTAAATTTTAAACATATAATTTTCTGTTCACTTTTAACAGATTAAATGCTTGACGGAGCTTACGCAGATGTACGCGGTAATTCAAACAGGTGGTAAACAGTACCGAGTAGAAGAAGGCACTACTCTAAAAATAGAAAAACTTGAACTTGGCACTGGCGATAGCGTAGAGTTCGACAAAGTATTAATGATTCAATCTGACAATGCAACTAAAATTGGACAGCCTTATGTTGAGTCAGGAAAAGTTACTGCTGAAGTTATTTCTCAAGGCAGACACAAAAAGATAAAGATCATTAAATTCAAAAGGCGTAAGCACCACATGAAACAAATGGGGCATCGTCAATACTTCACAGAGATCCAGGTTACTGGCATATCTGCATAAAAACAGGAGTAAAAAATGGCTCATAAAAAAGCAGGTGGTAGTACAAGAAATGGACGCGACTCTAACGCTAAAAGACTTGGAGTTAAACGATATGGTGGACAAGAAGTTCTCGCAGGTAACATTCTGGTTCGCCAACGCGGGACCAAATTTCATGCAGGCGACAATGTTGGCATGGGCAAAGATCATACTTTGTTTGCAACTGCAAACGGAAAGGTAACTTTTCAAGAAAAAGGCCCTAAAAATCGCAAATATATCAGCATTTTGGTTGCTGCATAGCGCATCTTAAGCAGACATAATCCCCTGATCAAAAGCCTCGTCAATCACGGGGCTTTTTTGGTTTATAACCTTTCTCCCGCCATGGACAGACTCACCCACCCACAATCTTAACAAACGTTTTTGCCAATTAATTTAGGCTTGTCACAACACTGACCTTAGTTACCTTTTCGCAAAAACAAAACTTAATTCAAGAGAAAATGAGATTTGTTGACGAAGCTGAAATTCGTGTAGAAGCAGGTGCAGGTGGAAATGGCATCGCCACTTTTCGAAGAGAAAAATACATTCCCATGGGAGGACCTGATGGCGGTGATGGTGGCGATGGCGGTAGTATTTTCCTCATCGCCACTGAAAACGTCAATACTTTAGTTGACTTCCGCTTCAACTCACTACATAAGGCTCAGCGAGGACAAAATGGCATGGGCCGTAACTGTACTGGAAAAAAAGGTGAAGACCTCTACATCCCTGTCCCTCCAGGCACTCTTGTTTTTGCAAGCAACACAGATGAAAAAATTGGAGACCTAATAGCTGCTGGAGACACTCTACTAGTTGCAAAAGGAGGATTCCACGGATTAGGAAATACGCGTTTTAAAAGCAGTATAAATAGAACACCTCAGCAGTTTTCAAAAGGTAAGCCTGGTGAATTTAGAACGTTAAAACTTGAACTCATGGTTATTGCTGACGTAGGGTTATTAGGCATGCCAAACGCCGGAAAATCCAGTTTAATTCGCTCAGTTTCATCTGCAAAACCAAAAGTAGCAGACTATCCCTTTACAACGCTACACCCTAATCTTGGCGTAGTCCGCGTAGATGACCTAAGAAGCTTTGTTATCGCAGACATACCTGGTGTTATCGAAGGTGCAGCAGAAGGCCTAGGACTGGGATTACAGTTTTTAAAACATCTATCTAGAACTAGAATTTTATTACATATAGTTGACGTAATGCCTTATGAATCACAAGAATCCCCTGCCGAAGCAGCTATAAAAATAACAACCGAAATTAAAAAATGGAGTGACGAGCTAGCAAATAAACCACGCTGGCTTATTTTAAACAAAATTGACCGCCTTTTAGATGATGAAGCAGAAGAACACTGCAAAGCAATAATTAAAGAGCTCAACTGGACAGGACCAGTATTTAAAATTTCTGCATTAAAAAAACAAGGTACACAAGAGCTTATGTACGCAATCATGGATTTTATAGACCAAAAACAAGATAACAGTGATGGACAGGATTGATTTCCCTAAAGCAAAACGCATCGTTGTAAAAATTGGTAGCTCTCTTCTCACTGATGGGGGACGTGGACTCAATAAACTTGCTATTGCCAACTGGGTTGAACAAATGTCTCATATCTGTTTGCAAGATAAAGAAATTTTACTCGTTTCATCCGGCTCAGTCGCCGAAGGTATTAGCCGACTTGGACTCAAGCAACGACCCAATACATTGCATGAATTACAGGCAGCCGCCTCAGTTGGACAAATGGGCTTAATTAAAATATTTGAAGATAGCTTTCAAAAACACAACCTTCATGCAGCACAAGTTCTTTTAACACACGAAGACCTATCAAACCGCCAACGCTATTTAAATGCCAGAAGCACCCTATTAACACTTCTAAAGTTTAATGCGGTTCCTGTTATTAATGAAAATGACACCGTTGCTACAGATGAAATTCGATTTGGCGACAACGACACGCTTGCCGCGTTAGTTGCAAACCTGGTTGGGGCAGATTTGCTTATCATTCTAACCGATCAAGAAGGCCTTTTAGATTCCAACCCTAGCACAAACCCTGATGCACAGCTAATTACAAAAGCTCTCACAAACGATCCTTTGCTAGATAAAGTCGCCGGTAAAAGCACAAGTGGATTAGGTCGGGGCGGCATGTTTACCAAAATACTAGCCGCTCGGCTTGCGGCTCGTTCAGGCACAGCAACAGTCATTGCCTCAGGGAGCAAACACAATATAATAAAAAGAATTATATCAGGCGAAGAAAAAGGGACTTTTTTAGTTCCCAATATGACGCCAATAGCAGCAAGAAAACAATGGCTTGCCGGCCAATTACAGATTAGAGGACAATTAACACTTGATGATGGCGCCGTTAAAATATTACAAAACGCAGGAAAAAGTTTGCTTGCCGTTGGCGTCAAATCAGTTGCGGGCCAGTTCAACCGCGGAGATCTAATTTCCTGCTTTTCATCAAATGGGATAGAAATTGCTCGCGGCCTAATCAATTACAACTCAGAAGAAAGCAAAAAAATTGCAGGAAAACCTAGCTCTGATTTTGAATCAGTTCTTGGATATGCCGATGATGCAGAACTGATTCACAGAGACAACTTAGTTCTAGTCTAGACCTACAATATGTTACGCAAAATATTTTACATTCTCTAGCATTTGTTTTGATGTAGAGATCCCTTCAAAGCAAAATCTATTTCCTTAACGCAAAAAAAAGGTCAACATACAAAAATAGGGGATTGCTTATTTAGTATAGTTTTATGTTAGAATCAGTCTTTTGATTTATTCCCAAA
>CAZHUE010000151.1:0-7116 GCA_964535875.1 uncultured Methylomarinum sp.
TCAATATGATTTATTTCCTATGCGGAAAACTGAAATTTGATTATCCACTCAATCTGGCATATACTTTGCGCGGTCACGGATGCGGATTTTATAGCGAGTTGATTTTTGTCGATAGCAAGGCGCTGAAATGGGCGCATAGCTGGCTACGCAACCTTTTCAGCAACGCAGTCTAATCGGCAAAAATCAACCGATAGAAAACCGCATCCGTGACCGTGCGAAGTATAGACCCAAATATAACTATTTCTTTTAATATCAAAGATGTCTTCCAGAACTAGTATGCAGAAAGAAATAATTCAGCGATTAGTTTCGGATTAGATGGGAAATATAAATGTAAATAAGATGCAGTCACCTTGTTTACCCGATAAATACTTTCTCCAGTCCGCCCGTCAGCATACTTAGCTTGAGATAAAGCAGGAATAGAAATTTCCAAACTAGAATAATGAAATGTATGTCCACGTATTTCTTGTTGATCAATCAATACTTGCTGCGACCCTATTGCTGTTAATTTTGTTTTCATAGCAACTATACCTGGCACAATACCTAACATTTCATACTGCTCGCCTTTACTATCGACTAATGCTTCAGCTAAAAAAAGCATCCCGCCACATTCTGCTAATAGTGGCTTTAAATTAACAGCATGATCTTTTATATCTTTTTTAAGTGTCTTATTTTCAGCCAATTTTTTTACATAAAGCTCGGGGTAACCTCCGGGCAGATAAATGGCATCTGCTTTAGGTAAATGACTATCTTCCAACGGTGAAAAGAAAACCAGTTTGGCACCTAAAGAACGAAGACAGTTTAAATTCTGCTCATATAAAAAACAAAATGCGCGGTCTCGTGCGACAGCAATCGTTGTATTATGTAAAGTAGCATCAAGTGTATGTGATTGATTAGTGGGGATGGAAAATTTTACCGGTTCAGGTAATTGTGCAAGCCAAGTGTCTGAAATAGCACCCGCTAAAAGGTCTAATTGTTGATCAATACCAGAGATTTCTTCTGCCAATTGCAAACCTAAATGCCGGCTGGGCAAGCTTACTTCTTCATTACGTTTCAATATTGCTATTGGAATATTTTCCTGAATATTCATCCTGAGCAATTCTGAATGTCGGGGCGAAGCGACCCGGTTTGCAACTGAGCCAAGAACATTTAATGAAGCTCTAAATGTGGAAAGACCATGAAGAATAGCGGCAAAGGTTTGAGCCATTGCAGATGCATCAATCACTGGAACAATAGGCAAACCAAATAGCTCGGCTAAATCTGCACTGCTTGGGTTTCCATCGAATAAGCCCATTACCCCTTCAACTAAAATAAGGTCTGATTGAGTAGCCGCTTCATACAATAATTGCTGGCAATGTTCACTACCCATAATCCAGCTATCTAAATTATAGACTGCTTGACCTGATGCTTTCGCCAATATAGTGGGATCAATAAAATCAGGGCCTGTTTTAAAGCAGCGCACCTGTAATCCTTGGTGACTGTAATAACGAGCTATTCCAGCAGTAACCGAGGTTTTTCCATGTCCTGAAGCCGGTGCGGTAATAAGCATTGCCGGGCAAAGTACACTTTCATTATCCAACGCAATTTGGCCCTTGATGAAAAACAAGATCTTCTACAAGTTCACCACCAAGCAAGTGTTGCTGAATGATGCGATCCAGATTTTCTTCTGTTACATTGTAATACCAGACACCATCAGGCTGTACACATAAAATAGGCCCTGATTTACAAGTAGCAAAGCAGCTTGTTCGGGTGCGTTTAACACGCAAATCACCTTTAGCCACCCCAGCTTCTTTAAACTTTTCACCGAGACTATCAAACAGAGTTTGAGATTCACCTTCTTGAGTGCATCTTGGACCAGTGCAAACTAATAAGTGACGTTTATACGCGCCTATTTTTGGTTTTTCTACGTTCATATTATTCATCATTTATTCCATCTTCAAATTCATTTTTGACAGCAATAAATATTCGGTATTGTTCGGAATCCTGATTAAATTGATTTAATTTTTCTTCCTCATAACGTCCCTCTGTTTTAACCAAAAGTAATGAAAATAATAACTCTCCATTTACATCAGTAAAATAAACACCTTGTTGTTTTTCGCCATCACTATAAAACCAGGCATTACTAATCTGTTGTTTATTGATATGGAGGTGAAAATGTTCGTTCGTTATATTTAGCCAATCACCCTTAGCACTAAAATTAGTGGTATCAAGCAATAATTCAGCAATTGTTCCTGTATTACGGATAACTGCACGTAATTTACCCCAGTTAGAAGAGGTTTTTAACACAGCATCAATTTGGTCTTTTTCTATCTGCCAAGCTTGTTTTTCATCAACATCATCACTAGTCCCTCCCTTTGCAATCGCTTTTAATATTTCACTTAAAGGTGCATCAAAATAAAGAGCCACTTTATGTAAATTTAGTGAGGGGTTCGTTTGAAGATAATTTCGCACACAAGCATGCCAACTGATTAACCCCATGGTTAATGATCTTCCTGCTTGCTCTCCTTCTTTGGTTTTACCAGTTAAGTCAGCATATTTATTGGCATAGCCACGAGGTGTAATCATTAGGCCTTGTTTAATAAAGGTGCTGCTATTACCAATTAAAACGGTACATAACATTCCTATTTCACAATCAGCCATTTCTGCAAGCGTTGTCATCTGAATGGCTTGACGACGGCGGTAACCTGATTTGACAATAGCAACCGGTGTCTCAGGCTCTCGTTGTAAAAGTAAAATACGTTGAGCCTCTACAATTTGTTGGGTACGACGACCGCTTTTTGGGTTATACAAAGCAACCACAAAATCGCCTCGTGCTGCAGCTTCTAATCGACGAGCAATTGTTGTCCAAGGTGTTAATAAATCGGATAAAGAAATAGAGCAAAAATCATGTGTTAAAGGTGCGCCAACTAGTGCCGCACATGCATTTAATGCCGTAGCTCCAGGAATAACCTCTACTTCTATCCCTTGCTCAGGTGTCCAGCCAGCTTGTAATAACACCTCAAAAGTTGGTCCTGCCATTCCATAAACACCAATATCACCCGATGAGATAAGGGCAACAATTTTTCCTTTAAGTGCATGTTCATAAGCTTCGATACAACGGTCGATTTCTTCAGTCATCCCTTTGCGGACAACTTCTTTACCGTCTAATAGTTCTTTGACTAATTTGATATAAGTGGAATAACCTATCACAACATCGGCTTCTTCTATTGCAGCTCGTGCGCGATAGGTCATATGTTCTACTGAACCTGGGCCGAAACCGACCAATAAAATTTTACCTTGTTTCATTAATTTTCTCTTTTTTTGGCGATTGACACCGTGGCGTTTTTACCATCTTCGCCCAAATATTTGTATTTTTCTAAAATTAAATTTTCCATGGTTACGTCTGCTGCTAATAATGCGGCAGCCTCAGATACGGCAGGTGTTCCCATGTATTTAAGCACCACTTCCGACGGGTTAGGTACTTGGACTTTTGCTAATTGCTCTGCCATAAAAAAATGTATCGGCCATTTTTGTATCTCTACTAATTGTAATATTGCTTTTTCATCATTTTTTTTGTCGATAGTTGCAACACCCGCAACATTTTTTTCATTTAATTGAGTTAATGAAAGAGCTTGATTAACAGCCGTTTGTAGCGTTTTGAGCGAGGTGTTTCTATCACAGCCTAGCCCTAAAATGACTTGCATTAAGTTTGTCCTGCGGGAGGACGGTAGACGACTAACTGCTCTGATAATTCATCCCATCTTTCTGCAGAAATTTCTTGCTCTGTTACCCACAGTACTGCTTTAAATTGAGATAAATCAACATCATCAAAATGATCGAATAAATGAATGTTTTTTGGCAATGGCGTTGGCCTTGTCCACCAGTTCCGACTGCCAGCTTCTTGTACAAAAGCAATGGGTTCTTCGTTAACGACATGAGCCGATACACGGGTAATGTTGATTTTTGGTGCTTCTACTTTCCAATCTAAATCACGCCCTAAAATATCGACAGGGATTGTTTTACCGACATCAGATGCTGTCGTCACCACTGCTACACCACCGGTTAAATTTGCCAGTTTTTCTGCAAAAGCATTAGCACCTCCCACATGTCCAGAAAGGACAGGAATAACAAATTGCCCTGCATCATCAATCACAATCACACCTGGATCTTCATCCTTTGATTTTAGATAGGGCGCAATTAATCGAACCACTGCACCTAAGGAAATAAACATCACCACTTGATCGTAATTATCAAAAAGCTTAGCAATATTGGCACTTAACTTTCCTGGCAATACATCAAGTGGATTTTCGATAGCAGGAATCGAATCAGCAAATTTTTCTGTTATCGCCAAGCTTGCTTCAGGTAATTCTTTAGCAACACTTAAGGCTCTGGCAACACCATGTTTGGTTATAGCGACTAAAACAATACGCGGTTCTTTAGAGGTATTCATGATTTTTTTTTAATTTGTTTGCGACAACCACGTATAATTTCACCACGTTGACGCTGTGAATTGCGGACTAATAGCAATGAAAGGTAATTAACTTTAGTTCCTTTCAAGCTAAGCACATCTTTAACAATACGTTCTTCAGGTGCGCCTGCTTTTTCAATAAACGCTGCACCTTGTAACAAGCCACGATGCTGCAACAAATCTATAATGTCATCCAGCAAAGGCTTTACTTTTAGTAGTACCAAGGTATCAAAATCATTGAGCATTTTTTCAATCATTTCTATTCCATAACCGGCAGGAATAATGGCTACAGTATCATCCGTATCTGCCAGGGGTATAGCTAACTCAGCCGCAGCAGCGTTATATGAAGGGACGCCAGGAATAATTTTAATCGTTATTGCCTTTTCCAATTCTTGTACTGCTCGCGCCAAGTGGTTAAATGTAGAATAGGTTGAAGCATCGCCTTCAACCAAAAAGATTACATCCTGCCCACTTTTCAGTTTAGCAACTACCGTTTCAGCTGCCCGCAACCAATAACCAGCCAGGATAGTTGCATTATGTGTCATGGGGAAAATTAGTGCCGTATGCTCAGCTGGCAAATCAAATTTTGCACGTAATACAATGTTCAGGGCATGGCTTTTTGCCCCTTTTCGTCTTATCGGATATGTCCAATGATTATCGTCACTGCTTAATAATTCCCACACATGCCGAGTAATTAGACCTGGGTCGCCAGGGCCTAGTGAAGCACCAATTAACTGACCTGTTTTAACGCTATTCATCCTGATTATTATTCGCTATTGCACTGACTATCCAGACTGGATTTTCTGATTGCAAACGCTGCATAGATAAAATCGGTTTACTCCGGGATGCTTGCAGTTGTACAACATCCCATTGAGCGGAACTCTGTTTTAATGTTTCCATTGCGGTATTCAAGTTTTCAAATGTGACAAAATTCATAACTAGTTGACCGTTAACTTTTAATCTGTTCAAACACAGCAAAATTAATTCACGTAACTCGCCACCCGAACCACCGATAAACACAGCATCCGGGTCAGGCCATAAATCCAATCCAACGGGTGCTTTCCCTTGTATTAAACTGTAATTAGTCACTTGTAAGCTTGCCTTATTACTCAGTGTTATTAAGCTATCATCGGTATTCTTTTCAATCGCATAGACATGACCTTGAAGGCATAATCTTGCAGCTTCCAAACCAACTGAGCCAGACCCCGCGCCAATATCCCAGACTATGCTATCCGGTTTTAACGCCATCCGTGCTAATGATACGGCACGTATTTCCCGTTTTGTAATAAGACCTTTATCGGGTTTTCGTTGTTTAAACCGTTCATCTGGCAAGCCAAATAAGGCATCATTTGTTGTCGGTTTTTTCCGTAAAATAACAATGTTAAGGTTTGCAAATTGACTGGATGCAACTTTATCAACCGTCATCCATTTAGAAATATCCTCTGCATCTTGGGATAAGCATTCAGCTATTGCCAGTTCATATTCTTCAGATAAATCTTCTATTTGAAGCATTCGGGCAAGACGATCGGGTGTGTTTTCTGTACTGGTATAGATTGCGGTTAAATCTGAACACCTTAATAATTGCAACGACTTATACAGAGTATGCTGAGAATCAGCACCTAAAATCCATTCCCCAGCATCCTTACTGTGAACAGAACCGATTTGACAGGTTTGCCAAGCTATTCCTAATTTTGCGCAGGCCAGCTGAACCATGGATAAATTTGGTAAGACTTCAATTTTGCTGTTACCAAGTTTTTTTATTAAATAAGTTGCAATGCCGTGACACAATGGATCGCCTGTTGCTAATACAACAATTTTTTTATCATTACTCAGAGCTTGAGAAATCCAATCTGGAACTTCTGATAAATGACCGGTTAAATCAAGACAATCTGCCTCAGGCTGAATATCATCAGCCATAACTGATAATAACCTTGTCCCGGCAATGACGACATCTGCATTAGTAATATGTAGTAATAAACTAGCCGTTAAGCTTTTACTTCCATTATCTAAAACACCGATTATCCGACAGATTGTTGCCATCTCAAACTTCTCCGTCTACTTCGGCTAATTTGTTGCCATCAAAATCACACATTAGCACCCTTAAATGAAACTTGCCCTGGTATCGCTCATGTAAAGTGTCAATGACGCGTTGACCTAAGGCCTGATAAAAAGGGTTAATTAATCCTAATTCGTCCATTCGTTCGCTGGCATAACGTGCCATGGTTGATTGTTTAATTTCATCACATATTTCTTTTGATACACCAATATCTGCGGCTATATCTGCTAACAATCCAGTATTAACAGCATTTCGGTTTGCATGAGTAATAGTTTCGCCCTGAGCTATTTTGGTTAACTTTCCAACCATCCCTCCGATTACAACGTGAGGAATATTACATTTAACAACGGTGTCTAATGCATACTTTAGAAAATCACCCATTTGCACAAAACTAGCTTGAGCCAGTTCGGGTAATTGAGCAATGGTGAATTTTTCAGTACGCCCACCCGTTGTTAATACAACAACTTGTTGTCCCTGGTTTGCTGCAACCTCAATCCCTTGAATAACACTCGCTCGAAATGCTGCGGTTGAGTAGGGATGAACAATGCCTGTAGTACCCAATATGGAAATACCGCCAACAATACCCAAACGGGAATTAAGCGTTTTTTTTGCTATC
>CAZHUE010000152.1:0-7082 GCA_964535875.1 uncultured Methylomarinum sp.
TGTATTCGTGTCCTTTGGCAATGGAGGTTTCATCCATGCCTATCACGCTTATATTACTGTAATTCTCATCTTGTTAAAGAGCGCTGAATAGTGTGTGGCCGCGAACTTTTATCTATTGAATACTCTCTGTTTTTCCATTTCGAAACGGTCTTTATATCATAACAAAGCGTTTTGATAACTCAACATTGGTGAGTGTCGACTGTTGTATAACCTCTCTTGAATGTGAATTTGTTTTCGCATTCGTGTGATAGCCTTGGGGCATATTAATTCCTTTGTGATGAAAGTTTTTAATAGGTTATCAGGGCTGTCCTTTTATTTTTTAAAAATTAGGTATAACGTGGTGAAACTATAAAGCTTCTAAGGAGCCTAAGTTCAGATCAAAATTCAACATATTAAATCTTATTCTATAAGTGTATATTGTAAGGATAATTAATAATAAACGACTTACTTATAGATGGGTTACATTTTTAATTAGCTAATATGAACGCCCTTCCTTAGAACTTGATCAAGATCTCTTGGAACCATTGAATTCTATAGAAATAAAATTATGTAAATCATAAAAAATATTTACATTTATTTGGTTTCCAATATAAATTCAATTAATTATATTTTTTACATTCTATGCTTAAATAGATCTTGAACAGGTTCTTAGCCTTATTTAATCTTATTAAACAACTTATTTAAAGGAAAATGTAATAAATTATGAAAATAACAAAAGTGTTATTGTTAATGCTTATTGTAGTTTTAATAGCCGCTTTTTTTGTTTTTGATCTTCAACAGTATTTAACATTAGATGCTTTAAAGTCAAAACAAGCTGCTATTGAGGAGTACCGCAGTACTCAACCTATTTTTACAGTGATTATTTATGCTCTGGTTTATATTGTAGTCACTAGTTTATCTTTACCGGGTGCAACAATATTAACCTTGGCTGGTGGTGCAATCTTTGGTTTGTTATGGGGTACGGTGATCGTTTCTTTTGCTTCAACTATCGGTGCTACCCTGGCTTTTTTAGCAGCAAGGTTTTTATTTAGAGATGCCGTTAAGTCACGCTTTGGGGCACGAATGGGAGTGATTAATAAAGGGATTGAACGTGATGGTGCATTTTATTTATTTACCTTGCGTCTAGTTCCTTTTTTTCCTTTTTTTATGATCAATTTGACTATGGGTTTAACGACGCTCAAAGTCAAAACTTTCTATTGGGTTAGTCAGGTTGGTATGTTGGCGGGTACTATTATTTTTGTTAATGCAGGGACTCAACTGGCAAAAATTGAATCACTCTCAGGTATTTTATCTCCTGCATTAATAGGTTCATTTGTCTTGTTAGGCTTATTTCCTATGATCGCTAAAAAGATTATTTCCTCTATACAAGCAAGAAAAGTTTATAAAAATTGGGATAAACCTAAAACTTTTGATAATAATCTGATCGTTATTGGTGCGGGTTCTGGTGGGCTGGTTACTTCTTATATTGCAGCAGCAGTTAAGGCAAAAGTGACTTTGATTGAAAAAGATAAGATGGGCGGTGATTGTCTTAATACCGGTTGTGTGCCATCAAAGGCGTTTATTCGTTCAGCTAAATGGTTGTCTCATTTAAATCGTGCTGAAGAATTTGGGATTAAACAAGCGAGTGCAGATTTTGACTTTTCTGATGTGATGGAAAGGGTACAGTCCATAATTAAAACCGTTGAGCCACATGATTCTATAGAAAGATATACTGAATTAGGTGTTGATATAATTCAGGGTGAAGCCAAAATTGTCTCTCCCTGGGAAGTTCAGGTAAAAACCAAAAAAGGTGTTAAAACACTGACTACACGCTCGATTGTAATAGCTGCCGGCGCACGACCATTTATCCCTGAAATACTAGGGTTAGATAAAGTTAAACCATTAACATCGGATACTATTTGGAAACTACGGGAATTACCTAAACGGTTACTCATTTTGGGTGGTGGGCCGATAGGTTGTGAGTTAGCACAAAGTTTTATACGTTTTGGAAATCAAGTGACTCTAGTTCAAAGACCAACACACATTATGGTTCGGGAAGACCTTGACGTGTCGGAATTTATGATGAGTCGGTTTGAAAACGAAGGTATTGATTTAAGAGTAGGGCACTCCGCAAAAGAATTTGTGATCGAAAATGGAGAAAAAATATTGATTGCTGAATATGATGGGCAACTTGTAAAAATTCCATTTGATCAAGTATTGATTGCTATTGGCCGATCTGCAAATATTCAAGGATATGGTATTGAAGAATTAGGTATCACGATTTCACCAAGAAAAACGATTGAAACCAATGAGTTTCAGGAAACGAATTATCCCAATATTTATGCTTGTGGTGATGTAGCAGGACCCTATCAATTTACTCATACAGCAGCTCACCAGGCTTGGTATGCAACAGTTAATGCATTATTTGGGCAAGTTAAAAGATTTCGAACAGATTATTCTGTTATTCCGTGGTCTACGTTTACTGATCCTGAAGTCGCAAGAGTGGGATTGAATGAACAAGAAGCTAAAGAAAAAAAAATTCCTTATGAAGTGGTCTCTTATGGTATAGATGATTTAGACAGAGCGATTGCTGATAGCGAAGCACATGGTTTTGTAAAAGTATTAACTCAACCTGGTAAAGATAAGATTTTAGGTGTAACCATTGTAGGTGAGCATGCTGGTGATTTAATTGCAGAATTTGTTTTAGCTATGAAACATGGGCTTGGACTTAATAAAATACTGGGAACTATTCATATTTACCCAACTATGGCAGAAGCTAATAAATATGTGGCCGGTGCTTGGAAACGTAAACATGCACCTGAAAGGTTGTTACAGTGGGTAGGTAAATTTCATAGTTGGCGAAGAAGATAATATTTAATGGCTGAATTGGAGTGACAAATTGTAAAATTAGGAGTAATTTAATCAATAAGTCCATTGTACTAAGTTTTGACTAATTTCTAAGGACTGGGTTTATCTAAAGACCATGGTGCTATATCAATAAAAAACGCAGGATACTTTTTATAGGAGAACTGTTATGAAATGTTTTTATTATCTTACTTCCACATTAGAAAATACTCGTGAAATTATTGATGAATTACATAAAGTAGGAATTAATGACTGGTTTATACATGTTTTAAGTAAGGATGAAGCAGGAATCAAAAAAGTTAAAGTTCATGCCAGTAATTATCTGGAAAGGCTTGATATTTTACGTTTTGGAATCCTCGGTGCGACTGCAGGGTTAATTGTTGGAATAATTGCAGCTATTTTAGTAAATTCAAATAATTTGTTTGGACAGGGTGATTTACCTAATATTGCTTACTATTCAATTATTGGTTTTTTTACATTATTTGGGACTTGGGAAGGTGGTTTTATCGGTATTGCTACTGAAAACAAGAAAACATCATTATTTCATGACGATCTGGAATCAGGTGGTTATTTGATTTTGATTTATACCAAAGAGGTTTCAGAGAATGTGGTTAAAACAGTGATGGAAAAGCGGAATCAGGATGTTACATTAGTCGCTATTGATGAAAATTTTTATAATCCTTTAGTTGGCTTAAAACGAGTTTAAACAAGACTTTATTCAAAAAAACAACCTAGTTTAAGAGCTTCATCCAAGCCTATAGTCTGCGGTGGCTACAGCGACCAGAAAAAACCCAGTCAAAACTTTTAGAGTTAATCACAGACAAAATTGATTTGCCATTTGAGCTTCAAATGCAATAATCATGGGAAAGTATTTACAGAGATTCATAATTTCTCTTGTGGCAAGGTAGTGTCACATACTCCGCCAATAGGGAAATGCTGACGTTCAAGTGTATTGCCTGTATCACTTAATTGAAAGGCTGTAAAATTATACAGCTTGAGGCTCTGGCTGGGAATCTGAAGCACACAACCCGTTTAATAAACTGCTGACACATCCAGAACACCGGCCGCAGGTTTTACCCACACTCAGGTTTTTACGCAATTCTTTCATCGAACAAGCACCACTTGTTATTGCGTGTTTTATATCTCGATCTGTCACTTCATGACATATGCAAATATACATTAATAAGACTCCGAATAAGTTTTACTTAATCTTAGTCTAATTGAGAACTATTTGCAATAACATTAATATATTCCTTATAAATCAGTTATTTATATTGCTTGTGCTGCTTGACAAACAGATCTTTATTTTAAATAATGATCCTACTTGTATCTGACTAAGGAGCAATTCTTCATGAAAGGTAATCCAATCATCAAAAAACGACTAAACTCGCTTTTGAAAAATGAACTAACAGCAATCAACCAGTTCTTTCTCCATGCCAGAATGTGTAATCACTGGGGATTGCAAGCCCTTAACCAAAGAGAATACAAGTCATCTATTTCAGCTATGAAATCAGCTGACAAACTAATTGAACGGATATTATTTTTAGAAGGGCTGCCCAATTTACAGGATTTAGGGAAGCTTAGCATTGGCGAAGATGTACCAGAGTTTTTAAAAGGAGATTTGCAATTTAGAGAGGGGTGCCAGCTTGATCTGGTAAAAGCAATCAAATGTTGTGAAGATGTACAAGATTATGTCACTCGTGATTTGCTGGATAATATTTTAGAAGAGATAGAAGAACATATTGATTGGCTTGAAACCCAAGTTGGTCTTGTTAATAAGGTGGGACTGCAGAATTATCTGCAATCTGCGATTTAAATAGGAGAAAACCTATGCGTGGCAATAATGAAGTGATAGACGTTTTAAATACATTACTTACGGGCGAACTTTCGGCATCTGACCAATACTTTGTCCATTCCCGAATGTATCAAGATTGGGGTCTGGAAAAATTGTATGACCGTATTGCCCATGAAAATAAGGAAGAACTGGAGCATGCCGACAAATTAATACAACGCATTCTGTTTCTTGAAGGGACACCAAATGTCTCATCGCGCGCACCCCTGAAGATTGGGGTGGATGTTCTTGAAATGCTAGGGAATGACTTGGAATTGGAGTTGGAAGTAGTTACTGCGTTAAAAAATGCTATCCAGGTCACTGAGCAGGAACAGGACTATCAAACTCGCGAAATTCTAGTTGAACTACTTAAAGACACTGAGGAGGATCATACTTACTGGTTAGAAAAACAGTTAAGTTTAATAGAGAAAATGGGGTTACAAAATTACCTTCAATCGCAAGTCTAATATACTTTTTGAAATTACAACATTATTTTTGTTTCAAAGCCATAAGCCGATACTAATGTTAACAAAATTGTTGTCTTATCAAGAGAGGTGGGTCTCTTTGGTTTTGAAATAAATCTAGTATGCTTCCAGCTAAATCAGCTGCTAAATGAATCCAACATGAGTGGAATCTTTAGTTGGATCAGTGATGGCGTAATCTGCATTTTTCTGATACTATAGACGGAATGCGTTCCCCACGTACTGATTGTTTATTATTCTTGTAGGATTTGATTTGACTGCTTCTGTAGAAATCTTAAATTGGCTTTATAAATTATAAAGAGAATGTAATTATTTTATGTGATTTCTCATATTAGAGTTACACAAAATAAATTACATTCTCTTGATTTCTAAAATTATTTCATTATTTCCATCGCACCATCTTTTAATTTATCGCCGCATTTTCCTTCACCACATTTGCCTTCTTTGACTTTTTCTATTTTGTCCATTGTGCCATCTTTTAATTTATCACCACATTTCCCTTCTTTAGTTTTTTCCATTCCCCCCATCGCATCATCTTTTAATTTGTCGCCACATTTTCCCTCACCGCATTTACCGTCAACACTTTTTTCCATGCCTTCAGCTAATTGAATTGAATTTGTAACTTTTTGCATAGCAAATGGATTTTCAGAAGCTTGTACTATTGGCGAAGTTAATAAAGAAATGGCTAAAGTACTGCTTAATGATGAAATAAGTTTAGTTTTTGTCATGATGTTAAACTCCAAATTTATGAGTAAAAAATTATTTTATAGTTATTTGTAAGTAGTGAATTACTACTCACCTGAATTAGTCGATAGTAAGGATAAACCCTTACAGGTATGTCTAATTATTTCTTAAAAAGTTATTGTGTTGACTCTCCTATGAAAAAATTGAGAATTGATCTTCCATAAATTAAGGTTCCTTTACTTTATGCAATTCTTGGCATAAAGTTAAATGCCTTATACCTCATTCTAATAGATTGCTTATATGAGACAAATAAATCCATTACATGTTCCCGTATAATTAAATTGAGACAATTAATTTACAAAATTTATGAAAGCATCCATTGTTATTATTGGTATTGGGGAGTTAGCAAGTGTGTTTGCACTTGGTTTTCTGCGTAGTGGTCATCCTGTTTATCCGATTACACGAGAAATGAATATATCTCAAGAATATCAGAATATAGCCTCACCAGCATTGGTTTTGGTGACAGTGCAAGAAAATGAGCTTTATTCGGTGTTAGAAAAGATGCCTAAAGCATGGAGTAATAAAGTAGGATTAGTACAAAATGAGTTATTACCACGAGATTGGCAAATTCACCACATAGAAAACCCAACAGTGGAGGTGGTCTGGTTTGAAAAGAAAAAAGGGATGGAGCTGACAAATATTCTTCAATCACCTAGTTTTGGACCTAATGCTTCAATAATATCTAAAGCCCTTCAAGCAATATATGTTCCTGCTCCTATTTTAAATAATGAACAAGACTTATTATATGAATTAGTGCGAAAGACTGTTTATATACTGACTGTTAATATTGCTGGATTAGTAGATAATTGTACAGTGGATGAATTATGGCTACGGCATCAATCGTTAGTTAGGGAAATAGCGAAGGAAGTGATTCTTATTCAGGAATCATTAACAGGACAACAGCTTCCTTATGAAAGGCTGATTGATGGAATGGTTGAAGGAATTAAAGACTGTCCTAATCGTTTTTGTCTTGGCCGGAGTGCATTGTCACGCTTAAAACGTGCCATAAAATATGCTGAGAAAGCTAATTTAAAAACGCCAAAACTGCAAGAAATAGCAGAACTATAAAATAGAACTATACTTCGCACGGTCACGGATGCGGTTTTCTATCGGTTGATTTTTGCCGATAGACTGCGTTGCTGAAAAGGTTGCGTAGCCAGAGCTATGCGCCCATTTCAGCG
>CAZHUE010000153.1:0-6996 GCA_964535875.1 uncultured Methylomarinum sp.
GTTCATACAAGCTTGTAATTTGTAAAAGACTAAAAGCCAGTAAAAAATATTTAAAATTACTATTGAATGAAGAAAATAGATTTAAAAAATCGTTTTTAGTTATCTCAGTCTATGCTGAGAAGTTTGTGAAGATAATACTTGGAATAATTACCAGTAGTTGGCAATAGAGATGATTAAGTGTCAGGTTTCACCACTCCTTTATTGCACTGAGAGTGCATCAATAAGTATTTTTATACCCGTCTCGATCCTGGTATCTATTTCCGCATTAGGTTTTTTATCCATATTGTCCATAAAATTCTTGCATAAGCTAGGAAAGTGCATTAATGTTCCTATCCGTTACCAACCAAGATTTGAGTGGCTGGAATGTTTCAAACGTAGATTCTCATGGCTATTTTTCGAAGGTGCAAGCCTAGGCAATTAACTGACGTTGATGTAATGTACCGGAATATTAAGATATAGGGTCTCTCCTCTCCCCCTATTTTTAGGGAGCAAGTACTCGGCATGAATGTTAAAGAAAAATGATTTTGACAAAATATTTTATTCTCTATTGGCTACTTATTGCTTCAACCAGTGCCTTAGCGTCTGAAGTCCCCACGTTCGATTTACCCTATGACCAATGGCGGCTAATTTCCTTACCTGCCACGCCTTCAGATTCAGACAACACGCTAGACCAGATATTCGGTGATGACATGGGGATTGGTGGTGACTATGGTCAGAACTGGGTCGTTTACGCCTATCACACTGAGTCCAATGAGTACGGCAATGCTCTATCATTATCGGATACACTGGAAAAAGGACGGGGTTATTGGATTATCCAACTCATAGAGAACGATATATCGGTCACTTTGGAAATGCCCGAAAATAGTTCCGTAATATCCAATGAATCAATCCTATTAACTGCCTCAAAAGACGGAACTAATCAATGGAATCTCTCAGGGAATCCTGTCGCTACGCCTTTGAATCTGGGTGAGCTTCGATTAACCACCAACGCACCTTCATGCAGCAATGGTCGTTGTAACCTTAATAAAGCTCAAGAGAAAAACCTCCTCCACAGCAAGGTATGGATTTATGATGGTAGCGGTTATAGAGAAAGAGGCACGAGTGACTCGGTCAACCCGTGGGAAGGGTTTTGGACCGTTGCTTTGGCCGGATCAAAAGGCTATTCTTTAGTATTGGACACGAGAGGCACTCCTTCACTGACCGAAGGTATTGATTGGTCCTTACCTGCATATGCCACTCAATCCAGCTGGGGAGGAATGATAGGTGGAACCTGGAATACTGATCCTGAAGTAAACACCAACTTCCTGGAAGTCGTTTGGCGTCTGAGTGAACCTGTTAAAGGTGAGTTTGACTGGAGTAACTTTGAAGAGAGACTAAATAGCACAAATAATGATGTACTGGTTAGGCTAGAAGTGAATTCTCAATGTCATGCCCCAGGATGGGCTTCCGTTCCCTATTTAGAGAATAAAAGCTTACAGTTCTGGAAGGATGAGTATGTTTTCCAGTTGAAAGGGTTTATTAATGCATTTGCAGATAAGTATGCCGACAATGACAGAATTATTGGTGTTCACCTTGGCATAGCCGATGGCGAATATTATCAGGATGACAATCGAAAAAGTGATTGCCCCGAAAATAATGACTTCGATAGCCTGGTTAATGGTGGAGGTCGTGACGGATGGGGTGAATTTTGGGTGAACTCTAATCTTGGTGAAGATGTTGCGAGTATAAATACTGGTTTAACACCTGACAATTTTGAAGCTTCCGTTAGGAATATTATTGATATGTATGTGGAGGCATTTGGCACCCATAAAAACAAGCTGGCGTTTATTAGCTATAGTGGCGTATTTGGGCCATCTAATTTTGATGCAAGACTACCTTCTATTATTAGTTATGCGAAAGCCAAAGGTATAGGAAACAGAGAGGGAGAAATAGAAGACTGGATGAGATACACCGACAATACTTATGGTGTTAATTTAGTTACGGGAAACAATACCGATAAAAGTTGTTCCATGACATTCGATGAAGACGTTGCCGACTCTATTGGGAACAAGTACTGGGGTGATGAGAATGAGTTCTATGGTCCAGAAGCTTGGATTACAGATGAGGTAGGCCCAATAAGCAATCAGGCATATCGTTTTTACATGAGTTCAATGCGGGCACTGCAGCTACGTAGGAACTATATATCGATAAGATCAGAAGGACTTGACTACCTGAGAAGTATCAATAACCAGTATGAGCACCAATACACACCTAGTTCCGCTTACCCTGAAAGGCTAAAAACTAAGTTTTTTTCAGGTAATTTCATCACCTATCTTTCAAAAACACTGGGGCGAACCCGTTCAGACACACCCGATGCTTTTGTTGTTTTAGGTGAAAAAACACTGAATACCTCGTTCGGATTATTCCCTCCAGAGTACAAGAGCAGTAATACCTCAGAACCGTGTTTAATTGAGGGAAATGCTCGTGGCTATGTCACCGTAAACCAGTTTGGCCGTTGGCTTTCCGTGGTAAGCTCTACTGCAGTAGACACGTTGATGCGTAAAGACATGCCGAATGATGAGGGGAACTGGGGAGCTGGAAACCTAATCTCGGATAGAAACATTAATCAGCACTATGAGCTTTACGCCAGAAAATCCAATGAAATGCTGTTCGACATTAGTGACCAGCTCATCCAGGAACGTTGTGCAAACGGTTGCAAGATTGATGTAAAGATCAGCTTTAAAGATGACCAAGTCATGGGACTTCAGCTTATTCATGCGAATGGACGCAGTAGTATCCTTACAACCCGAGGAGGGGGAGAAACAAGAACAGCAACTTTTCCTGTTACTAGTGTTTTCTTAAATGGGTACAATAATGCAGACTTTAGTATAGCGACGACCGATGGGGAAGATCTATCAGTGCTAATGGCACGTATTAATATATTAGCGAATTAATCAAAGGCATGCCTCTTTATTGGCTCGAGAAAAACTATTCATGAAGAAACCTACCGTTTTTATTCGCTTGAGTGAATGACAGGGGGGGGGCTGTGAGTTGTTTTTTTCGTATCCGTTATAAATGTGGCATTGCTAATTCTGATTTTTCTTCTTGGCTGAGATAAATACTGATCATGGCTTTATAATGATCTTTTTATTTGACAAAGCAAGCATTTTCAATGTTCACAGGTATAGATGAAAGTCTAATGATATTAGAAGGAAGGAATCAATCCTTATATCTCTCCCAACAGCCTCTGGTATATTCCACCAAAGCTACCATTACTCATTAATAGAAAGTGACTCCTAGGGGTAGATTCGGATTTTAATTTGGCAATAATCATATCGAGGGTTGTATGAATTTCTATCTTTTCATTATATTTTTTTAATTCTGATAAATCCCAATCCAAGTTTTCTGGCTGGTAAATAATTGCAATATTTGCATTATTTAAAGATTCTGCTAATGATTGAGTATGAATACCCATCCGCATTGTATTGGAGCGTGGCTCAACGATAGCAATAATTTTTTCTGAGCCTACTTGTTTCCGTAAACCATCCAAAGTCATTCCTATTGCTGTAGGGTGATGGGCAAAATCATCATAAATTGTTACACCATTAATTTTAGCGATGACTTCCATACGTCTTTTTACATTTTTAAATTTTTTCAAGGCATTGATTGCATCTACAGGGAGAATACCAATATGCTTAGCTGCAACTAATGCTGCCATTGCATTGTATACATTGTGTTTTCCTGTCAATGCCCAATCGATAATTCCTTGTTCTCTTCCATTGCATATAACAGTAAACTGGCTACCATCAGCTTTAATCAATTGAGCATGCCAAGGCGCATCAGCGTTAATTGCAGTTTTTGTAACAGGTGTCCAGCAGCCCATGTGAAGTACATCAGTAATGTTTCCATCTTCCTCTGGAGCAATGATTAAACCATCACCGGGAATGGTTCTTATCAAGTGGTGAAATTGTTTTTTAATCGCATCAAGATCATCAAAAATATCGGCGTGATCAAACTCAAGATTATTTAAAATTGCAGTTCTTGGACGGTAATGAACAAATTTTGAGCGTTTATCAAAAAATGCACTGTCGTATTCGTCGGCTTCAATAACAAAAAAATCAGACTCTCCTAAACGTGCAGAAAGACCAAAATTTAATGGAATGCCTCCGATCAAAAAACCTGGCTTAAAGCCCTGATGCTCTAAAATCCAGGCTAACATGCTGCTGGTTGTGGTTTTTCCATGTGTACCTGCCACACCCAGAACCCATTTGTCTTGTAATACATGTTCTGATAACCATTGTGGGCCGGAAATATACTTAAGCCCTTGGTTTAAAACCGCTTCAACCTCTTCATTCCCCCTGGACATGACGTTTCCAATCACCACTAAATCCGGCTTGCAATCTAGGTTTTTTGCCGTATAGCCATTCATTAACTGAATGCCCTGCTGTTCAAGCTGGGTGCTCATAGGGGGATATACATTTTGATCAGAACCACTGACTCTATAGCCTAACTCTCTGGCTATTAAGGCGAGCCCTCCCATAAAAGTACCACAAATTCCTAATATATGAATATGAAATGGTAGGTTGCGGTTTGAGTCATTTGTACTCATTAAATTTATTCCTTATTTCCTTCGGTAGTTTCTTCTGATTCTGTGGAAGATTCCTCAGTTTCTTCTTCAACAACAGTAACTAAAGGTTCTAAAATTTTTACAATATTACTGTATTTTGTCTTTTTTGCCTTCTCTAAAACAGAAATATTTTGTCTATCAACTGCATCAACGTTAGCACCTGCAGTTAAGAGTAATTTAACAAGCTCTTCGCTGCCAAAAAATACCGCATCCATTAATGCAGTTGAGCCCATATTGTCCACAACATTAACATCTGCTCCATAAGCCAGCAAAACTCGTACAACACGTATGTTACCATTAAAGCTTGCAGCCATCATCGCAGTACGGCCTGTTGCGGTGGAACCATTAACATCAACTCCATCAGCTAATAAAGATTTAACTCTTTCTGTTTTACCTAAAATAGCAGAAGAAAATAAGCGATCACTATCCAGGGCTAAAATGGGTTGAGAAGAAAAAATTAAAAATAGAAAAAATAAACTTTTAATAGGCATGGATAAAATTAGATTGGCTAAATCATAAGCTTATGATCTAAAATAAATAATTATAATTGATTATTGAGAAGTTTGTTTTTTTGATATTAAAAAAATGAAACGAATAGCCTCAAATAATTTACTATAAGTATAGTCTGTCTATTTGTTATATCATCTTAATTATGACTGAAAAAAATAATATTATAGTTGAAGCACTACCTCAATATATTGAGGCTCAATCATCACCTAAAGATGAACGATATGTTTTTGCATATACCATTACTATTACCAATGGCGGTGATATACCTGCCAAACTTTTAGCTCGCCATTGGTTAATTACAGATTCCAATGGTAAGGTTCAGGAAGTGAAGGGCGATGGTGTAATTGGAGAGCAGCCTTATTTAAAGCCTGGGGAATCATTTTGTTATTCTAGTGGGGCAATGATAGAAACGCCTGTTGGAGTAATGCAGGGTAAATATTTAATGATTTCTGATAATGGAGATAATTTTTCAGCCTCCATCCCTAAATTTACCTTGTCTATTCCACGCACACTTCATTAATAGCTAAATATGTCTATCTATGCAATTGGTGATATTCAAGGTTGCTTTGATGATTTATTAAGACTCTTGGATTTGATTAAATTTGATGAAAAATCAGATCAACTCTGGTTTGCTGGTGATTTAGTCAATCGTGGACCTAAATCTTTAGAAACCTTACGTTTTGTAAAATCACTCGGAGGCTCTGCGCAAACTGTTTTAGGCAATCATGATTTACACCTCTTAGCGACAGCTTATAAACAAAGAATACCACATAAAAAAGATTCGCTGTCTGATGTTTTAGACGCTTCTGACCGTGATGAGCTTATATACTGGCTTAGGCACCAGCCGTTATTTCATTACAATGATAACTTTTGTTTGTTACATGCAGGCCTTCCGCCTCAGTGGGATTTTTCACAAACAAAAAAAATGGCAAAAAAAGCAGAAAAAGTATTGCAAAGCCCAGACTATATGAGTTTTTTTAAAGTGATGTATGGAGATAAGCCTAATAAGTGGTCATCTGATTTAATAGGCATGGATAGAATACGTTTTATTGTTAATTGTTTTACTCGAATGAGGTACTGTGAGGCAAATGGACGACTTGACTTTAACTATACAAGTGCCGTTGGAACACAGCCAAAACATTTAATGCCATGGTTTGTTGTACCAAAACGAAAATCAACTGAGATGAAAATTATTTTTGGTCATTGGTCAACCTTAGGTTATTATCAGGAGCATAATATCCATGCTATTGATACCGGCTGTCTTTGGGGTGGGCAGTTGACTGCAATAAAACTAGGAAAAAAAATTGAGCGGTTTAGTGTTGATTCTAGTGGATATTTAGTGCCAGGATGAGGCTTTGGTATAGCGGATTTAAGTTCACTCAAGTGTATTTATCAAATGATTATTTCCGAGAATGTAAATTCTTGTTTTTCCACACTACGAGCTACTTTCCATCCTCTAGTAAATTTAAATAGTCAGCGATCACATCTCCGTGACGAGCTAAAGGCTTACAATGGCAACTTAATATCTTACCTTTGAGTTTAAGCATATCGTCTTTGTTTTTTGGAAGCAACCCTCTTTCAAAGTCATACCTGTGTTTTCTTACTGGCTCCTCCCTGTCATCTTGCGCTTCACCTAGGTGATATGCCCACGGCTTTCTCATAAAAAAACAAATTGACATGCTGTAGAATCTATGAATTTTCATAATACTATGTCATCAACTGAATTATCTACATTAACTAATAATGGATTAGGAGTTGCGTGGCTTTAATTTAATGTTTCCTGATTAGAAAGAATCGTCAGCCAAAATATATTCCTATAAAAATGGTAACTACTCAGCGTAAATAGTTTAAGAAAGTACTTGACACGTTTTTCTCGTGTT
>CAZHUE010000154.1:0-6984 GCA_964535875.1 uncultured Methylomarinum sp.
CCGCAACTAGATTTTGAACGGGATACGTTTCTTAAACGTGATTGGCAGTCCAGTCAGGTTTCACTATCTAAATACTGGTTCACTAGTTCTAAATCTTGTTCAGTAAGACTACTTGCTGCCTGTTTTAATTTTATTCCATTAATTAAATAGTCATAACGGCTTCGGGAATAATCTCTTTTAGTTCTGTACAAATTTCTTTGTTCTGATAATACATCAACCATAGTTCTAGTGCCAACCTCAAAGCCTGCTTCTGTTGCTTTTAATGCGCTTTCAGCTGATGTGACAGTTGCCTTTAATGCATTGACTCGGCTTAAGCTGGAGACAACATCACGAAAAGAGTTTCGAACTTGACGTTTAACTTGTCTTTTTATACTTGAAAACTCTTCTTTAGCGGCTTGAAAATCAAACAGGGCTTGTTTCGCAAGAGAGTGAACAACACCACCTTGGAAAATAGGAATATTTAATTCTAAACCAACATTTTTAGTATCGCCTCGTAAACCAAAAGAACTATTTACATCTTGCAAATTATACCCGGCAACAACATCAAGAGTTGGTAGGTGCCCAGACTTTTGAATTGAAACATCCTTTCTTTTAACCTCAACTTGGTTTAATGCAGCGATAATTTGGAGATTATTTGTTTCTGCATTTTTTGCCCATCGGGTAATATCATTTGGAACTGGGTAAGCAAAATCAATTGGCTTTGCTAAACTAACTAGAGATACTTCATTCTCTCCAATAATTTCTCTTAATGCTTCTTTACTATCATCTAATTCATTTTCAGCCTCAATTTGATTAGCTCTAGCTTCATCAAATCCAGCTTGCGCTTCATAAACATCAGTAATAGCAATTAGACCAACATCAAATCGTTGTTTTGCTTGTTCAAGTTGGCGTTCAATGGCCTTTTGTTCTGAAAGTGTAAATGCAAGGTTATCTTGTGAAGATAAAACATTAAAGTAAGCTTCTGTGGTTAAAACCATCAAGTTTTGATGCTCTGCTTCGTATTCAGCTTCAGCTTGAGCTATCCGGTTGTCTGATTGACTGAGTTGCACCCAATGATCCCAGTGAAAAATAGGCTGTACTAAATTAATAGAAAACCCATGATCCCAATATTTTTGGACACCACTACCTTGAAAGGTTAATTTTTTATTATTAAGTCGATTACGACTGCTTGTAGCAGAAGCTGAAAGTACTGGTAGCATCTGTCCTATGCTTTGAGATTTAATTTCTGCAACTGATAGTTGAGAATAGTAAGACTTTTTTAGGTTTGGATCATTTTTAAAAGCAAGTTGAAAGGTTTCAACCAGGTCTTGTGCATTCACTTGATGAGACAGTGCCCAAAGGGCAAGAAAAGCAACTGATTTAAATTTATTTGGAATCATTTTTAATGTTTTAATAACTAAATTATAATAGGTGTCCAGTTAACTATAGAAGATAGTCTGTTTTTATAAAAAAGTAAATATAATCCGCTGTTTATAACATTATTTAAAAATAACAATGATAAATATAAAACAATTAATAATTTTTGGTATTTCAGGCTTGATACTGTCGGGTTGTTCCAGTTTGGGCAAAGGGGTGACTGAGGCTATTCTTGAAAAACAAGAAGCTGAAGACACTAGAATGTGTGAAATTTGGGGGCCAGAGTTTACAGGTTTAAAACCTCATCTTAGTAATAGAAAGGGTAAAATGAAAGTTCTTATGGTTCATGGGGTAGGGGATCATAAACCTGGATATGCAACAGAATTTTTTGAGAAATTATCAAAAGAACTTGAATTAACTGTGACATCAAAAGCACATAAAGATATTAAATTATTTGACCGGGAATTGCCAGATAGTCCTTTAGGTAATTTAAGAATTAATCGATTTTTGAATAAAGATAGATCCCAGGAGTTAATCTTTTATGAATTGACCTGGTCTGAAATTACAGCGAAAGAAAAAGAAGTATTAGCTTACGATAATTCAGGACAATATTCATTTAGGCGAACCGAATTAAATGATTTAATGAAACGCTTTTCAAATGATACTGGACCAGATCCGATCATTTATTTAGGCGCAAGCAGGGAAGATATTCTATTAGCATTTACTCAATCTTTTTGTTGGATGACTTATGGTAATTGGGATGAATTACCTGAGGGTGAAGGGAAAACTTGTGAATCACCTGATATTTCAGCCATAACAAATGATCAATATGCCTTTATTTCACATAGTTTAGGAAGCAGAATAACCATTGATGGAGTAGAACGCATTACCTCAGCACTTGGTCAAAGGGTTAATGATGATGATGATATGTATCAAAAAATTGTAGAGAAGGAGCTGAGAAAGAAAACTATACCCATTTATATGATGTCTAATCAACTTCCCATGTTGCAATTAGGCCGAAAGTTACCGGAAATAAGTAATCAAAAAAAATCCTATTGTGATCCTGAAGGAGAAAACTATTCTAAACGGATGCTAACTAAAACACCGGTTATTGCGTTTAGCGATCCTAATGATATATTAAGCTATGCGATCCCCCCAGGTTTCGTTGAAAAATATCTTGATTCAAGGTTATGTATTGAAGTTACAAATGTAAATATCAACGTTGCCTTTGTTTATGATATTTTTGGCTTAGGGAAGTTAGCAAACCCGATGGATGCACATATTGGCTATGATACTGATGACAGAGTGGTAGGCTTAATAGCAAAAGGGATAGGCAATGAGTATACTAGTGATCTAGTAAAAGAGCGTTGCCAGTGGATAGAAACGATTGATTAAAGATTGATTGTTTAGTAGGTTGGGCTAACGGTTGTTTCGTTAACCCAACCTCTTTAGAAATAATGATAGGTTTCCAAAGAATGCAATCCAATCTCTACGTCGTCCACATGGATGTAGGTGAGAAGTGTGAGCATTAGGGCCGGAAACCCGTAAGTAGAATAACGCAGGATCAGTTATCGAGAAGCGGAAGCTTTGAAACCCTTTGCAATAACCAGCTATTACGAGTGAATTTCGCCTTGATCTTGAATATTTTGGTTCTCAATTTTCTCATCCACATTTAACAGAGCTACTCATATGTAAGAGAGGTTTCGTTATACCTATTTAATAAAATTCTCTTTTTTACCTATAAAATGACATCTTAACTATTATCTTTATTCATAAACATTTAAATTAATCTAATAGTGATGAGCACTCGCGCTAAAGTCTTTAAAAATTATTCTACTATCTTATTGATAGCGGGATCTTTTGCTTTGTTTAGCTTAACGTCATCTGGCATTTTTCTTGAAGAAGAGTTTGGTTTATCCTGGTTATTTAGGTTTAGAGCAGAAATACCTGCTTCGGATAAAGTCGTTATTGTCAGTATTGATAAATTATCAGCAGAAATTTTGCATTTACCTGAAAATCCGGAAAAATGGCCGAGATCATACTATGCTCAATTAATAGAAAAAATAAATCAGCAAAATCCGTCAGTTATTGCATTTAATATGATTTTTGATGAACATCGAGATCAGAATAATGACCAATTATTAACTAAGGCAATAGCAGAGGATAGAAATATCATCCTCAGTAATTATTTAAAGAGAAATGTTATCAAGATCAATGATTCATCAAAGCGATTAACCTTTGAAAGTATTGTTGGTTCGCTTCCTGTTTTTGAAAAACAAGCCTTGGGATCTGCTCCTTTTCTACTACCAAAAACTGCCTCTACGGTTAAACAATTTTGGACCTATAAAAAAAGTGCTGGGGATATAGCCACATTTCCTGTTGCTATATTTCAATGTTACATTTTTAAACAAGCGTACAAAGAAATTGTACAATTACTTTATCAACTAGATTCTTCTAACTTTCGGTTTCCTGATACGTTTCAACAACTAGTCGATAAAACAGAGGTTTTTGAAGTCATTCAAAGAATAAGAACAGGACTTGTTAACGACCACAAGTCATTACTTCAGTTTGGTCAATTAATCAATCAAGCAAACTATTCAGAGGATAAAAAAAACCTTTTAAAATCATGGTTAGCCTTGTTGAATACATCGGATAGTAGCCTGTATATTAATCATTACGGTACAGTAGGCAGTATAACTACCATTCCCTTTTATCAAGCACTAGTCAGTGACATTTTAAAACCTGATCTATTTACTAATAAAATTGTATTGATAGGGTATTCTGAAAATATAGAGCCTGAAAAAAGTCAGGGGCTTTACACTGTTTTTTCAAATAACAATAGCGAAGTCGCCAGTCCTATTGAAATTGCAGCAACAGCAGTAGGCAATCTAATTGATAAGTCATGGGTTAAACCTTTACACCCACTGTATCAATTTCTATTAATATTTGTCTGGGGCCTTTTACTAATAGGTATTTGCTGTTTTTATTCATTTAATATTGCAATAAGTATAGTTATTGCACTTAATTTGGCCTATTTATATTTCTCATACAGCTTATTTGTTAATACTTATTTATGGTTACCTTTGTTTATTCCCATAATATTACTGACTTCCTTTGTTTTATTAATTAAATCAATATCGTATTTTTTAGAGGGTCGGCAAGAACATCAAAAAATGCATAAAGCATTTAGCCTCTATTTACCAGATGATGTTGTTAGTTTAATTACTACTAAACATGATGCAGCTTCGATGAATCTCTATGGGGAACTTATGCAAGGCGTCTGTATGGCAACCGATGCAGGTCAATATACAACACTATCTGAGAGCATGAATCCTCAAAAACTGAATGATTTAATGAATGCTTATTATGGCGTGATGTTTCCATTAGTAAAAAAATACCAGGGAATGATTTCTGATATTTTAGGCGATGCAATGTTTGCAATATGGCCTAAGGCGATTCATGAACTACACAGAACCCACGCTTGTTTGACAGCCCTAGAAATTTTAAAATCAATCGACCAGTTCAATGATTTTCAACCAGATCAGTTACCAACCCGGATAGGTTTACACTTTGGAGATATACGTTTAGGTAACGTAGGGGCTGACTATCATTATGAATATCGAGCAGTTGGCGATACGGTAAATACAGCAACTCGGATTGAAGGTTTAAATAAACTCCTGGGGACACGAATATTGGTTTCCGCCGAAGTTATTAATAGCTTAAAAGACTTTATTGCACGAGAAATAGGCGTGTTTTTATTAAAAGGTAAAACAAAGCCTATTCATATTTATGAATTAATTGCTGAAATAAGTGAACCTCAAAACGCCCGAATCACAACAGTAATAGCAGATTTCTCGAAAGCACTTAAATTATTTCAACAACAACAATGGTCAGAAGCATTAGATGCATGGCTTGATATAGAACGTATCCACCCAGGTGATGGCCCCACACTTTTCTACATTCACTATCTAAAACAAAACAATCAAAAATTATTGACCCACACTGATCAAAACCAGTCTACCGTGATTAAAATAGGTAATATTACCACTTCTCTTGCATTTAATGGACTAACAGGCATAGAATAGATTTAACATAAAAATATTTTCATTTCCTAGACTTAGTGAACATTTTTTTTAGTTAATGTTGCACTAATAATTATTATAATATGCATCAGAAGATTAAATATTTTAGCCTCTTTGGAATATTGATTGTATCAAGTGGTGTACAAGCTGAGCACCATTGCTCTCAATGGTTAGCCAAAATTATATCCAGCCAGGGAAAAGTTGATATACAGTATGCAGGTGAATCAATCTGGAAAACGGTTAGTTCAGATCAAACTTTTTGTGATAATGACAAAATTCGAACTCGAAAGCACAGTCGTGCAACCTTTTTACTTAGAAATGAATCAAGAGCTACACTAAGACAAAGTTCAACCCTGATTTTTTTACCCCCGGGGGAAAAAACAACCTCATGGTATTTAAGGTTGCTGGAAGGCGCGAGCTTTTTTCGTAGCCGTGAATCCCAACGTTTAAATATTCAAACGCCATTCATTAATGCCGTACACCAAGGCACTGAGTTTTTAGTGACAGTTGACTCAGAACATGCAGAAATCAAGGTTTTCCACGGGCAGGTTGCAGCAAATAATAAACAGGGTGAAATACTGATTAAACAAGGTTTTACTGGAATTGCCTACAAAAACCAGGCACCACAAGTTAAAGCATTCACCATTCGCCCTGAAGATGCAGTGCAGTGGACACTGTATTATCCACCAATTATCAATTTAGAAAAGGGCAGGGTATCTGGATTAAATGCTGATGACAATCAACAACAAATAGGTGATTTAGATAAATCTTTAAGTTTACTCGATAAAAATCAGGATTTACGAAATGACAGTTATTATTTAACTTATATTGCATCGCTTTTACTAAGTGTAGGTAGTGTTGACAAAGCTTTAAAATTTATTGATCAAGCACAGGTTGTAGATCCTAATCATAGTGATGCATTTGCATTGCAAGCAATAGTTTCAGTTGTTAAAAACCGACAAGATGAAGCGTTAAATTTTGCTCAAAAAGCGACCACACTAAATCCTCAATCATCCATGGCTCAGATCGCTTTATCTTATGCTTATCAGTCGAAATTTAGAATAGAATCAGCACTAGAAGCAACACAAAAAGCAGTTGATTTATCACCCGATAATGCATTGGCATGGGCAAGGTTATCCGAGTTACAGCTTTCTACTGGTGAACGTAGTAATGCTTTAAAATCAGCACAAAAGGCACAACAGTTAAATCCAAAACTTGATCGTACTCAAACTATTCTGGGCTTTGCTTATCTTGCAGAGGTGGATATAGATGAAGCGAAGACTGCCTTTACTAAATCCATCAACTTGAATTCTGCTGATCCTTTAGCACGATTGGGATTAGGCTTGGCAAAAATCAGAAAAGGTGATGTTGAAGAAGGAACTCGTGATTTAGAAACGGCAGTTAGTCTTGACCCGGATAACGCCATTATGCGTAGTTATTTGGGCAAAGCTTATTTTGAACTTAAAAATAATGATTATGCGGCAACTGAATTAACTATTGCTAAAAAAGTGGATCCAAACGATCCAACGCCTTGGTTTTATGATGC
>CAZHUE010000155.1:0-6953 GCA_964535875.1 uncultured Methylomarinum sp.
ATAATATTTTTATGATTTCTGCAAAACATGACTTGTTTTTTAAGAGAGTATCTACGAAAACTTCTTGATTTTTTCTTTACTACTCCTTAAATCACACCTGAATAAATGATGTATTTGACAATCATAATAAAATAGTTAACACTGTTAACATGAAAGAAAAGATCATTGCTTCTGCCCGAGATGTCTATTTAGAACATGGTTATATTGGTTTTTCAATGCGCAAAGTTGCCTTAAATACTGGGATTAGTGCCACCGCTATCTATAGACATTTTTCAAATAAAGAAGAATTACTTTTTAATGTTTTACTGAGTGGATTTAGGGTATTTTCATCGTACTTAAAGCGATGCGAAGTTGAGACCAGTCCTCTTGCTAAATTACAAAGGTCTTGTCATGAATACATGCGCTTTGCAATGGAACACTCAGGATACTACGAGACCATGTTTATGAGTTCTCGCCAAATAACTGGTTTAAAAAATCTAAATAAAAAAGGTGCCGAAGAGATGAGGGAATCCTATTTGTATCACCATCAATTGGTGGTTAATTGTCAGTTTAAAAACCAAAACACGGATCAAATTGCTATCGCTATTTGGGCTTTTTGCCATGGTTTAATTTCTTTATATCTTGTTGAAAAACTATCTCTCAGCAAGAGTGAATTTATGACTACATATAGTGTACAAGTTAATAATTTTCTGTCCCTTTTAGGCAACGCGCAATAATTTATTACTGAGATAAACAATGAATACAATTGAAAATAAACTCGGTGGATGGGTTGTTAAATTCCGCTGGATAGTTATCCCTCTAACTTTAATACTTGTTACACTAGCAGCCAGTGGTGGTAAGTATCTTTCATTTACCAATAATTACCGCGTGTTTTTTAGTGCAGAAAACCCTGAGTTATTAGCTTTTGAAGCACTGGAAAAAAAATACTCTAAAAATGACAATGTATTATTTGTACTTGAACCTAAGAGTGGTAATGTTTTTACTTCCGATGTACTGGCAGCGATTGAAGATCTAACAGAAAAATCCTGGCAAATCCCCTATTCTTCCAGAGTCGATTCCCTTTCTAATTTTCAATTTACAGAAGCTGAGGATGATGACCTTATCGTACGAGATTTATATACGGATGCGAAAAATTTATCAGCTAAAGAAATTGCTAAAATAAAAGAGGTGTCAATGAATGAGCCGTTACTACTCAACCGGCTTATCTCTGAAAAAGCTCACGTCACCGGTATCAATGTCACGATTCTGCTACCTGGAAAAGACGAGAATAAAGAAACGCCAGAAGTTGTTAGTTTTGCTAGAAATATTGCTGAAGAAATCCACCAGGCTTATCCTGATATTAATGTGCGTATTTCAGGCATGATTATGATGAATAATGCCTTTGGAGAAGCATCCCGTGAGGATATGGCCAAGCTGGTTCCGATTAGCTTTGGCGTTATGCTATTAATGTTAATACTCTTAACCAAAAGTTTTACTGGAACATTTCTCACTATGCTAGTGATTATTTGTTCTATTCTTGCAGCAATGGGTATCGGGGGATATATTGGCTATCCTATCTCACCTCCTTCTGCATCTGCCCTCACGATGATTTTAACCATTGCTATTGCAAATTCAGTGCATATTATTGTGACATTTCTACACGCACTAGAGCATGGAAAAACAAAAGCTGATGCAATTACAGAAACTATTCGTCTTAACTTGCAACCTGTTTTTCTTGCCAGTTTAACGACCTGTCTTGGTTTTTTAAGTATGAACTTTTCAGATGCCCCACCCTTTCAACATCTAGGAAATTTTGTTGCTATCGGGGTGGCTTTTGCCTTCATTCTTTCTATGACTTTTTTGCCAGCCATGATGTCGCTACTTCCTTTTAGAACCAAGTTAATTCAAAATGACGATGATCCGGTTATGACTCGCTTTGGAAAAATGGTTGTTAGCAAACGTAAACCTTTATTATGGATTATGGTTAATATCACTGTTTTCCTCATTGCCTTTATTCCACAAAATGAATTAAATGATATTTTTGTTAATTATTTTGACGAAACCGTTAAATACAGAATAGATTCAGATTTTACGGTTGATAACCTGACTGGTGTCTATAACATTGAATACTCCTTATCTTCCGGTGAATCAGGTGGCATTAACAACCCTGGTTTTTTAAAAGATGTTGAAGCCTTTTCCACATGGTATAGACAACAACCGGAAACCACTCATGTGATGACTTTAACGGACATTATTACGCGCCTAAACAAAAACATGCACGCTGATAATATGGATTTTTATAAATTGCCAGAAAAACGTGATTTATCGGCACAGTATTTATTACTTTATGAAATGTCTCTCCCCTATGGCTTGGATTTAAACAACCAGATTGATGTTGATAAATCATCCATCCGACTAATTCCCTCATTACAAACATTATCCAGCAATGAATTAATCGCCTTAAATAATCGCGCATTTGCCTGGTTAAAAGAAAACACCAGCTATATAGATTTATCGGCTAACCCCGGTTCTGGAACTGGGCTTATGTTTGCCAATATTGGTAAACGAAACATTAAAAGCATGTTAGTAGGAACAACCTTAGCCTTATTTATGATCTCAATCATTTTAATTTTCGCATTTAGATCATTTAAAATTGGGCTTATCAGCTTATTACCTAATCTGGTTCCAGCAGCTTTAGGTTTTGGTTTGTGGGGGATATTTGTTGGTGAAGTAGGACTTGCACTTTCAGTGGTGACGGGGATGACATTAGGAATCGTCGTAGATGATACTGTCCACTTTTTAAGCAAATATTTACGCGCCAGACGAGAACAAGGTTTAAGCTCGGAAGATGCAGTGATTTACGCTTTTTCAACAGTTGGTCGCGCCTTGGTTATAACCTCCGTTGTTTTGATTGCGGGCTTTCTAGTCTTATCACTTTCCAGTTTTGAATTAAATGCAGGCATGGGACTCTTAACCGCAATTGTTATTGCTTTTGCTTTAATAGCCGATTTTTTACTATTACCCACACTATTAATGAAATTTGAGGAGAAAAAATATGCGTAATTATGTTGCAATTCTGTTGCTAACATTACCCTTCGTAATTAATGCTGAAACAGCAGAAGAAAAAGGTCTGGCGATCATCATTGAAGCAGAAAAACGTGATACTGGCTGGGGTGATTCAACGGCTGATCTACAAATGATTTTACGCAATGCTCAAGGGCAGGAAAGTAAACGGGAGATCCACCATAAAGAATTAGAAGTTAAAGGTGACGGAGATAAAAGTCTCAATATTTTTAATTCTCCAAGAGATATAAAAGGCACCGCTTTTTTAAGCTTTACTCATGCCACAAAAGCTGATGACCAGTGGCTATATTTACCCGCTTTAAAACGGATTAAACGAATATCATCTTCAAATAAATCAGGCCCGTTTATGGGCAGCGAATTTGCTTATGAAGATATTTCATCACAGGAAGTTGAAAAATACACTTATAAATGGATAAAAGATGACGTGCTAGATGGTAAAGATGTTTTTGTAATAGAACGCTATCCAGAATATAAACATTCAGGTTATAAACGTTCAATTATCTGGATGGACAAAGAGATTTATATGGTCGTTAAAACTGAATATTACGACCGAAAAAATGCATTGTTAAAAACGCTAACACTTCATGATTATAAGCAATACCTGGATAAATACTGGCGACCTGATCGATTAGAAATGATTAATCATTTAACTAAAAAAGACACCACATTATTGTGGAGTAATTATCAATTTAAAACAGGATTGACTGATCGTGATTTTGATAAAAATACGTTGAAGCGTGCTAGATAATCAAAAAACACTTTGTTGGGCTACAATTACTTTGGCAGTCCAACATTGACGCTTGAGGCAGCCCTGGTGCATGCGATTGCTATGCATTTTTCACCCACGGGTTGAATAATTCTACTGTACTTTGCTCCATATCTGAAACATTTCTAGTGACGACAATACAATTATGAATAAGCCCAGAAACCGCAATAAGCCCATCAATGGCGAGCATTGGCTTTCCTTGCAATTCAGCAATACCTTGAATTGCACCCCATTTAACTGAAACATCTATATTTATAGGGACTATTCGACCTTCAAAGCGTTTTTTTAAATCCTCTTCTACCCATAATTGTAACTTTCTTTTCTTTGATCCATCAGGTGATTTTTCAATACCTTTCTCTATTTCACCAAATGTTAATACACTGAGGTATAAACTTTCTTCATCTTGATTTTGAATCCATGAAATAACATTTTCATCTGCTTGAGGTTTTATAATTTCAGATATTACACAGGTATCTAAAAGATATTTCATAACTCAATATCTCTTGGTAACTCCCTATTTCTTGAAACATCTAGCTCAATTTCTGTAAGAGGAGAGTTTCTTAAAAATGTTACTAAATCAGTTTTAGGTTTTGTAATTTTTTTATAATCTTCGAATGAAAGAATAACTACAGCATTATTTCCATGTTTTGTAACAAATTGAGGTTCTTTCGACATTGCATTTTCAACCAATTGGCTAAATTTGCTTTTTGCATCTTGAAGTTGCCATGTATTGTTTTTCATAATACCTAACTCTTTTTATTAAACCAGTCAGACTAGATATTATATTTGTTTTGTGTGTTTGTCAATCCATTGTAAGTAACCTTTACCCACCCAAATTGATAAATTCTACCCGTCGATTAATACCGTCTTCAGGATGTTCTTTATCATATAACCGATTAAACCCGTATCCAATGGTTTGAAGTCGATTCTCTTCAACACCTCTTTTAACCAAATAACGTTTAACGGCTAAAGCACGTTTTTCAGAAAGCAACTTATTAGCTTTTGCCGAACCTACGTTATCAGTATGACCTTCTATACGAATCACTTTAGAAAGCATTTTTTCATATTTAAGCACGTCTGAAAGTTTGTTTAAGGCATCAAAAGATTTTGGCATAATTTTACTGGAATTATATTCAAAATTAATTAATTTACTAAAAGCAATTGACTGCGTTTTTTTTGTCGCAGGAGCAAAACCGCGAGTAGCTTCTTTGGTTTTAACCGGAGGGCAAAAATCAGGCGTATCATCCCCTCCATTTAAACCACGGTACATATCACAAAAGCCAGGGTTGTTATCTAACAGGGTTGCTCGTGATTCATCAGTAGCAATAGCCTGATCTAAAAAAAGACTTAAGCTTAAACACAGAATGATTTTTAAACGTTGATTCGACATAAAAAATATTTATTGTTATTAGGGCATCAGGCGGTGATATTTAATTATTCACATACATTTCTTTTCCCTCATTCAATCGCATCCAGCCCTTGGTAATGCGGTAAATTATCCAAACGGTATTTAACAGCAAGATAAAATAGCCTATCACAATAAGCAGAGAAGCAAGCCCAACTATTGTCCATAACAGACCAAACCAAAAGGTACGCTTTTGCCATTTAAAATGTGATTCTAACCAGCTTCCTTTAACATCATTTTCTTTAACATAAATAATGATTAGTGAGATTAAAAACGTAAACCCCAGAAAAAAAGAAATGGCTTGCAATGCATAAACAAATGTTACTATTTTTTTTGCAGCCATTAAAGATTCATCCTGCTGTTCATTTTTTGGTACGTTTGCTATAACTTCTTCAGACATAGTTTCTCCTTATATTGATACTTACGATTACCGCATAAATTTTATGTTTAGTTCCCCGACCCTCCACTTATTGCTTGCTTTGAAGCAATCTTTTTTTGCTTGTTTCTGGAGCGTATTTGAGATTCAGGAGTTATTGAAATTGTACCCCTATATGTTCGATCCGTCCCTTCATCCGAAGCTCCATCTGAGATAAATAAATAATATTCACCTGTTCTTTTTGCTTGATAAATAAACGTAGCATCCGGAGAGCCATCTACTCGACGTCCTATATTATCAAGTAAAACTTTTCTGAAACTGTCCCCGCCTGGAACCTCTAAAAATTCACCTTCGTTAAGATGTAGTTTAAATTTAGAGTACTCATGAGTTGACCCTTTAATTAGAGCAACAATATTACTGCCATCGCTAATTATCTCTAGTTTCTTATTGTTCCCATTCGAGATGGTTATGTTGAATGTTAAACTATCAGCTGGGTTAGTAGGTTCTATTTTCAGAGTATAAGCTCCATCTATGCGGATTATTCGAGTCCCAGAATAAACATTATCCGTACTTCTAAATTCGGTCTGATTTATATCATTTCCTGAATAAGTTACCTTGAAATCCACAGACGCATCTCTAATCAAGTGGTTTATATAATGTCCTTTTTTAAGATCAAATGTAGCAACAAAAGGAGTGGAAGTTTGCGAGGAAAAACCATTTTCTGTACCACTTTGGTAGCTTATTCCATCCACTACATAATCTGGTTGTGCAGGTTCTGGCTCTATAACCATATATTGTCCGTAAAAAACACCCACATCAGGATAAAAATATTTTATTGATTGATAATTAAAGTTTAACGTTGAATGGTCAAAAAGATACTCAACTTTAAACGCATCTTTATTTGCAGAATAACCTAAGCCATCTACTCGCACACCATCAAATGTAACTCTATCATTTTCAACTATATCTGGAGTTGATGTATCAAAGTAGACAGAAAATGGAGCGGGTTCTGCATATGCTGTTGTAATACTTAAACTAAGTACGGCGCAGCATTTTATATATTTTTGAATTTTAATCATTATTGAATCTCTCTCTTGATTTAGTTATTATAATTATTTAGTTTCCACGCTATGTATCACTACTATTAAGTTAAGAACTTACATGTTAAATTCATTGTATTACCTTGTAGGTTGGATAAGATTTTTGGGCGCAGCGAAAAAACGTAATCCGACAACCCCGATAAATGTCGGACACCATTATCGCGCTTCGCTTGATAAACTCATCCAACCTACACTACAGCAATGATTCCTTAAACTTAATGACAGTGACGCTAAGCGTTTAAA
>CAZHUE010000156.1:0-6949 GCA_964535875.1 uncultured Methylomarinum sp.
ATAGCTTGAATTGTTCTAGAAAATATATCTCGGATTAAATATTATTTAATACCTTGTTTTGTTGATTGAAATCTATGATTGCTAGATGAATGGAATGAGTTTTATTTTAGAACTTAAATATAGGAACTTGGGACTGAAGTACTGGGGCAGAGATCTAAGATATTCTTCAACCACTAAGAGCTAGTAGCTGAAGAATATAATTGTTTTAGTTTATACCTCTGGATCAGAAGGTGGTTCTGGTTTTTGCTTATTTTTAGCTGTAGAAGTTATTATTTTTTCATGATTTGAGCTCTTTTGTTGGGCTTGTTCTGCAAATTTATTATCATAAGATATTGGTTTTTCTGGTTTTTTTTGTGATTCCTGAAGTCTTGGTTTTATCTTTGTTGATTCATTGTTGGGTTCAGAAAGAACACTTTGGTCGGTTTCATTCTTTTGCGGAGATCTTTTGTGATTTGGGTTTCTTGTGCGCCTGCGATTTGTATTGTTTCTTGGGTTTTTTGTTTGTGTTTCAGAAGAACTCTTTTGTTTAGGTGATGTATTATTAGACGTTGAATTTTCAGAATTATTATTTTCAGTCAGTATGTTTTTTTGTGATTGGCGATTAGGTGCGCTTTTTCGAGGCCTACGAACTTGGCTGGTACGTCCTGTGCTTCCGTTATTTCTTGTTTTTGTGTTCTTATTCTTAGGGCTACGATTATTTCTTGGTTTTTCTTTTCCTTTGTTAGGTTTGTCTTGATTTCCAACTAGTTTTTGCCAGAAGCGTTGAATCAAATTGGTTGAAGTTTTTTTATTCTGAATAATGGGGGCAGGTGCATCATGGAGAAATTCTTTAATAGCTGGTTTTTCAGCGACATGAGTCGATTTTTGTGCAAAATCCGGGACACTGATGTTCTCAGCTTTAATTTGTAAATGACTGGGTTTTTCTTCTTCGCCTTCAATAGATTTAACACGTTCAATATCATAAGCGGGTGTTTCAAGGTGTTTGCTAGGTAAAACAATAACATCGACTTTATGGCTAGCTTCCAAAGCTTGTAACTCAGATCTTTTTTCATTTAACAGAAAAGTTGCACATTCAATAGGTAAATGTGCAACAACTTTTTCTGTGCCTTTTTTCATCGTTTCCTCTTCCAGTATACGAAGAACAGATAGAGCAATAGATTCAATGTTGCGAATAGAGCCTTGTCCTTTACAACGAGGGCAAGTGAGCTGCGTTGCATCACCTAAAGAAGGACGCAGCCTCTGTCTGGACATTTCAAGTAATCCAAAACGAGAAATACGACTGGTCTGAATTCGTGCACGGTCAATTTTAAGTGCTTCACGAAGTTGGTTTTCAACCGACTTTTGGTTTCTTGAGGCCAGCATATCAATAAAATCAATGACAAATAATCCACCTAGATCACGTAAACGTAATTGACGGGCAATTTCATCGGCTGCTTCAAGATTAGTGTTTAAAGCAGTTTCCTCAATGTCGTTGCCTTTTGTTGCACGGGCAGAGTTTATGTCTATTGATGTTAATGCTTCAGTGTAATCAATGACAATAGAACCGCCAGAAGGTAAGGAAACTTCACGTTGGTATGCAGATTCTATTTGATATTCAATCTGATAACGGCTAAATAATGGCACACTATCCTGGTATAATTTTGCCTTTTGTAAAAAGTGAGGCATAACCAGTTTTAGAAATTCTTGTACTAGTTTGAATGAGGATTCATTGTCGATCAGAATTTCATCAATATCATTTCTTAAATGATCGCGTAACGCTCTGATAATAACGTTACTTTCTTGAAAAATCAGGAAAGGTGCTTGTTGTTCTGTACTAGAGCGGTCAACTGCCTCCCATAATTGGATGAGGTAATTTAAATCCCATTGCAGTTCTTCTGTACTCTTTCCACAGCCAGCTGTACGGATAATAAGCCCCATTTCCTCAGATATTTCCAATCCTGCCATGGCTTCGCGCAACTCATTTCTAGTCTCTCCTTCAATACGTCTGGAAATGCCGCCCGCTTTAGGGTTATTGGGCATTAGTACCAGATAAGTCCCGGCAAGACTAATGTATGTGGTTAATGCAGCACCTTTATTTCCTCGTTCTTCTTTTTCAATTTGAACGATAACTTCCTGACCTTCTTTAACCAGATCTTTGATACTTGGGCGACCTTCTGTTTTTTGGCCTGAAGGTCTTTTGTTCCGGTATTCAGCAGAAATTTCTTTAAAAGGTAGAAAGCCATGTTTTTCTGCGCCGTAATTAATAAATGCAGCCTCAAGGCTTGGTTCGACACGAGTAATAATGCCTTTATAAATATTGGCTTTTTTTTGTTCGTTTGAAGGGAGTTCTATGTCAAAATCGTAAAGTTTTTGACCATCTACCAAAGCAACTCGCAGCTCTTCAGCTTGCATGGCGTTGATAAGCATTCTTTTCATTATATTATCCTTGTAGTTTCTTGCTCCATTTCAGAATAGCTAAGGAATGTAAAATTCCTGAACAGACTTAATGATTAAGAACCAGTTTTTAAGCGCTATTGTATAACGCCGTTACTAGCAACTCGTGTCAGTTATTAACTGGTTCTAAATTGGTGAGTATTGTTTAAATACACACGTGGCAATAAGTTTTAATTTCTTGTCGACTTACTAGTTTTTCCTTTTTACAAAAATATATTTCATAATATTATGAATAATCAAGTTTTGGAAACAACTGGCGAATAAGTTCTGTTGCTATAGCAAAAAGGTTTTATTTACTCATTGTGGAGTATACCTTCGCTATAAGTATTTTTGTTCTGTAGGAACAACATCGTTCATCATGGGTTGAACGATAAAACCCAAAATTCTGTGTAGTTTGTTGTAAAAACAAATCTATATATTATTATCATATTTTAACTATTTTTCAATAGATAAACCATGCCAATATAACAATAATTATAGAAAGTATCAATTTAAACCGCTAATAATTTGAATTTGCTGTTATTATTCTTGTTATGAATAAAGTGGAAGATGGTATTAGACCAAAGGTTCAGTTGGTTGATATTACAGAAGAAAATAATGGACAGCGGATAGATAATTTTTTGATTACTCGATTGAAAGGCGTTCCGAAGAGTAAAATTTATAGAATTATACGTAAAGGAGAGGTAAGGGTAAATAAAGGACGAATAAATAATAAGTATAAACTTGATATAGGTGATATCGTTCGTATTCCACCTGTCCGAGTTGCTGTTCGTAAAAATGAAGTAGATCTTCAGCCGACCTTGAAACATAGTTTAGAGCATGAAATTATTTTTGAAGATGATGTCTTGGTTGTTTTGAATAAACCTTCCGGGTTTGCTGTGCATGGTGGGAGTGGAATTAGTTCGGGAGTTATTGAAGCTTTTAGAACTCTGAGACCTGACGCTAGATTTCTTGAATTAGCGCATAGACTTGATAAAGATACTTCAGGGTGTTTATTGGTTGCAAAAAAAAGATCGGCTTTAAAAAAATTACATGATCTTTTTAGGGGCGATGGGGTGAAAAAAACTTATTTGGCCTTATTAGTAGGTGAGTGGGATAAAAAAAAGCAAATAGTTGTTGCGCCTTTACTTAAAAGTACAGGGAAAGGTGGGGAAAGGATGGTTAAGGTCAATCAGGCAGGGAAATATGCTGAGACTAGTTTTAAACGATTAAAAAAGTATAAAGGCTTTACTTTGGTTGAGGCTTCGCCAAAAACAGGGAGAACGCATCAAATAAGGGTTCATTCAGCTTGGTTGGGACACTCAATTGTGGCAGATACTCGCTATGGCGATGCTAAATTTAATAACATTTTAATAAAAAAAGGATACAAGCGCTTGTTTCTTCACGCAGAGCAGCTACAATTTAATCATCCGGTTTCTGGTGAAATAATGCATTTTAAAGCATCTTTGCCGCGAGAATTAGAACGTTTATTGGAAAAAGAAGTGTTGATTAAATGAGGGAAAGGTTTGATTTAATTATTTTTGATTGGGATGGAACACTGGTAGATTCAATCGACTGGATTGTTACTTGTCTATCAAAAGCTGCTGAAATGTGCGGATGTGAAGTGCCTGAAAATCAGAAATTGAAAGATACTATTGGCTTAAGTATACAAAAGACAATGGATGGGCTATTTCCGAAAATAGACCCTCTCGTCAAGGAACGGTTAATTTCTTATTATCGTCAAGAATATATGTCTAAACAAATAACAAAAGATGATTTGTTTATAGGTGTTAATGAGATGATATTAGAGCTTAAACAAAAAGGGTATAAGCTTGCAGTCGCTACAGGAAAAACTCGATTAGAATTAGATAAGGCTATACAAGGCACTGGGTTGTCTGGATTTTTTGATTCTACACGAACCGCTGACCAAACGGCTTCAAAACCACAGCCTGATATGCTGGATGAAATTATTGAAGAAATAGGTGTCAGAAAGGAAAGAACAGTGATGATTGGTGATTCTATCCATGATATAGAAATGGCAAACAATGCCAGCATAGCATCGATTGCAGTTACATCTGGAGCAAATACCTATGAGCAGCTACAGAAGTTTAATCCACTGATAACTTTGCCACAAACAATTCAAATACTAGATATTTTATATAAGGGTTAAATAGTAATGGAAAATCAACAAGATAATAATATGGATAGAAAAGATTCTAATCATACCCCAGGATGGGAACGAGAAGTGCTTGAAAAAGTAGCACTGGCTGCTGTAACTGAACAACGTACAGCTAGGCGATGGAGTAATTTTTTTAAAATATTGATGTTTGCTTATTTGATAACTGTAGGAACAATGGCTTTTTATCCTTTTGGTAAAAGCATAGGTGGCGGTGATGAAGAGCATACTGCAATAGTTGATGTTTTAGGTATTATTGCTGAAAATGAGGCTGCTAGTGCTGAAAGCATTATTGATGGTTTAAGAGATGCGCTGAAAGATGAAAAAACTAAAGGTGTTATTCTAAATATTAATTCACCTGGGGGAAGCCCTGTTCAATCAGCCTATGTTTATGCTGAAATAAAACGGCTGAAAGAAAAACATCCTGAAGTACCTATTTATGCGGTAGTCAGTGATATTTGTGCTTCTGGTGGATATTATATAGCATCCGCAGCAGATAAAATTTATGTTAACGAGTCAAGTATGATTGGGTCAATAGGCGTGATTATGAATGGCTTTGGTTTTGTCAACGCGATGGAGAAGTTAGGTGTAGATCTCAGTTTAATAATAAACATAAAAAAAAAAACATTAATGGATCCGTTTTCACCTGTTAAACAAGAAGATACTGTCCATATGCAAACTTTATTAAACGAAGTACACCAACAATTTATTGATGCAGTCAAAACAGGACGAGGTGATAGATTAGTTGAAACGAAAGATATGTTTTCAGGTTTGGTCTGGACTGGATCTCAAGGCATTAAACTTGGGTTGGCCGATGACTTTGGGAGTGTTGACTCTGTTGCAAGAGAAATTATAGGGACCAAAAAGAAATTGAATTTTACACCACAAGAAAGATTAATTGATAAAATTGCTGGTAAATTAGGGGCTTCGTTTGGTCATGCGCTAGGAAGAACGATTAATAGTTTTTCAATGCGTTAAAATAAGAAAGAGGGTGTAAGTATGATTCAGTCTGAGTTCAGGCTGAATTGATTATTATCTTAAAAATATCGATAATATCCATTTTTGATGGAGATGACAATCATTCTTTACAGGTAGTAATGCAAACTTATATTAAATCTTTTTTGTTGACTTTCTTTTTGTCTACTTCTGCTTTTTCAGGAACAGACGGTACCTTTTCTATTTTGAGCTTAGATCAAGCGACACAAAAAATAATTGAAGAGCTAAACACTAAAGTTCTTGGTGCAAAAACAGAGTCTATAGATGGGAAAATTGTACATATTATTAAAGTACTTACAGAAGATGGGCGAGTTCAGCATCTTAAAGTAGATGCTGAGAATGGTAATATAAGCAAGTGAGGTAATGGTGCGTATTCTAGTTGTCGAAGATGAGGTGGTTCTGAGTCAACAAATTCAAGATTTTTTTAGTAATAAAGGATTTGTCGTTGATGTTGCATTAACAGGGGAAGATGGGTATTATTTTGCGACCGATTATCCAATAGATATTGCGATTGTTGATATTGGCTTACCTGATTTTTCTGGTATAGATTTGATTGCACGATTACGAAATAAGGATATTACCATCCCCATTTTATTGTTAACAGCAAGAAATCGATGGCAAGATAAAGTCGAAGGTCTGGAAGCAGGAGCAGATGATTTTCTACCGAAACCTTTTCATTATGAAGAGCTTTTAGCCAGAGTAAATGCTTTGCTTAGAAGGTCTCGAGGTAAAGCTCATCCTGTTTTAACATTTGCGAATATACAACTGAATACAATGACACAAGAAGTGTCAGCCGATGGAGAAAAAATTGAGTTAACGGCTTATGAATATAAAGTATTAGAATACTTGATGTTCCGTAAAGGCGAAGTGGTTTCCAAGTCAGTATTGACTGAACATATTTACGATGAAGATTTTGATCGTGACAGTAATGTGCTTGAAGTTTTTGTCGGTCGCTTACGTAAGAAACTTGATCCACAAGGCCTAACAAAACCAATCGAAACATTAAGAGGAAGAGGTTATAGAATTCCTTTAGAGACTGAGTAATACGCTTCAAGGCAACTCTATTCAGTTGATGGATGAATCTGGGCCATGAATATCCTGCCTTTGTCATCTACATAGATCTAGGTGAGGAGAAATGAGTGGGGGTGCGGATGCTTTGAAGTTTTTCGCAAATAACTTGGTGTTTTACGTTCTGATTTCACCTTGATCTTAAACAGATGGTTCTCAATCTTTCTCGTTCACAATTAATAGAGGTTGCCCTTAAGACCTCTGATCATGTCCAATTAGTTTTAGCTTGTTAAAACTGCCGATGTTTTCCACGAAGATTGGCGCAATAGAGTGACTTTTACGTCTCACTTCGTGAAA